>CBJMMB010000225.1:0-4240 GCA_966430775.1 uncultured Dyella sp. | reverse complement strand
ACGAACACCTTGCGCACGGCGGCGGAAAGGCCCTCGTCCATGGTGAAGCGCTCGCGCGACCAATCGGCGGCCACGCCCAGGCGGCGCATCTGGTTGGTGATGGTGGAGCCCGATTCCTCCTTCCACTGCCACACGCGTTCTACGAAGGGTTCGCGACCCAGGTCGTGGCGGGTCTTGCTCTCCACCGCAAGCTGGTTTTCCACGATCTTCTGCGTGGCGATGCCGGCGTGGTCGGTGCCGACCTGCCACAGCGTGCGCAGGCCGCGCATGCGCTGGTAGCGGATCAGCATGTCCATCACGGTCTGCTGGAACGCATGGCCCATGTGCAGGGTGCCGGTGACGTTCGGCGGCGGCAGCAGGATGCAGTACGGCTCGCCCTTGCCAGGCGGGTGAAATACACCGCTCTGTTCCCAGCGGGCATACCACTTCGACTCGATCGGGCGGGGCTCGAAACTCTTTTCCATCGGGGACTCGCATTGGCGCACCGGACGGCGGCGCGTGGGTACAGGCACAGAAACGGCCATTGTAAAGGGCGTGTGGGGGTGTGCCAAAGCGCCGGCCTTGGGCTCGCCCAGGCCGGCAACCCCGGCGCATCGTTCCAAGGTGGTGGTCTGCATGACCAACCACAACCGTCCCGAACGTGGCCGCTCTACATCATTTCCCGCAAGGCCTGCGCGGTTTGCGCATCGGCCGGCACGAAGGCTTCCAGCGCCAGTTCCGACAGCGTGATGTCCACGGGGCTGCCGAATACGGTGGTGGTGCTGATCATCGAGAGCACTCGTCCGCGCACTTCCAGTTGCATGGGCACGGCGATCGCCGAAGCGCTTGCACATACCCTCATGTCGGCAGGTGCCGGAAAACGCTGCACTTCGCGTTGCAGCTCGATCAGCTGCGGATCGTGCGTAGCCTCGATTTGCTGCGCAAGCCGATGCAGCAGATGCGCGCGCCATTGCGCCAGGTTGCGGATGCGCGGCGCCAGGCCGTCCGGATGCAGGCTCAGCCGCAGCACGTTGATGGGTGGCTGCAGCCATTCCGGGGCAAGACCATCGAGCAGGCGCAGCGTGGCCTGGTTGCTCGACACCAGTTGCCAATGCCGGTCGATGGTCAAGGCCGGATAAGGTTCGAAGCCTTGCAGCAGTTGGTCGATCAGGCTGCGTGCCGCTTCCATCGAGCTGTCTTCCAGCGGGCGTTCCGCGTAGGCCGGTGCAAAACCGGCGGCGACCAGCAAGGCGTTGCGTTCGCGCAAGGGAATATCCAGGTATTGCGCCAAGTGCAGGATCATGTCGCGACTGGGTTGGGCGCGGCCGGACTCCACGAAGCTCAGATGCCGCGTGGAAACCTCGGCGTGGGTGGCCAGCTCGAGCTGGCTCAGCCGGCGATGCCGACGCCATTCGCGCAGCAGATCGCCGACCGGGCGTTGGGGTTGAATGTGGATGGCATGCATCGGCCGATCATGCCGCGCGGGACATCCGGCTGTCCCGGGCCGTTTGGCATTCTTCGTGGTGCAGGCGGATGCGGTCGCTGCTTTCGAACATGGACATGGTCTCGTGTACGCCGTGCATAAGCCGCGCGCCTTTCGGCGCGCGGCAGGTGAGTGGAGCATCAGGCGGCGACGGCCACCGGCACCTTGTCGAGGAATCCGCATACGCGACTGATGCGGCCGTCTTCCAGCACGGCGACGTCGAAGCCGATCACCAGCGGTTCGTGCGCGCCCGGTTCGCCGAGCTGCCAACGGAAGCGCATCATGTCGTGGTGCGCATCCACCTCGCCTTCCAGGCCGAACACATGCCCAGGGAACATCTTCTGCACGGCGTCGATGGTGGCGTTGATCGCTTCCCAGCCCTTGGCGGTGATCATCGGATCGGTATAGGTGGCGTGTTCGGTGTAGATCTCTTCCAGCAACGCGAGCCGGCGCAGCGGATCGGTTTCGTTCCAGCTGCGGATATAGCGGGTGGCGAGGATGTGTGCGTCGTTCATGGTCGTTCTCCTTGGTTGGTGGAGAAAGCTTGCGGCCGCACCTGCCGCACGGCGATTACCCGGGAGGTAATGACTTGCGCCCTCGTGCGAGAATGCGCCCCATGAATCTGCTCGCCCTGGAAACCGCCACCGAAGCCTGTTCCGTCGCGCTGGTGCATGGCGAGACTGTCATCGCCCGCACCGAGCTCGCCCCGCGACGCCATGCCGAGCGCGTGCTGCCGCTGGCCGACGAGCTGCTGGCCGAAGCGGGTATCGGCAAGCATGCGCTGGACGCCATTGCCGTGGGCCGCGGCCCCGGCGCGTTCACCGGCGTGCGGCTCGCGATATCGCTGGCGCAAGGCATGGCGATGGCGCTGGACCGGCCGGTGGTCACCGTTTCTTCACTGGCCGCCTTGGCATTGGAAGCGCCGGAGGATGATGCGGCGATTCTCGCGGTCATCGACGCGCGCATGGGCGAAATCTACGCGGCCAGCTATCGGCGCGATGAGGAAGGCGGCTTGATCGCGCTGGACGAAGAGCGCGTGTGCACGGCCGAATCGCTGCAGTTGCCGCAGGCCGAGGCGTGGCACGTAGTAGGTTCGGGTTGGGCGACTTATCACGACACCTTGCGCAGCCGGTTGGGCGTAGAGCCGCGTTCGAGCGATGGCATGTGTTACCCGCAGGCGCGGCACGTGGCGACCTTGGCCGTACGCGAATTCAAGGCAGGCCGGGCCGTGGCGCCGGAGCATGCATTGCCGGTGTATCTGCGGGACAAGGTCGCGTTGACGCTGGCGGAGCAAAAGCGCTAACAACCGGGACGCTACCCGTAGGTTGGGTTAGCGCAGCGTAACCCAACGTTTCGGAGCGAATTGCTGGGTTACGCGGCGCTAACCCAGCCTACGCGAGACGTTTCGCAAGTTGCAGCCTTACAACTGCCCAATCACCACCTGCACCAACAGGCTGCTCACCGACACCGCCGCCCATACACCCAAGCCCAGCAGGATCGGCCGCACGCCGGTCGACGCCATCTTGCGCAGATTCGCCGACAGGCCGATCGCGGTGAGCGCCACGATGATCATGAACTCCGCAGCAAGATGGATCGCGGGTTGAATCGCCACCGGCACGAAACCCGCCGTGCGCACCGCCGAAGCCACCAGGAACCATAGGATGAACCACGGAAAGATCCGGCGCAGGCTGAAATCGCTGGTGACGCCCGTATGCTTGGCCGCGCGCTTTTCACGCACCGCCACGGCGATGGCCAGCACCAGGCAGATCGGGATGATCAGCGTGGCGCGCGTCAACTTCACGATCGTCGCGTAATCGCCGGCCGTCGTGCTGTAGCTGTAGCCGGCGGCCACCACCGAAGAGGTATCGTTGATCGCCGTGCCCGCCCACAGGCCGAAACCCAGATCGGACAGATGTAGCGCATGCCCCAGCAGCGGAAACAGCAGCACCGCGACGATGTTGAACAGGAAGATGGTGGAGATGGCGAAGGCGGTGTCGTGATCGTCCGGCTTGATGATCGGCGTCACCGCGGCGATCGCCGAACCGCCGCAGATCGCCGTGCCTACGCCGATCAACACCTTGAGCTTGTCGTGCACTTTCAGCACGCGGCCCAGCAGCAGCGCCGTGCCGAAGGCCACCGTGATGGTCACCAGCGTGACCGCCAACGATTGCAATCCTGTGTGCGCCACCTGGGTGAGGCTCAAGCCAAAGCCCAGCGCGATGATCGACCACTGCAGGATCTGCTTGCTGGCGAACTGGATGCCGGGGTTGAAGGCTTCGCCGGGCGCGAGCAGGTTGCGCACGGCAATGCCGATGACGATGCCGAACACCGGCCCGCCGATCAGCGGCACCAGGCGCCCCAGCCACCAGGCCGCCAGCGCGATCGCCACCGACAACAACAAGCCGGAGGCGCGAAGCTGCAGGGTAGGGGAGGCGGGAAGGCTTATGGCATTCATGGCGCAACATCCTTGGGGATGCGCCTATTTTCCATTTCGTCATGTATTAGGAAAATTTGAAATATCTAATCGGTGCTATAAGATCGACTTATGCTCAACGTCAGTCTCCGTCAGCTGGATGTATTCGTGCAGATCGCCTTGCATGGCAGCGTGCGCGCCGCGGCGGAGCGGCTGCACCTCACCCAGCCGGCGGCCAGCATGGCGTTGGCGGAGATGGAGCGGCAGCTGGATGCCCCGGTGTTCGATCGCGAGCGCGGCCGGCTGCGGCTCAACGCGCGCGGGCGCGAACTGCTGCCGCTGGCGCAGGAACTGCTGGAACGCCA
>CBJMMB010000224.1:0-4252 GCA_966430775.1 uncultured Dyella sp. | reverse complement strand
TTGCTAACGCCGTCGTACATTCGCCTGACGATTTCCGAACACTCTTTGAACTTCTCGAAGTTCACATTGAAGCCGTAAGGGGCGATTGGCTCTGCCTTGAAGGCGATACGTTATGCGTGCTGTACGTTTTTCCCGGTTTGTTCCTGCCTCGTTGGTGCTGATGTGGTTGATGCTGGCAGCGGGACTGGCGCAAGCAGCCGACACCAACCCGCCACCGCTGAGCCCGGACGAGCAATCCTTCCTCACCCGCGCCAGGGCCGACAACGCCAACCAGATCGCCATGGCGAAAATGGCGTTGGCCAAATCCAGCAACCCGCGCGTGATCGAGCTGGCCAACAGCATCCTTCAGGAACGCACCGCGCTCGACGCCCACTTGGCGCAGCTCAGCGGCAGCAAGCATGCCGACACCGGACAGCCGGCCGCCACCGCTGTGGCACGCATGCAAACGCTGAACGGCGACGCGTTCGACCGCACCTTCGCCAGTTCGGCCGTGCGCAGCCATTGCCGGATGATCTCCGCCTATGAAGCGATGAAGGTATCGTCGAGCAATCCCGCGCTGAAGGACTTCGCGCACCAGACCATTCCCGCGCTACGCAGCAACCTGACCGTGGCGATGTCGGTACTGCGCTCCTCCGGCCCGACGCCGCGTCCGCAGGAGGCGATCGCTTCGGTCGATACGCATGGCTCGAAGGCGATGGTGTTCTGGGAGCCGATTTCGCTGGTGGCGGCGCCGTGGTAATGCGCTGCTGACCCAAGTGATTCAACCGCCGCCGCGATGGAAACATCGCGGCGGTTTTGTTTTGCGCCGAGCCTGCTCGCTTAGGCTGGCGAAAAAATGGATGGTGAAAAGCGTACCCGGCTGGGTCCGCGCCGCGATCAACCGCCAGCCATGCGCAAGCGCGATCTCCTTGCAGATCGCCAGACCTAGCCCGGACCCTTCGGCCTGGTTGTTCGGCGCGCGCCAGAATCGGTTGAAGATCAACGGCAGATGCGCTTCATCGATCCCCGGCCCTTCGTCGCTGACCGAGATCGAGGAGGCGTCGACCTTGATCACGACGGTGGAATCACGAGGTGCATAAGCCAGCGCATTCTCCAGCAGGTTCTTGAGCAGGATGAACAAGCCGCCTTCGTCCGCCCTGACCTCTCTGGCGGCCGCGCGCAGGCTGGTTTCCATCCTTACGCCGCGCGCTGCGGCGCTGCGCGCCAGCTGGGAAGTGACATCACGCACCACGCGCTGCGGGTCGATCTGCGAAAACTCGTAGTTCTGCAGCACGCTGGCTTCCATCAGATGCAGCAGCTGACGAACCTGCCGTGACATTGCGTCCACGTCGTGCAGGATCTGATGAGTGTCGGGCGACGCCGGCTGCATTTCGATCTGCCCGCGGATCAGGGTCAAAGGCGTCTGCAATTCATGCGCCGCGGCGGCTAGAAAGGTTTGCTGCGCGAGATAGCCTTCTTCCAACCTGGCCAGCGCCTCGTTGAACGAGGCGACCAGCGGTCGCATCTCGCTGGGAATGTTGTGCAGCGACAAGCGCGTGGTCAGATTCTGCGGCGTGATGCCGGCTGCTGCGCGCGAAACTTCCTGGATGGGCTTTACCAGCCGCCGCAACGTCAACCGCGTGGTAACTCCGAAAACCAGCATGGCGACCAGAAAGGTCAACTTCGTAGCTTTCGGAACCGTGCTGCCCTTGATCCGAGTCAGCACCGCATCAAACGCCTCGCTGGTGACGGCCTGAAGGAAATAAGGGGCGCGCGCGCCGGGGATGGGCACGGTGTCTACGTAAAAGACCTTGCCGCCGCTTTCGAAACGGGAGTGCCGGGTGTGCATCCAATCAATCTCGTGCGGCACGGAAACGGCTATAGGCAGCGACGACACCGTCACACCCCCGCGTTCGTCCACGATTTGATAGCCGATGTCCTGAGGGAAGACCGAGCGAAATTTTTCGAGTTTTGGCGACATCGGAACCGAGATGGGCACCCCTTTCCCATCGAACTGCACCGACTCGGCCAATTGTCGCACCGCATTTTCAATGTCCCAGCTCGCGAACGCATCGGCAGGATAATGTGCCAAGGCGTATTCGAGTCCTATCAGAGCAACGGTGAGGCTTAGCGCCAAAGCCAACAGGCACGTCACGAAAAGTCGCGTGGAAAGGCTGTCGAACCAGGAGGGTCGGCGGGTCGTCGGTGGCGCAGGTGCCTTCGCATTTACATGGTGTGCTTGGAGAGGCATCGTCATGGCGTTACCAGGGTGGTTTATCGGGAATCCGCAGACGTCTTCTGCAGTTGGTAGCCAATGCCGCGCACGTTCACGATCTTGATGCCGGCATCGATGGCGAACAGTTTCTTGCGCAAGCGATGGAGCGCGACATCGAGCGCGTTCGGCGTGACCTCCTCATGCAAGCCCCAGGCGGCATGTTCCAGCTGCGCATGTCGCACCACCTTTCCGGCCGCCGAGACCATGCGCAGCATGATCTGCAGCTCCGAGGGCGACAGCGACACCCAATCGCCGTTGTAACGCATGCAGGCGCGTTCCGGATCGATCAGGAGCCCCGCAAAATCCGGCGCGAGGGGAGCCATGGCGGAGGGGCGGCGCATCAGCGAACGCACGCGCGCCACCAGTTCCTCCATCGAAAACGGCTTGGTCAGGTAATCGTCGGCGCCGCTTTCCAGCCCTTCCACGCGATCGTGGATCGCGTCCCTGGCGGTCAGCATCAGGCACGGAATGGCCGCGCCGCCGGCGCGCAACCGGCGCAATAGCTTGATGCCATCGCCGTCCGGCAAGCCGCGATCCAGCACCAGCAACGCAAATTCGTGGCGCGCCAGCGCATACAGCGCAGCCGCGGCATCCGGGAAGATATCCGTTTCGATGCCGCTGCGCCCGAGCGCCGCCTTGATCATCTCGGCCAGACGTTCGTGATCTTCAACCAGCGCTACGCGGTGCATGCCATCACGTCACTTGAATCGATAGATATAGCCGACCAGGATGCTTGGCGCCGTCTTTCTCCCCACCAGCGGGCTGTCGGTAATGCCGGAGCCGAATTGCGTGACGCCCACATCGCCGCGAATGGATTGGCGCGCGTCCAGGTGCCACGTCGCGCTGACGCCGGCGGTCACGTTGACGGTTGACTTGCCATCGTAGACCGGACGCGTGGACGTCGCTTCGTTGGGCCGCACACCGTAATAGTAGTCGACGTATTTGCGGTTCATGTAAAGGAATCCGACATGCGGCGCGATATGCCAGCTCCCGAAATCGAAGCCTCGCTCAAGCGACAATTCGCCCTGTTGCCCGCGGGTGCTGGTCAGATACTCCGTCGAAATACTGAATTCGCCGTAGTGCCAGCCCACATGCGGGCCATACCAAAGCGCGCCGTTGCGATTGGCCATGCCACGAAAGATGCGGGCATCGGAGTGGGTATAACCATCGAATAACGAAAACTTGGTTCGCAGGGAAAACGTAAAACCATTCCCCTGCCATGCCTTGAGGTCGAATGTGTTGCCGATGAAACTGATCCAGCGATTGTCGTAGAAGACATACGGCACCGGGGTGACGCGGGAACTGAACCCTTTGTACGGCAAGCCTTCCACCGCGACACCTATGCCCAATCCCCAATGCGACGACGATGCCGTCTCCTGCCCATCAAACCCTGTCGCAACCCCTGGCAGGCTCTGCGCCTGGCTCGGAGCTGTTTCCCCCGTAGCGGTGCTTTGTGCGTGGAGGATCGGCAGCCAGGGAAGAGCGCCGAGCAAGGCAAAGTATTGCATGCGGTTGCGCTGGAATCGCATAGGGCGGTGATCCGGGTCGAGGGCGGGGATCTGCACTCTCGGGGCGGGCGACTTACCGGATACTTACCGCTTTGCATGCATTTCGTAGGTTGGGTTAGCGCAGCGTAACCCAACGAATCGCCCCCAAACTCACGATTCACCCCGATGCCATCTCAAAGCGAGTCTTCATTCCAGCGAAGGCGCATTGCTGTCCGGGGAAGTTCTGTCCGTTGGCCGGCGTACAAGGCATGGCTGTGTTTTTGCGTCATCGCTTGATGTGGTGACTCGCCAATGACTTTCTGAGTGAGCCCCTCTCCCTCCGGGAGAGGGTGCCGAGAGGCGGGTGAGGGTTCGGGCGAAGCGCGATGCTGACGTCTGGCGCAAGTCTTTGTTATCGCGCGCTGGTCGTACCCTCACCCCAACCCCTCTCCCGGGATCTTTTCGCGGAGCTACAGTTTTTCCCGGACAGCAGTGGGCGAAGGCCGGAATT
>CBJMMB010000223.1:0-4262 GCA_966430775.1 uncultured Dyella sp. | reverse complement strand
GATGAAGAAGCTGGATCTTGGCGTGCTGGAGGAAGCGGCGGCGTAGTGCGAGGTTTAGCGCCGGATCTCAGCAGGTGCGCCACCTCGTCGTCCCGGCGAACGCCAGGACCCAGTGTCTTTCCGCTGCAAAGTCGCTGGGCCCCGGCGTTCGCCGGGGCGACGGGCGTGAAATGAATGGCCGAGACCCGGAACAGGGCACCAACAGGCGGCTGAGGGTTCGGGCAGCAATGGTTAGGCAACGCATGGGGCCAGACAGCAAGCAAGATGTCACACAACCCCGTATAATCCGCAGGTTAACCCCTACCGAAACCTGCGCGGCGGCCTTACGGCCCGCCCAAGCCCGGCACTCATGTCCATCGAAAACCTGCGCAACATCGCCATCGTCGCCCACGTCGACCACGGCAAGACCACCCTCGTCGACCAGCTGCTGAAGCAGTCGGGCACCCTGTCCGAACGCACTGTGCTGGCCGAGCGCGTGATGGACAGCAACGACCAGGAAAAGGAACGCGGCATCACCATCCTGGCCAAGAACACGGCCATCAAGTGGCGTGAAAACCGCATCAACATCGTCGACACCCCAGGCCACGCCGACTTCGGCGGCGAGGTGGAGCGCGTGCTGTCGATGGTGGACACCGTGCTGATCCTGGTCGATGCGATGGACGGCCCGATGCCGCAGACCCGCTTCGTGACGCAGAAGGCGTTCGCGATGGGCTTCAAGCCGATCGTGGTGGTCAACAAGATCGACCGCCCGGGCGCCCGTCCGGAATGGGTGGTGGAGCAGGTGTGGGATCTGTTCGACCGCCTCGGCGCCACGCCGGAGCAGATGGAATTCCCGATCGTCTACGCCTCGGCGCTGAACGGTTACGCCTCGCTCGATCCGGATGCCCGCGAAGGCGACATGACCCCGCTCTACCAGGCCATCATGGACCACGCGCCGAAGCCGGAAGTGGATCCGGAAGGCCCGTTCCAGATGCGCATCAGTCAGCTGGACTACAACAACTTCGTCGGCGTGATCGGCATCGGCCGCATCCAGCGCGGCACGCTGAAGAAGAACATGCCGGTGGCGGTGATCGATCGTCACGGCAAGAAGCGCCAGGGCAAGGTGCTGCAGGTGCTCGGCTTCCTCGGCCTTGAGCGCATCGAGCAGGACAGCGCCGAAGCGGGCGATATCGTCGCCATCTCCGGCATCCAGGAACTGACCATTTCCGACACCGTGTGCGCGCTGGACAAGCCCGAGGCGCTGCCGGCGCTGACGGTGGACGAGCCGACGATCAGCATGACTTTCCAGGTGAACAATTCGCCGTTCGCCGGCAACAAGGATCTGTCCGGCGGCAAGTTCCTCACCAGCCGCCAGCTGAAGGATCGCCTGGAGCGCGAGCAGGTGCACAACGTGGCGCTGCGCGTCGAGCAGGGTTCGGATGCCGACAAGTTCCTGGTCTCCGGCCGCGGCGAACTGCACCTGTCGGTGCTGATCGAGAACATGCGCCGCGAAGGCTACGAACTGGCCGTGTCGCGTCCGGAAGTGATCATCAAGGAAATCGACGGCCAGAAGATGGAGCCGTACGAACAGCTGGTGGTGGACGTGGAAGAAATCCACCAGGGTCCGGTGATGGAACGCCTCGGCATGCGCAAGGGCCAGCTGAAGAACATGGAACCGGACGGCAAGGGTCGCGTGCGCCTGGAATACATGATCCCGGCGCGCGGCCTGATCGGCTTCCAGAACCAGTTCAAGACCCTCACCCAGGGTTCGGGCCTGCTGTTCCACGTGTTCGACCACTACGGCCCGAAGGAAGAAGGCCAGATCGCCAAGCGCCTCAACGGCGTGATGATCGCCAACGCGGGCGGCACCACCCCGGCCTATTCGCTGGGGCCACTGCAGGAACGCGGCAAGCTGTTCGCCGCCGAAGGCGACAACGTGTATGAAGGCCAGCTGGTCGGCATCCACGCCAAAGACAACGACCTCACCGTCAACGCGATCAAGCCCAAGCCGCTGACCAACATGCGCGCCTCGGGCAAGGACGATGCGATCCAGCTGACCCCGGCGACCAAGTTCTCGCTGGAGCAGGCGCTGGACTTCATCGACGACGACGAGCTGGTGGAAGTGACGCCGAAGGAAATCCGTCTGCGCAAGAAGCATCTGACGGAGAACGATCGCAAGAAGGCATCACGCGGCGGTTGATACGCCGATAACCAAAAAGGCCGCCGCAAGGCGGCCTTTTCGTATGCCATTGCCATGCTCGCGATGTTGGAGTTTGCACCCCAACCTACGCCAATCTGTCGCTGCAGCGGATCGCCGTCGGCATCACCTTGTGCATGTCGAACACCAGCAACTCATTGCGCCCGCGCGACAGCCACGGCGCCGGGCAATACAGCCGCTGTTGCGGCCCGATGCGCCAGTAACGCCCCAGCAGATGGCCGTTGATCCACACGTAGCCTTTGTCCCAGTCGCTCATGTCGATATAGCAATCGCCCGCCTTGTCGAGCGTAAAAACCGCCTTGAAGAACATGCCGGGGCGCAAACGCGAGGGTGAATCGGCCCGCATCGGCGGCAGGCCCGCGACATAGGCATCGTCCAGCGGCAAGCTGTGCGCCTGCCAGCCTTGCAGCTCCTCGCCATCCAGCGTCACCGCACCGACGATGCCCTTGAAGTCGTACATCGCCTGGCCATAACCCACGTGGCCGAAGCTGTCGACCAGGATCTCCACCGTCGTGCCCGCGCCATTGGCCGGCGGCGGAATATCCACGTAGTGCTTTACGTGCAAGCCGGGCTTGGTGACGCGCGATACGTAGTCCAGATACTTGCCATCGCTGTACACCGTGCCATAGTCGCGCAGGCCTTCCATATTGAGCATGCCGCCGCTCAACAGCGTCTTGCGATACACCACCATGCCCTGGTTCTGCGCGAACAGGATCTCGTTCGGGTCGGGCTTTTTCACCAGCCGCGACGGCAGCGGCAGGTTGTCCCAGATCGATGCGTAGGGCTGCGCGATCAACTCGGGAAAATGCACAAGCGGCACCGGCGACGGCAGCTCCATCGGGGGATGCGGCAAATGTTCGGCGATGGTTTTACGGAAGGCGTGGTAATCGCGCGTGGGCTCGCCACGTTCATTAATCGGCGCACCGTAGTCGTAGCTGGTGATCACCGGCTCGAAATCGGCGTAATCGTTGCGCGCATTGGCGCCGGCGGTGAAACCGAAATTGGTGCCGCCGTGCACCATGTACATGTTGAACGAGCGGCCCTCTTCCATCAGCTTGCGCAACGTCGGCAGATAGTTGCCGCGCTGGAACGTCAGATCGCCCCAATGCGTAAGCCAGCCGGGATAGCCTTCGCTCATCCACACCGGCGCATCGCCGGCCATGGTCTGCGCGGCGGCAAAATCCATATCGCCATCCAATCCCAGCGCGGCGCCTGGCACATAGGTGCCCGCCTTCTGCAACTCACCCAGCCCATCGGCAATCGAGAACGGACCGTCGATCCCATGCGCCTGCCACATCGTGCGCAAGCGCAAAAGATAGGGCAGGTCATGGCCAAAGGAGGCGTATTCGTTTTCGATCTGCACCATCAGGATCGGACCGCCGCGGCTCGTCATCAACGGCGCAATTTTCGGCGCGACCGCATCCATGTAGCGCTGCACGGCCTGCATGTAGCGCGCGTCGTCCTTGCTGCGCACGCGGATGGAAGGATCACGCAGCAGATAGGCCGGCAAACCGCCCAGATCCCACTCGGCGCAAACGTAAGGACCCGGACGCAGGTATACCCACATGCCCTCTTCCTGGCACAGCTTGATGAAGCGCACGAAATCGCGATTCTCGGTGCTGAAGTCGAACACGCCCGGCTCGCTTTCGAAGTAGTTCCACATCAGGCAGATCGCGATGGTGTTGAGACCCATCGCCTTGGCCATGTGGATGCGGTGCCGCCAGTAGTCGTTAGGGATGCGTGCGGGATGCATCTCCCCGCTGCGGATCTGGAACGGTGCGCCATCGAGCAGGAATTGCTTGCGGCCTAGTTCGAAGCGATGCGGCTTGCCATCGGGTGACAGTTCGATGGCAGGCTTGCCGAGCGTTTCGGCGGCAAGCACCGGGAGCGCTGTCGCGAACGGTGTCAGCAAGGTGAATCGAAGAAAATCGCGTCGTTGCATGGATCCCTCGGCAGCACGGATGTAGGTTGGGGTGGAAACACCCAAACCACCCCCCCCCGGCGACGGGGACGGTGGGGTTTTTGCCCCCCCCCCCCCCAAACCACAACACGAGGGTGAATCCCA
>CBJMMB010000222.1:0-4281 GCA_966430775.1 uncultured Dyella sp. | reverse complement strand
TCGCCAACGCCGCGATCAGCCTCGACTGGACCGACGACCTCACCCGCCTGGCCGCAGCGGTCATCGCATTCGAACTGCAGGTGCAATCCCGCTGGCGTAACAAGTTGCTGCGCGCGTTCTCGGAGCGCCGCCGGCAGATTCATGCCGATACGCTGGCGATTGCGCAATTGCTTGCGTGGGATCTGGATGCGTTGAAGGTTCGTCCGATCGATAAGTTTGCGAAGTTTCTCTAGACCACCTCACCGTCATTCCGGCGAAGGCCGGAATCTATCGCCAGCACGAAGCATGGATGATTCGCTTCGCTCACCCCTGAGGGGCCGTCCTTCGGACGTTCTCCGCGCTGCGCGCTACGTCCGGCCTTCGCCGGAATGACGACTCGGTACCCCAGCGAGCACACACCATCTGCCTCGCATGATGCGTGGCAATAGCGCCCAACCAGGCCTGATAAGAAACCGCCGGATCATACGTATGCCGCATACCGTGCACCGTTTTCAGCGTGGCATGCACGACCTGATCCACGACTTCGAACGGTACATGCTGCGCCAGCGCAACCGCGCGAATCAACGCAACCGATTCGGCAAGCACGCTGCTATATGCAGCACGGTTACCGGCCTGCGCAGCGACCATGCGCGCAGCCAAACATGACGGACTGCGGCACGAAAAACGCCTGCGCAAGAAAGCGAACACGCGAAGAACATAAAAGCGCATGGTCTTCCCCGTTCCCTC
Organism: uncultured Dyella sp.; assembly: GCA_966430775.1. Taxonomy (GTDB): domain Bacteria; phylum Pseudomonadota; class Gammaproteobacteria; order Xanthomonadales; family Rhodanobacteraceae; genus Dyella_B. The sequence continues at coordinate 3,555 of CBJMMB010000222.1, read as the reverse complement.
GATGCGATGACTCGCTTCGCTGACACCTGCGAGCCGTTGCAAACCGGCTCGCAGCCATCAGCTTCAACTCAGTGCGCAGCAGCCGCTTCCTCGATCAACCGCGCCACGGCTTCGGGGTGGGACACCATCACGACGTGCGAAGCGCCCTTGACCACCACCACGTCCCGCGCATGCGCACGCGCGGCCATGAATGCCATTGCCGCAGGCGGAATGTTCTTGTCCGCCGTGCCATAGACATGCCACGACGGAATGCGTTTCCACGCCGCATCGCCGCTCTTCTCGTTGAGCGCCGCCTCCGTCACCGGGCGCTGCGTCGCCGCCATCAACGCGGCCTGCGCCATTGGTGCATCGGCGGCGAATTGCGCGGGAAATTTATCCTGCAGGATGTAGAGATCCTTACCGCCGTCGGGCAGCACGGCCGGTGGCGCGAGCGCCTGACCAAGCGTGCTGCCGGGGAACTTGCCGGCCAGTTCGGAGACGCTCTCACCGGTATCCGGCGAAAACGCGCTGACGTATACCAGTGCCTTGACGTTCGGACGGCCGTTGGCCGCTTCGGTGATCACACTGCCGCCATAGGAGTGCCCCACCAGCACCACCGGCGTCTTCAATGCTGTGACGAGGCTGCCGATGTACTGGCCGTCGCTCTTTACGCCACGCAACGGATTGGCGGCGGCGATGACGAAGTAGCCATCCTTGCGCAGGATCTTGATCACGCCGTTCCAGCTCGACGCATCGGCGAACGCGCCATGCACCAGCACGATAAACGGCTTGTCGACATGCTTCGTTTGCGCGAACGCGCTCGGTCCGGTGACCATGGCGAACGCCAGCGCAAGCCCTGCGAACAGCTTCTTCATGTGAATCTCCTGGGTGATAAAGGGATGGGGGTGATGTAAGGGACGATCAGGGAAAATCCGTGGACACGCTCAGCTTTCGCCAGCGCTCCAGTTCGGCAAGCTTTGCGTAGTCGGCTTTTGCGATGGCGACCACGGCGTCGCTGCCCAGCGGCAGGCGCAATGGCGGCTGCTCCATGGAAGCGATGTTGAGGATCGCTTGCGCCGCACGCGCAGGATCACCCGGCTGGCGGCCGTGGTAATCGCGCTGCATGCGCGCCGCGGCGCCGACCACTTCGTCGTATTCCGGCCGGCCTTCTTCCAGCACGGTCGAGGCGCCGGCAAAGTCGGTGCGGAAACCGCCGGGTTCGATGATGCTGACCTTCACGCCGATCAGCGCCATTTCCCTGGCCAGCACTTCGCTGAAGCCTTCGACACCCCACTTGGCGGCGGAATAAGGCGCCCTGCCCGGCGCGCCGATGCGCCCGCCCACCGACGAGAACTGGATAATGTGGCCGCTGCGCTGCCGGCGCATCAGCGGAATCACCGCCTTGGTCATGATGATCGTGCCAAACAAGTTGGTTTCGATCTGCCGGCGAAAATCATCCAGCGACGTATCCTCGATGGCATTGACGTTGCCGTAGCCGGCGTTGTTCACCAACACGTCGAGTCCGCCAAAGCGCGTCTCGGCCAGCTGCACCGCGGCCTGGGCGGCGGCCGGATCGGTAACATCCAGCGCGGCCACGCAGACCGCATCGCCATAACGGCGTTCCAGATCCGCCACTTGCGCCGGATCGCGTGCGGTCGCCACCAACCGATGCCCGGCCTGCAACACGGCTTCCGCCAGCGCGCGGCCGATGCCGCGCGAACAACCTGTAATCAACCATCTTTGCGACATGGTGTTTCCCCTCTGCACGTGGCAGCTAGCGACTAATGCGCGTAGCGCGTGAACACGTAATCGTGCGCTTTGGCCAGCGCCTGATGGCAGGCGAAGCAGGTGCGGTGCTGCGCCTCGTCCGCCGCCTTGCCGTTGACGAAGCGGCCGAATCCCCAGCCACCGGTGGCGGCGTATTTCTTCGAATCCTTGACCATGAACTGCACCGTGGTCGCAGCACCCGGAATGGAGGCCGGGGCGAAGTCCGGCGACGGCACGTGTTTCCACGCCAGCTTGGCCAGCACGGTGCCATCGGGAAACGGCAGCGCGCCATCACGATAGGCATTGACCGCGACAGCATTGCCCAGCACCGCACGAATCTCGTTCAACGGTGCCGCCTCCTCGGCGGGAGCGATCAGTTGCCATTGCCGATACCCTGCGGGAATCCTCACGCCGTAGATCGGCGAGGCATCGTCATTGCCGGCTGCCGTTACCGTGTTATCGGCGGACGCCAGCAGCACCATCGCGCAGAGCATGGCGAATACCGCCAGGTGGATCGGCTTCATCGGATCGCTCCCACACGATGGCGTCAAAGATGATCGGCGTCGATCACGGCCTGCGTGAATGCCTGCGGCGCTTCCTGCGGCAGGTTGTGGCCGATGCCGCCGGTGATCAGGCGATAGGCGTATTTGCCGGTGAAGTATTTGCGATACGCTTCGGCGGTCGGATGCGGCGCACCGTTGGCGTCGCCTTCCATGGTGATGGTCGGCACGCTGATGGTCGGAAACTTCGCCAGGCGCTGTTCCAGCGCGGCGTATTTGTCTTCGCCTTTGACCAGGTCCAGCCGCCACCGATAGTTCTGGATGGCGATGGCGACCTGATCGGGATTGTCCAGCGCCGCGGCGCTGCGATCGAAGGTGGCCTGGTCGAAATGCCATTGCGGCGACGCGAGCTGCCAGATCAGCTTGGCGAAGTCATGCGTGTACTTTGCATAGCCGAGCTGGCCGCGGTCGGTCGCGAAGTAGAACTGATACCACCACAGGTATTCGGCCTTGGGTGGCAACGGCTGCTTGCCGGCTTCCTGGCTGCCGATCAGATAACCGCTTACCGACACCAGCGCCTTTACGCGCTCTGGCCACAATGCTGCGACGATATCGGCCGAGCGTGCACCCCAATCGAATCCGGCCAGCGTGGCCTGCTTGATCTTGAGCGCGTCCATGAAATCGATGACGTCCTGCGCCAGTGCGGCAGGCTCGGCGTTGCGTGGCGTGGCGGCGGAAAGGAAATGCGTGCCGCCGTAGCCTCGCGCATACGGCACCAGCACGCGATAGCCTTTTGCGGCGAGCGCGGGGGCGACGCTTTCGTAGCTGTGAATGTCGTAGGGCCAGCCGTGCAGGAGAATCACCACCGGGCCATTGGCAGGACCGAGTTCGGCGTAGGCGACGTCCAATACGCCTGCGTGGATGTGTTTTAGTGGAGCGAGTGAATCGCCGGTGGCATCGCTCGCCGCCGCCATGTTCGACGCGACCCATTGAGAAACGGTGATGGCGATAACGGCTGCGCCAAGCATAGTGCTGCGTTTGATAGACATGACCTTCTCCCGGTGAAAACGGATGTTTCTGCGGTTTGGCCTAGCGTGATAAGGGCGATCGATAATCGCCAGTTATGAGGTGTTAGCGGTTGTTAGCAATGCTGCTCATCGCAATCTTGTCGCGATCTTTCGGATTACCTCGCCGTCATTCCGGCGAAGGCCGGAATCCATGCTGGCCGTTGCGTAGATTTTTCATCGATCTATATATATCCCGCATGGATATAAATGGATTCCGGCCTTCGCCGGAATGACGATGAGGT
>CBJMMB010000221.1:0-4286 GCA_966430775.1 uncultured Dyella sp. | reverse complement strand
CCTGCAACGACAACGAACGCATCAGCGGTACGCCACCGCGCATCACCTCGCCCTTGCGCGGCAGCACCTATACCTTGCGCCTGAAACAGCTGGCCGAAGAAAGCATTCCGTTCACCGCCACCAACGATGCGGACGTGCGTGCGCTGTACTGGTTCGTGGACGATGCCTACGTCGGCCGCAGCGCGCCCGGCGAATTGATGTATTGGCAGCCGCACGGCGCAGGGCGTCATACCGTGCGGGTGGTGGACGATCATGGGCTGGCGGATCAGCGGATTCTGGACATTACGCTGGTCGAATAACGCCAGTAGGTATCAAAGCTTCCTGATGCCGTTGGCGGTGTGCCTGTTCTCGACCGGCACATAGAAACCGGAACCCATGCTTTACAGCGCGATGGGATGGTTTTGAGCCGAATCCTCGAATTCGAAGCGCAGCCGCATGGTCGCAATATCGACACCGGGCTGGTTGTATTCGGCCAGTTCCGGAGCGATTTCCCACACTCGCTCGATCAGGCCGTCGTAGCTGGCATGCTCGGTGACCAGATGCAAGTCATCGCAGGTCGCCACCCACATCGTGCGCTCGTTTTCGTCTTGCGCGAGCGCATGGATGACCTGAACGTGGAACACCGCGTTGCGGCGCTTGGCGTGGATGACATTAGGCATGGGCGGTAATCTACCGCAGGCCTTTTTTCAAGACCTGAACCTGCATCCACACACACCGGACAGGCAGCCTGCCAACTGCGTTATGCTCGCCGACATAACCGCCCGGCCTATCCCTCATGATGCAACCTCCGGTGCCGTCCTATTACCGCGCCACGGCCACGCCGTACGAGCCTTATGTTCCGTTGCAGGGGCGGCAGGAAACGCGCGTGGCGATTATTGGCGGCGGCTTTGCCGGGCTGAATACGGCATTGGGCCTGGCCGAACGTGGTGTGCGGGACGTGGTCGTGCTGGAGCGTGAGCAGGTCGGCTTCGGTGCCTCCGGCCGCAACGGCGGTTTCGTGTTCGGCGGGTATTCGTTGGGTGAGGAGGCGCTGCACCATCAATTGGGTGCGGAGCGCGCCAAGCGTATCTTCGATCTCACCACCGCCGCCGTGCAGCGCATACGCGAACGCGTCACGCACTACGCCATGCCTTGCGACATGGTCGACCAGGGCGTGATCTGGGCGAACTGGTTCCGCGATCCCAACGTGCTGCGCAAACGCCAGCGTCTGCTCGCCGACCATTACCGCGTGCATTGGGAATGGCTGGCGCAGGAAGAGCTGCGCGAACGGGTGCGCAGCGAACGCTATTTCGATGGCCTTTACGAACGCAACGCGCTGCATCTGCATCCGCTCAACTACGCCATCGGGCTCGCGGCGGCAGTAACGCAACAAGGCGTGCGCGTGCACGAAAACAGCGACGTCTGGCGCTTGCGCCGCGAAGGCGCGCATTGGCGGATCAGTACGCCGCAAGGCGAATTGCAGGCCGAGCAGGTGGTGCTGGCCTGCGGCGGTTATCTCGCCGGACTGCGGCGGCAGATCGACCGCTCGGTGCTGCCGATCGCCACCTACGTGATGGTGACCGAACCGCTCGGCGAACGCCTCGACGAATGCCTGCAAACGCGCGCCGCGGTGTACGACACGCGGTTCGCCTTCGACTATTACCGCCCGCTGCCGGATCGCCGGTTGCTGTGGGGCGGAAGGATCTCGGTGCGAAACCGTTCTGCATCGGCGGTGCGGCGCGTACTGATGCGCGACATGCTGCGCGTTTTTCCGGTGTTGAAAGGCGTGCGTATCGACTACGCATGGTCCGGCCTGATGAGCTACGCGCGCCATCAGATGCCGCAGATCGGCACGGATGGTGAAGGCTTGTGGTGGGCGCAGGCGTTCGGCGGGCACGGTCTGGCGCCAACCTGCGCCGCCGGCGAACTGTTGGCGGCGGCCATCGCCGAAGGCGATGAAAGCTGGAAACAGTTCGCCGATTACGGCCTGGCCCACGCCTACAAACCCTTCGGCCTGTTGGGTGCGCAGGCGAGCTATTGGTGGCAGGAGTTCAACGATTGGTTCAAGCGGAGCCTTGAAGGATGAGCGAACAACAACGCGAAGAAATCAGCTGGGCGGATTTCGAAAAAGTGCTGATCGTGGCCGGCACGATCATCCGCGTGGAGCCTTTCCCCGAAGCGCGCAAGCCGGCGTGGAAGGTATGGGTGGATTTCGGGCCGTATGGCGAGCGCAAAACCAGCGCGCAGATCGTTGCGCTGTATACGCCCGAATCGTTGCTTGGAAAGCAGATCGTGGGCGTGATCAATTTTCCCGAGAAGCAGATCGGTCCGTTCCGCTCGCAGTTTCTGCTTACCGGTTTCCCGACCGAGCAGGGCGTGGTCATCACCACCGTCGAGCGTCCGGTGCCGAACGGCACCAGGCTGGCCTGAAATGACGAACGCACCTCTCTTGCGCAAAGCGCTTGTGGAAGACGCCGCCGACATTGCACGCCTGGCTGGCGAGCTGGGCTATGCGACATCGGTCGAGGCGATGCACGAACGGTTGGCGGTGCTGGCGGCGCATCCGGATCATTGCATTACCGTCGCCGAACGCGAGGGACACTTGCTCGGCTGGATCGCCGTCGAGCATCGCCGCACGTTGGAATCCGGCGAACGCGTGGAAATCGTGGGCCTGGTGGTGGATGCGCAATGCCGTGGCAGCGGCGTAGGGCGCTTGCTGGTGCAGGCCGCAGAGCAGTGGGCGCAACAGCTTGGGTTCGACACGCTCTGCGTGCGTTCCAACGTGCTGCGCGATGCATCGCATCCGTTCTACGAGCGCATGGGTTACGTGCGGCGCAAGACGCAACACTATTACGTCAAGCCGCTCTTCCATGCAGGCAAGCCATGAAGTCGTGCGCCAGCATGAATCCTTGAGGCTCCGTGAACATCACCGCTCGCATACTCGTGGCGGCGACATGACTGCCATGAGGAAGCCATCATGCGTATGAACTCGATCAGGCGCGCACTGCTGCCGTGCGTGCTCTTGCTGGCGGGCGCGGCCATCGCGTTCGCACAGGACGAACCGCCACCCGGTTCCGCCCCAGGCGCTGGTGCGCATATGGCGCACACCATCAAAAGCAACGACATGGTCAACATGCATGGCATGCACACCATGCCGGCCACGGTGACCGCCGCGGACCCCAAGTCCGGTATCGTGGATGTGACGGCCGAAGGCATGGCGCTGCGCGTGCACTTTCCGCCCGCGTCCATGGCGAGCCTGAAAGCCGGCGACAAGATCGGCCTGTATATGGGCTACAGCCAGGCCAATGTGGTGAAGTGACGGTTTCGTCTTACGGCTTCAATGCGTGGCGCTGCGAGGCCACGCCGGGCGTGGGCGTAAATCCGGGCGGCTTGAACAATGCTCGGCGTATGCGCGCCACCAGTCCCACGGCGCGTGCGAACAGATATTCGGGAAAGCTGATGAAGCCTTCGCGCCACAGCCGCCGGCGCATGATGCGGCGTGCGCTGTGCACCGCCGCGAAGTTGTCGCTGAGCCCGTGCTGGCCCGGGCCGCGCTTGTTCCAGATCGCCAGCACCTGATCGATCTTGGCGCAACGATGGCCGGAAAACAGGATCTGCGACCACAGCAGGTAATCTTCCGAATACCAGACCTGTGGATCGAAGCGGTAAGGCAGGTCGCGGCGCAGCATCACCGAGGCGGTGGGGAACGGGTTGTGGAACAGCACGCGGCCGCGGCCGATGATCTGCGCCTGCGGCGAGCCTTGCGGTTCGGGAACAGGGGTGCCGCGTGTGGCGACGATCATCCGGTGCGCAATCAGCGCAATGCCGGGATCGGCTTCCAACGCCGCCATCTGCCATTCCAGCTTGCGTGCGCCCCAGGTATCGTCGGCATCAAGAAAGGCGATGTAAGGCTGCGTGGCGCGTTCCCAGCCGATGTTGCGCGCACGCGACGGGCCGCCATTGTTCTCCAGCGCGATCACCTTGATCCAGCCGTCCTCGTACGCCGCGGCAACGCGATGCAAGGCGGCGAGCGTACTGTCACCACTGCCATCTTCCACCAGCAGCACTTCGGCGGGCGGCAGGGTCTGCGCCGCGATCGACGCCACCGCGTCATCGATGGTGGCGGCGCAGCGGAAGCAGGGCACCACCACGGTCACCGGAGCCCGCTTGACGGCGGATACGCTGGGGCCTGGCGCGCGGGTTGCGGTCTTCGTTTCGTAAGGCATCGGATGAAATTCCTGGGCCATGCCGCTGGCATGCGAGAGCGCGGCTTCCCGTTGCAGATTGCAGGCGGCCACCATGGCGTT
>CBJMMB010000220.1:0-4305 GCA_966430775.1 uncultured Dyella sp. | reverse complement strand
GTGGAGGTTTCCCGCTCGTCGCGCAGCGCCTTGGTAATGGCGCCGGGGAAGGTCAAGGTATCCTGCAACTGGCCATTCGGCAGCACGGCGGTGTTGCCGTCCGGGATCACGTCGAAGTACTGGCGCTCGTAGACTTCCGTGTAGCCCGCCTCGAACGCGCGGAAGTACCACTGGTTTTCATCGTCGATCTGGTAGCCCATGTCCAGCGCATAACCGTGGCGGCGACGATGCAGTTCGTAGTCGCGCTGCTCGATGTCGTTCACCGCCTGGTACGGATGGGCGCTGTCGTTGAAATAGGCCGGTTCCACGTCGTCGATGCCGCGCCCGTCGTTGTGCTTGGAGGCGGTCACGGTGATCCAGAAGTTGTTAAAGCGGCCGCCGCCGGTGAGCGAGAAGTTGGTCACGCCGGTGCTTCGGAGCGGCTCATAACCGCCGCCCACGTCGCCTTCGAAAAAGCCGCCCTGCTCTTCCGGCGCCGTCTTGGGCAGCACTTCGATGGTGCCGCCGAGCGCTTCGGCATCCTGGCTGGGCAGGTTGGACTTGGTGACCTTGATCGCGCCGATGAAACCGGTGGGAATGGAATCGAGCGCCACGCCACGGTAGCCGCCGAACGGCGATGCGTTGTTGGTCGGCAGCAGGCGCACGCCGGCATAGGTGGTGCTGTTCAAGTCGGCATCGAAACCGCGGATGTTGACGTAGCGGCCCTCGCCTTCGTCGGTTTCCATCGAGATGCCCGGAATGCGCCGCACCGCTTCGGCGGTGTTCACGTCCGGCAGCGCGCGGATTTCATCGCCGGTGCGGATGTTGATCAGGTTCGGTGCGTTCTGCTGGGTCGCGCGCGCCATTTCCTCGGTGGTGCGCGGCGCCACCACGTGCACGCCCTGCAGATCCTTCACCTTCTTCTTGTCGCTCTTGCCGGCATCGTCGCTGTCCGCATCCGTCGTCGCAACCGTGGGGGTGTTTGCGCTCGGGCCGTGGTCGCCGCTTGCGGGCGCGTTCTGGGCCCACACGCCGGCTGGCGCGCAGAGCGCAGTCAGGCTCATGGAAACGGCGTAACTGAGCAAAGCCTTGCGTAAAGCTGAAGATTGCATGGAGCGAGCCTCAAATTTGGAAAAAAGCTCCCTGGCGGCGCATGCGGACATGCGTCGGCGGGTGGTGCAGGGATAGCCGTTTCAAACTAGGCGTCGCGTATGACGATTGTGTTGCTGTCGATTGACGATGCGGTAAGGAAGCTCAGCGAAGCACGTATGCGTGCATGGCAATATGGGATTTCAGCTATGTGGAAGATCGCTCCCTCGCTGCGACAGGCCTGATTAGCTCAGCTGTGCGAATGACGGCTCCCTCCCCTGCTCGCAGGAGAGGGTCGGGGTGGGGTTGTCCGAGCTTGCCGCATGGTTGAAATGCTTCGCGAGGTTGCTTCACCCCACCCTAGCCCTCCCCTACTACACGTAGGGGAGGGGACACATTGCGGCAAGCTGAGATTCGGCGCTAATCAGGTGCGACAGCAAGGGAGGGGACAGATGGCGGCACGCTCAGGCTCGACGTCAATCAGTTCACATTATCTTGCGCGGGATGATCGAGCGCCGACATAAGCGCCGAGATGCTCACCAGTCAGCGTGGAACGTGTAGCGACAAGCTCGGCAGGCGTGCCTTCGAACACGATGCGTCCACCTTCATGCCCGGCGCCGGGACCAAGATCGATAATCCAGTCCGCGTGAGCCATCACCGCCGGATGATGCTCGATCACGATCACCGACTTGCCGGCATCGACAAGCTTGTCGAGCAGACTGAGCAGCTGTTCTATATCGGCAAGATGCAGTCCGGCGGTGGGTTCGTCGAGTACGTAAACGCCGCCCTTCTCCGCCATATGCGTGGCCAGTTTCAAGCGCTGGCGTTCGCCGCCGGACAGCGTGGTGAGCGGCTGGCCAAGACTGAGGTAGCCGAGGCCGACGCCGACAAGACGCTCGAGAATCGCGTGTGCCGCCGGATTCTTCGCCTTGCCCGCGCCAAAGAACGCTTCGGCTTCGCTCACCGGCATCGCAAGCACTTCGCTGATGTCGCGTCCGCCGAGCTTGTATTTGAGCACCGATGGCTGGAAGCGCTTGCCTTCGCATTCCTCGCAGGGCGTGGCGACGCCGGCCATCATCGCCAGGTCGGTGTAGATCACGCCGGCGCCATTGCAGGTGGGGCATGCGCCTTCGGAGTTGGCGCTGAACAGCGCGGGCTTGACGTTGTTGGCTTTCGCGAACGCGTTGCGGATCGGATCGAGCAGGCCCGTATACGTTGCCGGATTGCTGCGGCGCGAACCCTTGATCGGCGTTTGATCGATCGCCACCACGCCATCCTGTCCGGAGACCGAGCCGTGAATCAGCGAGCTCTTACCCGATCCGGCCACGCCGGTGATCACCACCAATACACCGAGCGGAATATCGACGTTGACGCGCTTGAGGTTGTGCGTATCGGCGCCGCGCACTTTCAATGCAGCGGATGAGGTGCGCACCGATGCTTTCAGACGAGCGCGATCATCCAGATGCTTGCCGGTGAGCGTGCCGCTGGCGCGCAACCCGTCGACGCTGCCTTCGAACACCACTTCGCCACCGGCGCTGCCCGCGCCAGGGCCGAGATCGACGACATGATCGGCGATCGCGATCACCTGCGGCTTGTGTTCCACCACCAGCACGGTATTGCCCTTGTCGCGCAACCGCAGCAGCAGTTCGTTCATGCGCTGGATGTCGTGCGGATGCAGGCCGGTGGTGGGCTCGTCGAACACATAGGTGACGTCGGTGAGCGAGGAGCCGAGGTGGCCGATCATCTTCACGCGCTGCGCTTCACCGCCCGACAACGTGCCCGATGGCCGATCGAGCGAGAGATAGCCCAGCCCGATTTCCACGAACGAATCGAGCGTGTGCTGCAAGGCTTTCAGCAGCGGCGCCACCGATGGTTCGTCAAGTTCGCGCACCCATGCGGCCAGATCGCTGATCTGCATCGCACAGGCATCGGCGATATTGATCTTCTTGATCTTCGAGGAGCGCGCAGCTTCGGCGAGCCGCGTGCCGTTGCAATCGGGACACGTGGTGAAGGTAACTGCCCGATCGACGAACGCGCGGATATGCGGCTGCATCGCCTCCTTGTCCTTGGACAGCATCGATTTCTGGATGCGCGGGATCAGCCCCTCGTAGGTCATGTTGATGCCCGCGATCTTCATGCGGGTCGGCTCGCGGTAGAGAAAATCCTGCAGTTCTTTCTTGCTGAACTTGCGGATCGGCTTGTCCGGATCGTAGAAGCCCGATGCGGCGTAGAGCCGGAAATTCCAGCCACCGGCCTGGTAGCCGGGAATGGTGAGCGCGCCTTCGTTGAGCGATTTGCTGTCGTCGTAGAGCTGCGCCAGATCGATGTCGCTGACCGAACCCATGCCTTCGCAGCGCGGGCACATGCCGCCGGTGCGCGAGAAGGTCTGCTTCACCGCCTTGCTGTTGCCGCGCTCGACCGTGATCGCACCGACCGCCTTCACCGACGGCACGTTGAAGGCGAACGCGCTTGGCGGACCGATATGCGGTTTGCCGAGCCGGCTGAACAGGATGCGCAGCATCGCGTTGGCGTCGGTCACCGTGCCGACGGTGGAGCGCGCGTTCGCGCCGATGCGTTCCTGGTCGACGATGATCGCGGTGGTCAGGCCTTCCAGCACGTCCACGTCCGGGCGCGCCAGTGTCGGCATGAAGCCCTGCACGAAGGCGCTGTAGGTTTCGTTGATCAGGCGCTGCGATTCGGCGGCGATAGTGTCGAACACCAGCGAGCTTTTGCCGGAGCCGGAAACGCCAGTGAACACGGTCAGGCGGCGCTTGGGGATGGCGATGCTGACGTTCTTGAGGTTGTTTTCGCGCGCGCCGTGCACGCGGATGAGGTCGTGGGTGTCGGCGGTGGGTGACGCAGACGGCTGCGCGTTCTTCCTGCTGGCCTTGGTCATCATGTTTCCTTGTGCGGCTCTTGGTCCCCTCTCCCCTCCGGGGAGAGGGCTAGGGTGAGGGGGCAATCTTGCAGCACCGTTTAATCAGGGCGTGGTTCTTATGAAGTTTGGGGCAAGCCTTGACCCCCTCACCCCGACCCTCTCCCCCATCCTTGATCAAAAATGGGGGAGAGGGGGAAATAAGCGCGCTCAGCGCAACTGCTGGATACGGATGAGGTTGCCCGCCGGGTCCCGAATGGCGCAATCGCGCACGCCATACGGCTGGTCGGTCGGCTCCTGCACGATCTCCACCTCGCGGCTCTGCACCCGCTCGAAGGTGCCGGCCAGATCCTTGGTCGCCA
>CBJMMB010000219.1:0-4321 GCA_966430775.1 uncultured Dyella sp. | reverse complement strand
TGGGCGAAATGCAGGTGCAGCCCGATGCGTTCCAGGTCGGCGTTGCCGTTGGTCAGGCTGGCCACCGGCCAGGTGCCGCGCAGGCGTTCCAGCGCGGGCAGGGCGTCGGGATAGAGTTCCACTCTGTTGCGCGCGGCGGCGAAGACTTCCCACAGCGCATCCAGCGGCGCCTCGCTGACGCCACAGGCATCGAACGCGCGTTGCAGGGTGATGTAGCGCTGCGCGGTGAAGTCGTGCGCCAGGTCGATGCGTTCGGCCGCCACTTGCGCGCGCAAGGCGCGCAGCTGGGGAATCGGCCAGGTGCGCGCCACCTCGGGATAGTGGCGGAGCAGGTAATCGTTGAGATCGCGATCCGCCCGCTCCAGCGCCGGCAGCACCGGCCACAGGGTGTCGTCCAGATCGATCGTGACGGCAAGAATCTGCAAGCGGAGCGAACGTCAGCGCGTTTCGATGCGCAGCACCTGGCCGGTGCGCACGGTGTTGTCCTTGAGGTGATTCCACGTGCGGATCTGCGCCACGTCCACGCCGTGCTTGCGCGCGATCGAATACAACGTTTCGCCGGCGCCGACGCGATAGCTGCGCGCCGGTTTCCGTTCCACGCTGGCGATCTTCTTCTTGGACTCGGCCTTCGGCTCGATGCTCGCCGCCTTGCTGGCGGTTTTCGCGGCAGTCTTGCTGCTGGTCTTGGCGACGCTCACGTACGCGTCGCTGGTGACCTTGGCGAAGTTGCTGCCGCGACCGGCGGCGGCCAGTTCGGTGAACGCATCGCCGCGCACGCCCTTGAGGCTGCTCGGTTGCGGAGCGGCCACCACGGCGCCGCTGACCTTGTTGAGCGCCGGCACGGCGGGCGTGGCCGGACGTGCAGCGGCCACGGCGGCCGGCGCAACCGGGCGCGATGGCGCCGAGGCGATCTGCGTGGGTTCCGCGCTGGCGTGTGCGCCGACCTGCGCCAGGATCTGGCTGCGGCGCGAGGCGTCCATCGCGATCAGCGTGCTGCCGGCGTCATACGGCACCAGCGAACGCGCGCGCAGCGCGGCCGCGCCCTTGGCGCTCAGCGTGAAGTCGACGAATTCCTTGGCGGCAGCCGCATTCGGGCTGGACGGATTGGTCACCAGGTACAGCGGAACGAACAGCGGATACGCACCGCTGGCGACCGTGCTGGCGCTGGGCGCGGTGCCATCGATGCGCAGCATCTTGATCTTGGAATTACCGGCCACGCTCGACAGCGTGGTCACGCCGAAGCCGCGCGGATCGAGCATGATCGACTGCTCCATCTGCGTGACGTTCACGTACAAGCGCGGCGCGGCCACCGGCTGGTTGCCACGGCCGAACAGCAGCTTGCGCAGGCTGTATTCCACGCCATCGCCGGGGCTGGCCACGGCGAACACGTCGATCGGCGCATCGTTGCCGCCGACTTCCTTCCAGTTGGTGATCTTGCCGAAGTAGATGTCGTGCACCTGCTTCAGCGTGAGGCTGCTGACCGGATTGGCCGGACTGGTCACCAGCACCAGGCCATCCCATGCCACCGGCGTAAAGGTGAGCCCGCTATCCACCGAACTGCCGGAGCTGGGACGCGCGCTGCCGGCGATGTCGGCCGAACCGCCGGCGACCGCATCCAGGCCGGAGGCGGTATTGAACGGCTGGATCTGGATGGCGCCGTGGCCGGACGATTGCCAGGCCTTCGCCACGCCTTTGACCACGCCGTTGGCGGTGACCACGTCGCCGCGCCAGGTAAGCGACTGCGTGGCCGCGGCGAGCACGGCAGTGGAAAAACCGGCGCCGATCAGGGCGAAAGAAAGCAGACGGGTGATGCGTACGGGCATAGAAAGGCGCGACCTGCAAATGGGGGAAACGGAGCGAGTGTGCCGCCGAAGGCGCTACCACGCAGTGACGGATTGCCGTATTTCAGCCGCCTGGCGCCAAAACATCAAGCAATGGCGCTTATGAACATCGTGTGCGTTCATGGAGTTGCGCGGAAAACTTCGCTGGCGATGGAACGTACGCGGCGCGATTCCCGTTTGGCTTTCGGTCATCATTCGACCGGCACACGTAGGTTGGGGTGCAAACCCCAACACCGCCATCCGCCCAGGCATGGCGATGTTGGAGTCCGCGCATCCCAACCACCGAAACCTACTGCACCACCACGTAATTCAGCCCCTCGTCCGTCGCCACCAGCAACACCAGCTGGCGCGGATGCATGGCCGCCAGCCCCTGCAGGTCGCGCAGGCTGGTGATGCGCCGATTGCCGATGCCGACGATCACATCCCCCGCCGAAAGCCCTGCCTGCGCGGCACGGCTATTGGGGTTCACCGTCGACACCGACACACCCGACATGCCCTGGGTGGCCTGTTGGTCGCTCAATTCGCCGAAGGTCACGCCGGTCAGCCGCGGATCGAGCTTGGCCCCGTCGAGCGTGGCGACCTTCTGCGGCGTGAGCTGCACGGTGTACTTGCGCGAGGCGCCATTGCGCAGCGCGGTCAGCGACACGGTGCTGTCGGCAGGCAAGAGGCCGATGGCGTTGGTGAGTTCTTCGGAACTGTGCAGCGCCTTGCCGTTCACCGCGGTGATCACGTCGCCCACTTCAAAGCCGGCACGATCGGCCGCGGAACCGGGCAGCACGCGCGTCACCACCGCGCCGTCGTTGCTCTTCAGGTTCAGCATGCGCGCGATGTTCGGCGTGATGTCCTGCGTCTGTGCACCAAGGCTGCCGCGACTGACCTTGCCGTGCGCGATCAGCTGCTGCATCACCTCGGTGGCCACGTCGCTGGGAATGGCAAAGCCGATGCCGACGTTGCCGCCTGACGGCGACAAAATCATCGTGTTGATGCCGATCAGTTCGCCGCGCAGATTCACCAGCGGTCCGCCCGAGTTGCCGGGATTGATCGAGGCATCGGTCTGGATGAAGTTCTGGAAGCTCGATCCGCCCAGTCCCGAACGACCCAGTGCGGAAACGATGCCGGAAGTCACCGTCTGTCCCAAGCCGAACGGCTCGCCCACCGCCACCACGAAATCGCCCACGCGCAGTGCGGACGAATCGGCGATCGGCAGCGCCTGCAATTTGTCGGCGGTGATCTTCACCACCGCCACGTCGGTGGCCGGATCGGTGCCCACCAGCGTGCCCTTGAAGTTGCGCCCGTCCTGCAGCGTGACGGTGATGTCATCGGCGCCGCCCACCACATGATTGTTGGTGAGGATGTAGCCCTTGGCCGCATCCACGATCACGCCCGAGCCCAGGCTCTGTTCCACCTGTTCGCGCGGCGAACCCTGCAGGCCGAAGAACTGACGGAACACCGGATCGTCGAAGAACGGATTGCTGACCCGCACGCGCGTCTTGGTGGAAATGTTCACCACCGCCGGCGTCACTTTTTCCAGCATGGGTGCGAGCGAGGGCAGCGGCTGGCCGTTGATCGCCGGCGGCAATCCGGCCTGCGAGCGCAGCGGCAGCACGGCGAACGACGCCGCCACGAAGAGGGCAGTAAAACTGCGGAGAAAACGTGCGTGCATGAAGTCTCCTGGAGCGAATGAAAAAACCGCTTGTTCGACTCGACACCGCGCCCGCGGTTCCCAAGCATGCAACATGCCGATGGCAGCGCGTCGTCCGCAATGCGTGATGTCGGTGTGTTTCTCTGTAACAAATAAGTTAGCCGGATGAACATTTTCATCCCATCGCTCGTCATGCTGCAGTCAGCCCTTTACATCCATCCGTGGCGGGGGTAACGTTCGCCCAGTCGCAACCACAACATCTTGTGTACGGGGTTCAATCTTCTACCCAAGTGCTGTGGCTGGATGGATGACGTCAGGAGGGGCTGCCGCTGTTCGCGAAAACGCTGCGACTCGGTTCTCACGCATGAGACGTGAGCCGGGTGCGACCGGGCTTTTTCTCGTCACTGACGCCACTACACCTCTACCTATAAGAAACCAACGGGGCCGTGAGGCCATGCCAGGAGGTCAGGAAGCCGATGAGCACCCTGCGTGCAACAAACACCAGCCGCGATGCCGCCATTCCATTGCAACCCGCATCGCAGGACATCTGGGACAAGAAGTACCGCCTGCGCACCAAGACCGGCGAGCCGGTCGATGCCACCATCGACGATAGCTGGCAGCGCGTCGCGCGCGCCCTGTCCGACGTGGAAGCCACGCCCGAGTTGCGCGAGCACTGGTTCGAACGCTTCCTGTGGGCGCTGCGCCGCGGTGCGATTCCCGCCGGCCGCATCACCTCCAACGCCGGCGCGCTGGAACACAAGCCCGCCACCTCCACCATCAACTGCACCGTGTCCGGCACCATCCGCGATTCGATGGACGACATCCTGCAGAAGGTGCA
>CBJMMB010000218.1:0-4366 GCA_966430775.1 uncultured Dyella sp. | reverse complement strand
TAGGCGTATTCCTTGGTGCTGGCGGAGATGAATTTCTTGTGCGGGCGCTTGGCATAGGCCTGTGAGCGTTGGCGCACTTCGGCGGCCAGTTGCGCCGCCTGCTGTTCCACGCGCGCTTCGTCGGCGGCGGCAGTATCCGGCGTATCCCGGGCGATCTTGGCGTTGTCGCTGTTGACGCTGAAATTCGCCTGGCCCGTGGTGGTGAGCATGCGCTGGTCGGTGGCCTGCTGCGGCGAGGGCGTGGCCGCCTGCACCGGCTGCGGTGCGGTGCCTTGGCCCGGCATCGGCAGCAGCCCGGAGAACGGTTGCGAGGGGCGCTGCGATTTGTCGCTCTCGCCGCCGCCCTTGTTGTTGGCCTGTGCGAGGAAGTCGGCCTTGTCGGGCGCTTCGCTGTTGGCCACGTTCACCAGCGTCACATCCAGCGTGGGCAGGGCCGGGCGCGTCGCCACGAAGCCGATGCCGATGCCGAACAGCAGCAGGCCGTGGACCAGCAGCGAAAAAACGAAGGTGGCCCCGATCTTGTTATCGCCGGGACGGCGGGCTACAGCATTCACGCGATGGATGGCCTGGCTTCAAGTGCATCGAACAGCGATCCGGCGATATTAAGCCCGAACTGCTTGTCCAGTTCGCGCGCGCAGGTCGGCGATGTGACGTTGATCTCGGTCAGGTAGTCGCCGATCACATCCAGCCCGACGAAGCGCAGGCCGCGCCGGCGCAATTCGGGACCGACTTCGGCGGCGATCCAGCGATCGCGCTCGGACAACGGCACGCCTTCGCCGCGCCCGCCGGCGGCCAGGTTGCCGCGGAATTCGTCGCCCTGCGGAATGCGTGCCAGCGCGTAGGGCACCGGTTCGCCGTCGATCATCAGGATGCGCTTGTCGCCCGCGCTGATCTGCGGGATGAACTTCTGCGCCACCGCGAACTGGCGGCCCTGGCCGTGCGAGTCGCCGCCGAGCAGGGTCTCCAGCATGGAGTTCAGGTTCTTGTCGCCCGACTGCACGCGGAAGATGCCGCGCCCGCCCATGCCATCCAGCGGCTTGAGCACCGCATCGCCATGCTCGGCCACGAAGCGGCGCAGCTCGGCCGGGTCGCGCGCTACCAGGGTCGGCGCCATGCATTGGGGAAAGTGCAGGGCGAACACTTTCTCGTTGCAGTCGCGCAGCGCGCGCGGGTCGTTCACCACCTGCACGCCGTCGCGCTGGGCCACGTCCATCACCAGGGTGTCGTAGACGAACTGTGCGTCGACCGGCGGATCCTTGCGTAGCAGCACGGTGTCGATCTCGCGCAGGTCGGTCCAGCGCGCCTCGCCCAGGGTGTACCAGCCGGCGGGGTCGTCCTTCACGCTCAGCGGGCGCAGCCTGGCCCAGGGCGTGCCGTCGCGCAGGGCCAGGTCGCCCTGTTCCAGGTAGAACAGCGGACGGCCGCGGCGGCTGGCTTCCAGCAGCAGGGCGAAGGTGGTGTCCTTGGCGATCTTGATGCTGCCGATGGGGTCCATCAGCACGGCGACCGAACGGGGCATGGCAGTTCCGGTGGCGGGTGGGGGCGTGCATGTTCGCCGAGGTGGTCGGGAAGCCACAAGAGATGCCCGTGGATGTGTCGCTCAGGGACACTCCTCTGTCCGAAGGTGACACTCTGGGTCTTCTTTCACATTTGTGTTCGCGCTTTTGATGATAAGCGCCCCCACCACAACGATTTTTTCCTTGACGGAAGACCGGCCAGGCAGTAAACAGCAACGACGGAATGCCCGGCGCAGATCGGGCACCAAGAGAGCTTCAGCAGGAATTTTTCATTGGCGTCCGGTGAGTGGCCCGTTTGCTGCTTGCAGGATTGTCGTACCTGAGCCTGGGGCAGGCAGCAGGGGGGTTAAGTGAACTTGAATGTAGCTACGAACGGCCTGGCTGGTCTGAAGGTCATGGTGATTGACGACTCCAAGACCATCCGCCGCACGGCGGAAACCTTGCTCAAGAAAGAAGGGTGCGAGGTGCTTACCGCCGTCGACGGCTTCGAGGCGTTGGCCAAGATTTCCGACCAGAAACCGGCCATCATTTTCGTCGACATCATGATGCCGCGTCTGGATGGCTACCAGACGTGCGCGCTCATCAAGAACAACCCGCAATTCCGATCGACGCCAGTGATCATGCTGAGCTCGAAGGACGGTTTGTTCGACAAGGCGCGTGGCCGCATCGTCGGTGCGGAGCAGTACCTCACCAAACCGTTCACTCGCGATGAACTGCTTGGTGCCATCCACCGCCATGTCGCCAGCACGGTCTGAAAGTTGTGAAGAAAAGCTCTGAAGGGGGAGCCGTGGCCAACATCCTCATCATCGATGATTCGCCCACTGACGTGCGCGTGTTTTCAACCATGCTCGAGCGCCATGGGCATCGGGTCGACTCCTGCAACAACGCAGAGGACGGCATCGAGCGCGTGCGCCAGACGCGTCCGGATCTCGTCATCATGGACGTGATCATGCCGGGCATGAACGGTTTCCAGGCCACGCGCACGCTTACGCGCGATCCGGCCACCGCCAACGTGCCGATCGTGATCATCACCACCAAGTCGATGGAAACCGATCGCGTGTGGGGCATGCGCCAGGGTGCCAAGGCCTTCATCACCAAGCCGGTGAACGAGAAGGACCTGCTCGCCTGCATCAACGAACTGTTGCCCAAGGCAGCGTGAGCATGACGGTCACCGCCGCCCAGTCGCCTTTCGAGATCCTGGCCCGCTACGAACGGCTTTCGCTGGCGCACGCCTCCGGTACGCAGGAGCGCTTCGAAGCGCCCGGCCTGTGGCGCGGCATCGGCTATCGCGCCGGCGGCTGCCTGTTCGTGAGCGCGATCGAAGAGATCAACGAATTGCTCGCCGTGCCCACGCTCACGCCCGTGCCCGGCACCAAGCCGTGGCTGCTGGGCGTGGCGAACGTGCGCGGCAACCTGATGCCGGTGGTGGACATGGCGCGCTTCCTGTTCAGCGAGCGCACCCAGCACTCCGAGCGCGCACGCCTGTTGGTGGTGCGCCAGGGCGCCGGCAGCGTGGCGCTGCTGGTGGACGAAGTATTCGGTCAGCGTACGGTGGACGCGGAACAGCGCCGCGACGCCGAGCGCGAAGACGATCCGCGCTTGACGCGCTTCGTCGACGACCGCGTGGAAGTGGACGGACAGCGCCTGGCGCTGTTCAGCATGGGTAAGCTGGTGCGTGCGCCCGATTTTCGCCAGGCGGCTGCCTGATGATGTTCGGTTTACCGGTGCGAATGAGGCCCCGGGCAGGGCGATGGCTAGGCGGATTTCTTAAACCGGCACGCGCGGCGTGCCGGTGCAGTAGACGGATGAGGTGAAGATATGAGCACTACAGGGGGCGTCGGCAAGGAACGGGGATACACCATCCTCATCATCCTGCTGGTGGTTTCGATCGGCTTCGCGGCCATCGACTTCGTATTACTCAACCTCAAGAACGGCGAAGATCGCCAGGCGATTGCGTTGACCACGCAGATCCAGGTGTTGTCGCAGCAGACGGCCAAATACGCGCTGGAATCCTCCAGCGGTAACGCCGACTCGTTCGCGGAGCTGGAGAACGCGCGCGACGCCATCGATTCGGCCGTGCAGCGCCTGGTCAACGGCGACACCAAGACCGGCATGAAGCCGTACGCGGACAAAAACGTCACGCCCACCGGCCGCTCCGTCAGCAAGCTGGCCGATGCGTGGAAACAGCTCGACGGCGATATCGGCAAGATCCTTTCCAACAAGGCCGTGGTGCTCGATTCGACGCAGCGCGCCGACGACTTGTCCAAACAGCTGCCGTCGCTGAACTCGCAGATGGAGCAGGTGGTGCAGATCCTGCAGCAGCGCAAGGGCAGCAGCGCCGACGAGATGCTCGGCGCCTCGCGCCAGATGCTGCTGGCCGACCGTATCATCCGCCGCGTGCAGGAAGTGCTGCAGGGTGGCGAATCCGCGCAGGCGTCCGCCGACGGCCTGTCGCGCGACGCGCAGAGCTACGGCGAAGTGCTCAAGGGCCTGCTGCAAGGCAACCAGAGCATGGGCGTGCAGCAGCTGGGCGACGCCAACGGCCGCAAGATTCTTTCGCAGATGCAGACCGACTGGGACAAGCTGAGCGATCCGGTCGCCAAGCTGGTGGCCGCCGCCAGCAACCTCGCGGTGGTGAAGAGCGCCGGCAACCAGGCCTCGCTCGATTCGCAGAACGTGCTGCTGCGCGCGAACGACCTGGCCGAACAGATCGGCCAGCTGCCGGTACGCCGTTTGTTCCCGAACGTCGGCTGGGGTGTGGTCGGTGCGCTCGGCGCGGTGGCCTTCGCCGTGTTGCTGGTGTTCCAGCTGGTGACCGACCAGCGCCGCCGCTTCCGCGAGAGTACCGA
>CBJMMB010000217.1:0-4368 GCA_966430775.1 uncultured Dyella sp. | reverse complement strand
TCGGTGAGCAGGCGGGCGCTGGCTTCGGCGTAGTGGCTGACGGGGCCAAGGAAGGCGCGTTGCCATTCGTGGAGCTGGTAAAGCATGGCGAGCAGGTACCGGCGACTAAAGTCATATGATAGCCGGTCACGGCGTGGAATGCTGCGTTGCGACAGGCTTTCGAGGCCTTATCTTTCAAAGGTTTAGGTATTGATCTGTCTCAAGCGCGTCGGCGACGGCTGTTTCAGCCGATCCGGCGCAACTCGGTTCCGGCCACCAGGTCATGCACCGCCCGCCGGCGCGGGTTGAGCGCCGCCACCGCGAACCATACGGCCCAGCCAGCCGCCACCGCCCATATGGCCGCCCGCAGGCCGATCACGGGCGCGCCCAGCAACAGAAGCAAGGGCAGGGCGGCGACGATCAGCCGGATCAGCGCCTGCCGCGGGGTCAAGCGTCCGCCGTCCATGGCTGTCACACGAATCCGCCATGGCCGCATGCCCAGCGTCTGGCCGCCACGCAGCCACGACAACAGAAAGTAGGCCGCCACCACCGCGCCCTGCAGCGGCTGGTACCACCAGGCGATATGGACCTGCGTACCCGAGGTGATCAGCTCGCCGTGCGTGGCCAACTGGCAGAGCAATCCCACCACCATCACGATGGCCGACACCGCGACCAGGTCGTAGAGCAAGGCCAGCAGGCGCCGCCACAGCGGGCAGGTAAAGGCGATGGCGGTGGTCTGGGTCATGGACGGCCTTGGTTTTCCGCGTGATGGCGTGACGCGCTTGCGCAGCGCGCGCGTAACACCCAGCATCCTGCGCATGAAGCAGAACACGAGTAAAGAGCCGGCGGCCATTGCGGAGGCCGACGAGCAGGAGATTGCCGCCTTTATCGAGCGGGTGTGGTCCGAAGACGGCTTGGCCGAGCGCACGCTGCAGGCCTATCGCCAGGATCTGGAAGCGCTGTCGCGCTGGTTGGCCGGCCGCGGACGAAGCCTGCGCACCGCCCAGCGCGAAGACCTGTCGGCGTTCCATGGCTCGCAGCCGGTGGCGGTGCGTTCGATGGCGCGCCGGCAATCCGCGTTCCGCCGTTTCTATGCGTCGCTGGTGCGCAACGAGCCGGGTTTCGAAGATCCCACCTTGCTGATCGAGCGCCCCAAGACGCCGCGCAGCCTGCCCAAGGCGCTGGCCGAGCGCGAAGTGGAAGGTCTGCTGCACGCGCCGGACGTTTCCAGCACGCTGGGCCTGCGCGACCGCGCCATGCTGGAACTGATGTACGCCTCCGGCCTGCGCGTTTCCGAGCTGGTGGAGCTGCCGCTGGCGGCGTTGAACACGCGCCAGGGCGTGCTGCGCGTCACCGGCAAGGGCGGCAAGGATCGGCTGGTGCCGGTGGGCGAGGTGGCGCTGGAATACATCCAGGCCTATCTCGCCCAGGCGCGCCCCGTGCTGGCCAAGGGACGCCAGCCGCCGGCGCTGTTCCTGAGCAAGCGCGGCGAAGGCATGACGAGGCAGATGTTCTGGACGCTGGTCAAGCGCCATGCCGTGTCCGTCGGCATCAACAGCAAGCGCATTTCGCCGCACGTGCTGCGGCACTCCTTCGCCACGCATCTGCTCAATCACGGCGCGGACCTGCGCGCCTTGCAGATGCTGCTGGGTCACAGCGCATTGAGCACCACGCAGATTTATACGCTGGTGGCCAAGGAAGGGCTCAAGCGCCTGCATGCCGAACACCATCCGCGCGGGTAGTGCGATCGGGCGCACGCTCTCGGCATCCGCCTACAACGGGCCGTAGCGGGTCGTATGCGATACTCGACCTATTTCGCTCACCTGGCCGCTCGGCCAAGAGGTTGTATGTCCATGAAGTTACGGCTGATGCTCTGCGCGGGCGTGCTGGCGATGCACGCGGGTGCGGCGCTGGCGTCGGCCACGGTGTCCACGCCGCCGCCTGCCGCCAATACGCCCGAGGCCGTGGTGCGGCAAACGCTGCTGAAGCTGGTGCCGAAGGCGAAGATCGACCAGATCACGCCCTCGCCGTTGCCGGGCTTCTATCAGGTGATCGCCTCCGGCCATCTGGTCTACATCAGCAGCGACGGCAAGTATGTGATGAACGGCCAACTGATCGACGCCGCCAAGGGCGCCAGCCTCACCGACGATGCATGGGCCGCCTACCGCAAGGCGGAGCTGGCGAAGGTGCCGGTGTCCGATCGCATCGTGTTCGCGCCGGAACATCCCAAGTACACGGTGACCGTGTTCACCGACGTGACCTGTCCGTATTGCCGTGTGCTGCACGAAGAAGTGAAAACGCTCAACAAGGAAGGCATCGCCGTGCAGTACCTGGCGTGGCCGCGTTCCGGCGTGATCGGTGACGACGGCAAACCCACCGCCACCTACAAGGAAATGGTGTCCATCTGGTGCGCGGCCGATCGCAACGATGCGTTCACCGAAGCCAAGAAGGGCCACGAGCCGGAGTCCGCCGATTGCAAGAATCCGGTCAAGGACCAGTTCGATCTCGGCTTGAAGCTGGGCGTGTCCGGCACGCCGGCGGTGTATGCCGAAGACGGCGCCTTGATCGGCGGTTACCTCACGCCCGCGCAGATGCTGCAAGCGGTGCAGGAGCACTCCGAAAAGGGCGGTTGATCCATCGACGCGGTTCGAGCGCGTCCCGACAATCTTGTCGTTGCCATAACCAAGACAAGGTCAGGGACGCCTCATGCGTACATGCCCGCCATCGGCACGCACCTGGCGTGCGCTGCCGCTCCTGATTGGGCTGATCGGCCTGTTGATGGCGTCGCCGGTGTATGCGGCGACGCTATCACCGGCGCCGGTGATGCTGGCGAACGTCTATCACGCCGGCATCACGCTCGACGATTACTGGGTAAGCGAGAAATACGATGGCGTGCGCGGCTACTGGGACGGTGAAAAACTGCGCGCCCGCAGCGGCGCGGTGATCGACGCACCGGCCTGGTTCACCGCGGGCTGGCCGAAGACACCGATGGATGGCGAACTATGGGCGGGCCGCGGCCAGTTCGATCAGGCCTCCGCCACCGTCCGCCAGCAGCCGGCCGACGACGAAGCCTGGCGGCATATCCGCTACATGGTGTTCGACCTGCCGGCACATGGTGGCACGTTCGACGAACGCATCCCGGCGCTGCAGAAACTGGTCGCGCAGCTCGCCCGCCCGTGGGTGCAGGCCGTGCCGCAATGGAAGCTGCATGACGAGGCCGAACTCAAGCGCAAGCTCGACGCCGTGACGCGAGATGGTGGCGAAGGCCTGGTCTTGCGTCGTGGCGCGTCGCCGTATCGCGCCGGACGCAGCGATGATCTCTTGAAATTCAAGCTGTTCGACGATGCCGAGGCGCGCGTGGTCGGCCATCTGCCGGGCAAGGGCAAGTACGAAGGCATGCTGGGCTCGCTGCTGATGGAAGCACCCGACGGCACGCGCTTCCGCATCGGCACCGGCTTTACCGATGCGCAACGCCGCGATCCGCCGCCGGTGGGCAGCGTGGTGACGTATCGGTATCAGGGCATGACGTCCGGCGGCAAGCCGCGGTTTGCGCGCTTTATGCGCGTGCGGGATGAGCCTTGACCTCGATTAGTGTCGACGCTCTGCTCCCTCCCCTACGTGCAGTAGGGGAGGGTTGGGGTGGGGTGAAGCCATCTCGCGGTGTATTCCAATCATGCGGCAAGCCCATGCAACCCCACCCCGGCCCTCCCCTGCCAAGCAGGGGAGGGAGCAAATCAGCTCCTTCGCGAACGGGAGAGGAAGCGAGCCCGTTCAGGCTCAGGTACAATAAGCCGCTCCACCGCCTAGCGCCTTTTCCCCCGCAATGATCGCACTCGACGGGCAGAGCGCCCTCTCGCCGTTTCGCCTGGAACGTCTCAATGCCCGCCTGGATGCCCTGCATCGTGGCACCCGGGTGCAGGCGTGCTGGTTTGTCTACTTCATCGATACCGCTGCCGAGCCCGAGGGCGAGCAGCGCACGCGCCTGTTGGAGGCGCTGGAAGCCAAGGACAGCAAGCCGGAGCTGGCTTCGCTGTGGGTCGTGCCGCGGCTGGGCACCATCTCGCCGTGGTCGAGCAAGGCTACCGACATCCTGCATGACTGTGGTTTCGACGTACGCCGCGTCGAGCGCGGCACGGCGTATCACATCAGCGGTTTGCCGGCGAGCGACGATGCGCGCTATCGCGACCTGCTGGCGGTCTTGCACGATGCGATGACGCAATCGGTGCTGACGCGCCTGGACCAGGCACAAGGCCTGTTCCTGGCGGGCACGCCGGGCGACCTGGTGCACATCGCACTGGGCAGTGATCCGCGCGCCGCGCTGGCCAAAGCCAATACCGAGTTGGGCCTGGCGCTGGCCGAGGACGAGATCGACTACCTCGCCGCGCGCTA
>CBJMMB010000216.1:0-4414 GCA_966430775.1 uncultured Dyella sp. | reverse complement strand
CCGTTGTTGAGGTTGGTGTTCAGCGGTTGCGGCTGCGGCGCGGGTTTTTCCGTGCCGGCGATGGCTTCGCGTTCCAGCTGATGGTTATCGGAGACCAGCGGCTTGTTGGCCGCGCAGCCGCTCAGGAAGACCGCCAACGCGATCGCGCCGATGCGCAGGGCGATGCGTGGGGTGGATTGCAGGCGCGTGTGTGACATGTATCAGTGTTCTCCCTGATTCCCTGTTTGCTGCTGCTGGGAACGCTGCTTAAGAATGGCAGCTCGTAGTTTTTGCAAGCGCTCCGCTTGCGCATCGTTGGGCCGTACCGGCGGTGGTGGCGCCGGCCGCATGAGCACGCCATTCTGGGCAGGCTCGGGTTGACCCGGCTCCTGGCCTTCTTCCGGCTGTGGCTGGTTCATCGGTATCGCGCCCTGAGACGCGTTCGGCGCCGGCTGCTTCTGGTCGATGGGAGCGCCGGCGGGCAGCTTCAGTTCCGTGCGCCCGCTGGGCGAGGCGAAGATCGCCGAGCGCGGCAGTACCTGGACCAGCTTCCAGGTGCTGTCGGGCAAGGTGGACCCTTCGCGCACGCTCACCTGCTTGTCTTCGTCGCCGCCCTTGCTGTTGGTGGGACCGAGCAGGGCCATGTGCAGGCCGGGCGTGAGGATGATGCCGGTGAGCTGCAGGTCGCCCAGGCTGACGCCTTCGCTTCCGCCGCTTTGCGTGACGATCGGCTTGCGGTCGGCGCTGAACAGCGGGTGTTCCCAGGTCTGCGCATAGCTTTGCAGCGGTGGCGGCGTGGGCAGGTTGACCGCGTGCACGGCCGGCAGGGGCGGCACCGGGCGCGGCGGATCCCAGCTCACGCCGCGTCCCGCACCGAACATCAGCGCAAGCAGCACCACGCCGAACACGGCCACGGCGGCACCAAAAGCAGGAGTTAGACGGCGCTGGGCGGCGGCGTTCATTCGTCGTCCCCTCCCGGCGCCTGCGTGTTCGGTTCCTGCCCATTGGCGGGTGGTGCGGCCTGCTTGCCGGAGGCGCGCACGTAACCGGCCAGCGTGAATTGCACTTCCAGCGGCGCAACGTTCTTCTGCGTGTTCACCAGCGGATTGCGGTACACGCTGAAATCCTGCACGAACAGATACGGCTTGCCTTTTTCGAGCGTGTACAAGAGGCCCATCAGCGGCTGCATGTCGCAATGCAGGCTGATGCTGACCACCACTTTCTGATACGGATCGTTCGACGAGGCGCCCGGATTGTTCACCGGCATCTTCTGGCTGACTTCGCAACTGCCTTCCTGCGCATGCGCGGCGGCGTCGTCCACCACGCGCTGCATCAGTGATGCAGAAGCCGCATTGGGGTCGGTCTCGGTAAGGAAGGTGCTGCTGTCGGTCTGCGCGTGGCCGAGTTCTTCGATGCGCTTGAGCAACTGTGGCTTCTGCGCGATGGCGGCGGCGTAGCGGCTTTGCGTATCGCGCAGGTCGTCCATCTGGCTGTCGATGTCGCGCAGCGGCGCCACGAACCACCAGTGCAGCAACAGGAAATACGCCAGCACCAGCACCAGCAGCAAAAGGCCGATCGCGGCCATGCGGCTTTCGGTGGGTTTCATCGGCCTCATTTTCATTTGGCCGCTCCTGCGCTGCTGCTGGCGGCAGGCTTGCTCGCGGTGGGCGTGCGCAACTGCGCATCCATGTAGAAGCGTTCCTTGTTGGTAGCCGGATCGCGCTGGATCACGCCCTGGAAATTCGCGCCCGTCAGCAGTTTGCTGCTTTGTAGCACGTCGATCAGCGACGCGGCCTTCGCGCTCTGACCCTGGATGCCCACGCGCCCGCCGCTGCTTTCCACCGTGAAGCGTTCCAGCCAGGTGTCATCCGGGATGCGCGCGGTAAGGTCCTGCAGCACGTCGACGATCGCCACCGAATCGGTCTTGCGCTTGGCCAGGAAGCCGGCCGCGCCGGTGCTGTCTTCCAGTTGCTTGCGCAGTTGCGCGATCTTCTGCGCATCGGCGCGCATGTCGTCGACCTGCGTCTGCATCGCGGCCAGCGCTTCCTGGCGGTTGTGCAGGTATTGCCCCAGGCACAGCACCAGCAACAGCACGGCGGCCACCGCCAATGCGAGATTGAGCCGGCGCCGCGGATCGCGATGTGCGCGCGCCATTTCCGGCGGCAACAGGTTGACGCCGAGGCGCGCGTCGCCTTCGCACAGATCCACCGCGTCGATCGCGATGCCGGCGCTGCGCAGATGATCGAGCTTGGCGTCCACCGCCGCACGCGGCGCCACGACGAGTTCGGCGGCGATACGGCCGGCTGGCGCCGGGCCGGACACTTCGCGCAGGTCGTAGTACACCTGGTCGAGGCGGAACGGCGTTTGCCGGTCCATTTCGAAGGCGCCGATCTGGCGCAAGTTATCGCGGGCCGCTTCCGGTAGCAGCAGGCGGCGGCGCAGCACGGCTTCCTGCGGCAGACACAAGGCGAGGCGCAGATCCTGGCGATCCACATCGGCCACGGCGGCGTTCAACAGGGCCTGCTGTTCGGGCGCATCGAGCGCATCGCTCCAGGGCACCGATGCCTGCGGCTGGCCGCTGCGCCGCACCGACCACTGGCCGTCCTGGTGATGCAGCAGGCACCACACGTTGCCGCCGCTGAAGAACGCCTGCCAGCGCGCCGGCAGCAACGCGCGCAACTCGCCCCACCACCAGGCGAAGAAACCGGGCAAGGGCGAACCGCGCCAGGCGCGGCGTGCGCGCTCGAGTTGCGGTCGCAATGTCTGTGTTGCGGCGTTCACTCCCCGTCTCCCTCCTGCCAGCGCAGCACCGCAAAAGCCTGCGCGCCGGGCCGATATCCTTGCAAGCGTACCGTGGCGCGCAAGATAGCGCGCGTGCCGTCGGCCAGCACGGCCTCGGACCGAATACTATGCGTGATGCCGTTGTTGGCGACCAACCCCGTCGTGGCGGCGACACCGGCCGCCGCCGGACGCGCGGCGATGATGGCAGCAGCACGTTGCAGATCCATGCCAGGGATGGAGGCTAGCGCAAGCAACGGCGCGGTGTTCTGGTCCGGACTGGCCCGACCCGACCAAATCGTGACGTACGGCGCCACTTTCGTATACAGCTCCGGCGTCATGCCCAGCACCATCTGCAATTCCTCCACGCTGGCGAACGGCCCGTTGCGCGGACCGTAATCGCGGCCCGCGGCGGTATAGGCGGCGTTGCGCTGCGACACCTGTTGTTGCGAGACCGGAAAACTGCGCCAGTCGACGATCGCCTGGGTGATCTGGCTGGCATGCACCGGATCGACGCCGGCATTGCGCAGCAGATTGGTCAGCACGTCGGGCGTGGCGGCGTTGAGATCCACCTTGCCGCTTTCCGCGGTGGCGGACACGCCGACCTTGGCCTGGTCGAACTGCATCGGATAGACGCGTCCGTCGGCGATCCAGCGGTCGTTGATGTTGGGCGCCTGCAGCGAGTAGATCGCGCGCATCACGCCGGCTTCGGCCGCGTAATGCGCGCGCGCCTGCTGGAACTGGTAATTCGCCTGCAGGCCTTCGGTGTGCGCGAGTATCGCGTAGCCGCCAAGCAGGATGGCGAGCAGAGTGCAGGCCCACATCACCAGCAGGAGGGCGACGCCGCGTTGGTGGTGCGGGATAGCGCGGGACTCGGGACCCGGGACTCGAGACTCGTAAAAAGCAGTGCGCGGCCGGAATGTCGTTGCATGCAACGCAACAGATTTTCCGCAGCGAGCAGCACCCGCGCGCGCTCCACGCTTCGCCGAATCCCGAGTCCCGAGTCCCGCGTCCCGAATCATGGCCCCACTCCCGGCCCACGCAAACCGCGCAACAAATTACCCGGCCCTTGCAGCGCCGCGGCATTCACGCGCAGCGGCACGCTCAGCATCGGCCACGGACGATCCTTGGCGAGCGCCAGCTTGATCACCACCAGGTTGGGCATCGTCGCAGCGGTGTTCCAGTCGTTCTGCCAATCCAGCGGCTGGCCTTGCTGGTTCACGCCGCGATAGCTGAAGCTGCCGTCGATCACACCGTCGAGCAGCACCTGCGGCTCACCCAGCGGCTTGGGCTTGTCGCCATTGGGCGGCAGCACCGCCAGGCTCGCCACCAGTTGCTTGCCGTGTTCGCCCTTGACCAGTTTCACCTCGATCAGCTGCGGCCCCATGCGCCCGAGATAACCCGGAAGCGGCGCGACGAAACGCATCGAATCGGCGGTACCGACGAAGAAGATGCCGTTGCCGTTCGCATCCATGCCCATCGATTGCGCCATCGCCTGCGCCAGTTCGCGCCGCAGGAATTGCTGCGCGGAACGCACTTCGTCCAGCTGCTCGATCTTGATCGTGCCCGCCTGCACGGTGTGCGTGGCCGAGCGCACGCCGGAGTACACGCCGAGCAACAGCAAGGCGAGCAGCACCATGGCGCCGAGGACTTCGAA
>CBJMMB010000215.1:0-4435 GCA_966430775.1 uncultured Dyella sp. | reverse complement strand
GCTGATCGCGCAGGCCGATATACGCCTGCGCCACTTCGGCGGCCAGCGAGACTTGGGTGTCGGCCAAGTCGGCATCCACCGCTTCGGCTTGCGCCGAGGCCGCTTCGGTAGCGCGACGCTCGCCGCCGAACAGATCGATCTCCCAGGAGGCGTCGAAGCCCGCCGAATACAGTTGCAGCGGTCCGCGTCCGCTCGACG
Organism: uncultured Dyella sp.; assembly: GCA_966430775.1. Lineage (GTDB taxonomy): Bacteria > Pseudomonadota > Gammaproteobacteria > Xanthomonadales > Rhodanobacteraceae > Dyella_B. The sequence continues at coordinate 4,237 of CBJMMB010000215.1, read as the reverse complement.
TACCGGACGATTGCGACAAGCCGGACAGATCCGGCTTGCGCATGCGCAACGCCACCGCATCCGCGGTACCTTTCGGCAATTCCTTGGCGCGCTGCTGCTGCAATTGCGCGCGTGATTCGCGCAGGCGTGCTTGCGCGGCATGCAGGTCGGCGTTGTGCGCCAGCGCCGCGTCGATCAAGGCATTCAAGGTGGGATCGTCGAGCGTGGTCCACCACTGGCTGGGTGCATGCGTCGTGGTGACACCCGTGGCGGGCGCACGCACGAACGCGTTCGCATGCGTCACCTGCGGTGCACCGTGGTAATCAGGCCCGACGGTGCAACCTGAAAGCACGCATGATGCAGCGACCATCGTGGCCAGCAAAACACGCGACGCGCGTAAAGGCATATTCAACATCCTCAATGACCCTCGCTGACCGGCGCGTGGTAGCGCGGCGTCTTCAACAGCAACGACAGCGGTATGCAGCACGCCAGGGCGATGGCGAGCACGTAAAACGTTTCGGAAAAAGTCATCACCAGCGCCTGCTGCTGGATCTGCGCGGCCAGCTGGCCTAGCGCGCGCATCTTGGCATACGCCATATCGCCGGTACGCGCGAACCAGTTGGCTGCATACGCCGCCAGGCGCTCCTGCCCGAGCAGGGAATTGGCGGTGAGCGATTCGCGGATTTCCGCCACGTGGAACGTATTGCGTCGGTCGATCACCGTGCCGATGATTGCCAGGCCGATCGAGCCGCCGAGGTTGCGCGCCATGTTGTACACACCGGCCGCATCGCCCGCTTCTTCGCGCGTTACCGCCGCCATCGATGCCTGGTTCAAGGGCATGAACACCAGCATCTGCCCCGCGCCGCGAATCAGCTGCGACCACAGGAAATCGTGGCCCACGCTTTGCGCGGTGAGATGGATATCCAACAGGCAACTGGCCACGAAACACAGCAAGCCAATGATCGCGAGTATGCGAAAATCCACCTTGCCAAGCAGCCGCGGCAGCAGCGGCATCATCAGGAACGCCGGCACGCCGGCCGCCAGCATGATCCAGCCGGATTGCTCCGCGTTGTAGCCCGCGATCAAGCCGAGAAACTGCGGGATCAGATAGATCACCCCGTAGAACACGCCGCCGACCACCGACACGATCAGGATCACGCTGGCATAGCGCGGATTGCGCAACAGGCTCAGGCGCATCACCGGCTTTTTTGCCGTGAACTGCGAGATCGCAATCAACACCATGCCCGCCAATGACAACAGGCTGAGCCACACGATCATGCTCGACTCGAACCAGCGCTCGCGCTGCCCTTCTTCCAACACCACCGTCAACGAACTCAGGCCAGCCGACAAGCCGGCGATGCCTATCCAGTCCGCCTGCTTCACGGCATCCCAGTGCGGCCGATCCGAGGGCAGCCCGATCAGCAACAACGTCATCAAGCCGATGCACACCGGCAGGTTGATAAAGAAGCACCAGCTCCAACTGATGTTTTCGGTCAGCCAGCCGCCCAGCACGGGGCCGAGCAAGGGACCGAGCAACACGATCAAGCCGAAGATGGTCATGCCGACCGGCAACTGCGACATCGGCAAACGGCTGCGGATGATGGTCTGTCCGGTCGGGATCATCGCGCCACCGGTGAGGCCCTGTCCGATGCGTCCGATCACCATCGCTGTCAAGGTATGCGAGAGGCCGCACATCATCGAAAACAGAATAAACAGCGCCGAGCCGCCGAGCAGGAAATTGCGTAGGCCGAAGACGCGCGTCAGCCACGCCGCCAGCGGGATGATCACGATTTCCGACATCAGGTAACCGGTGGAAATCCACGTGCCTTCCGTGCCGGTGGCGCCGATTTCACCTTGTATCTGCGGCAACGCCGAATTGGTGATGGAGATATCCAGCGTCGCCATCAGGGCGCCAAGTGCGCCCGCCGCCACGGCGACCCAGTCGGCCGCGGTGGCGCGTTCGTGATGCTCAGCCATGGCTGCTTGCTTGCGTCTGGTCGCCGGTGTCGCGCGTATCCACGTCCACCGTCACCGACAAGCCGGGCAGCAGCAACGCACGTGTCTGTTCATCGGTATCGAGCCGGATTCGCACCGGCACGCGCTGCACGATCTTGGTGAAGTTGCCGGTGGCGTTCTCCGGCGGCAACAGCGCGAATTGCGAACCGGTGCCGGGCGAGAAACTTTCCACCACACCGTGCAGTTCCTTGCCCGACAACGCATCCACATGCACGCTCGCGCGCTGTCCGGCACGCATCCGGCCGATCTGGGTTTCCTTGAAATTGGCAGTGAGGTAGACACTCTGCACCGGCACGATCGTCATCATGCGCGTGCCGGGTTGCGCATACTGACCCACGCGCACGGTGCGGTCACCGACCCGGCCGGCCAGCGAGCTGCGCACCAGCGTGTCCTGCATATCCAGCGTCGCCTGCCGCGCGGAGGCCTGCGCTGCTTCCAGTTGCGCGCGCGCTTGCGCGATCTGCGCATCCAGATCGGCCATTTTCGCCTGCGCCTGATCCAGCGCCGCGGTGTCCGCCGCCAGGCTCGCACGCGCCTGGTCGCGATTGCTCGTCAACACCGACAGCTGATCGCCGCTTTCGGCGCCCGTCTTCGCCAGCGGCGTGTAGCGGCGCACTTCATCCTCGGCATGGCGGCTGCTGATCTGCGCCACCTGCAACTGCGCCCTGGCCTGCTCGATCGCCGCGCGCTGCTGCTGGATGCCCGCCTGCGCACGCTGGATATCCGCCTTGCGCGCATCGATGGTGGCTTGCGCCTGGTCCAGCGCCGCCTGGTACTGACGGCCGTCGAGCCGCACCAAGGGATCGCCCGCCTTCACCGTCGCGTTGTCGCCCACATACACATCGGTGACATAACCGCTGACCTTGGGCGCCACCGTCACGCTGTCCGCCTGCAGGTAGGCATCGTCGGTGCTCTGCATGAAACGCCCGACCAGCCACCAGTAGCCCAGCGCAATCAGGGCCGCAATAAGCACCAGCACGCCGACCGGCAACAGGAAGCGGCCGGCGTTGGCGCGGCGCGAGGGTACGGCGGCGTCTTTCTTCACGTCGCCAGATGATGCGGACATGCTGATCCCCAAAAATATTCCAGGTGGAATATTTATTCCGATTGGAATAAGTTTGTCAAATGCTATCTTGACCGCAGTGATCGCAGGGACTTACGAATGACAGCAGTCAAACGCCTTCGCCGCCCATCGGCCGGCGGCTATGCACGCGGTGACGAAACACGCGAACGCATCATCGAAGCGGCCGTCAAGCTGTTCGGCGAGCGCGGCTTCGGCGGCGCCTCCACCCGCGACATCGCCGCCGCCGCGGGCGTCAATGCACCCGCGCTGCAGTATTACTTCGAGAACAAGGAAGGGCTTTACCAGGCCTGCGCCGAATCCATCACCCGCGATCTCATCGCCCACTTCGATCCGGTGATGAAGCAGGCTCGCGCGGCATTGAAGAACGGCGCCGGCACGGACGTACTGATCGAAACCCTGCTCGCCATCCACGCGGCGATGCTGGATCGCGTACTCATGCAATCGAACGCATCCGCCCAGCGCCTGTTTCTCGCCCGCGAACTGGCCGGCGAGGAACCGCCCGTGGCGTCCAAGCTGCTGAGCCAGCAGGTGAAGCAACCGTTCTACAAAGTCGCCACCGCCATGCTTTCGCGCATCAGCGGGATCGGCGCCAACGACCCGGTCACCCGCATCCGCCTGCTTACGCTGAAGGGGCAGATGATGCCGTTTTATCACCCGTCCAAGGCGGGTCTGGAGGAGCTGGGGTGGAAGGAAATCGATGCCGCCAAGGCGGCGTTGATCAAGACGACGGTGTTGGAACAGATGGGGATTTTGATGCGGGCGTGGGCGCAAGCCCGATAATCTTTCATTCTCCCTTTGGGGATGGAATTTCTCCGTGCATGTAGGTTGGGGTGCAAACCCCAACGTCGTTATGTGGCTGTCTTTCGCGCTATATGGAGATTGCCTGCGGCGCTTTCGGTCGCGGAGCGACCGAGTCACTTCTCTTTGCTTGCCCAAAGAGAAGTAACCAAGAGAAAGGGCACCCCAGAGGGCGCGCCTTCCGGGCTCCTGCCCTCCAGGTGCGCAGGCGGGCTACGGGGTTTTTCGACAGCACCTCCTGTGCTGACGAAAAACTGGCTCGCCTCCGTGCGAGCCACCCTGCGGGCTTTCCTTCGCCCACCTGCCGCGCCCTATGGGGCCCCTTGGCGCACATCCCTGTGCGCACTCGGTACCAGCGCT
>CBJMMB010000214.1:0-4481 GCA_966430775.1 uncultured Dyella sp. | reverse complement strand
GCATCGATGGCGCCGGCCAGCGGCGTGATCAGGATGCCGCCGGTTTCGGTCTGCCACCAGGTATCCACGATCGGGCAACGCTCGTCGCCGACCACACGGTGATACCACTCCCACGCTTCGGGATTGATCGGCTCGCCCACCGAACCCAGCAGGCGCAGGCTAGCGCGCGAGCATTTCTTCACCGGGGCTTCGCCCTCGCGCATCAGCGCGCGAATCGCCGTCGGTGCGGTATAGAACAGCGTCACCTTGTGCTTGTCCACCACCTGCCAGAAACGGCTGTAGTCGGGGAAGTTGGGTACGCCGTCGAACATCACCGTGGTGGCGCCGTTGGCGAGCGGGCCATACACCACGTAGCTGTGTCCTGTGACCCAACCCACGTCGGCGGTGCACCAGTAGATGTCGTCCTCGCGCAGATCGAACACCAGCTCATGCGTGAAACTGGCATAGACCAGGTAGCCGCCCGAGGTATGCAGCACGCCCTTGGGCTTACCGGTGGAGCCGGAGGTGTAGAGGATGAACAGCGGATGTTCCGCTTCCACCGGCTCGGGTGGACATTCGGCCGATTGCCCTTCCATCAACACGTGGTAGTAGCGATCGCGCGGCGACTGCATCGGCACCGCGGTACCGGTGCGGCGCACTACGATCACCGTTTCCACGCTGTTGGTGCCGGGACGCTGGAGTGCGGCATCCACGTTGGCTTTCAGCGGAATCTTCTTGCCGCCGCGCACGCCTTCGTCCGCCGTCACCACCACCTTGGCGGTGGAGTCGGCGATGCGTCCGGCCAGCGAATCGGGCGAAAAGCCGCCGAACACGACCGAGTGGATCGCGCCGATGCGCGCGCAGGCGAGCATCGCCACCGCCGCTTCGGGAATCATCGGCATATAGATCGCCACGCGATCGCCCTTGTCGACGCCCAGGTGCTTCAGCGTGTTGGCGAACTTGCACACTTCCGCATGCAGCTCGCGATAGCTGATGTGCCGCGATTCGGACGGATCGTCGCCTTCGAAGATGATCGCGGTCTTGTCGCCGCGCGTGGCCAGGTGACGATCCAGGCAGTTGGCCGAGACGTTGAGCTGGCCATCGTCGTACCAGCGGATGTGCAGGTTGTTCGGATCGAAGGAAACATCGCGAATATGCGTGGGCTTTTTCGCCCAATCCAGCCGTTCGGCGACGCGGCCCCAGAAACCCTCCGGATCCTTCACCGATTCGGCGTACTGCCGCTCGTAATCCTCTTTGCGAATGCGCGCCTTGGCGGCGAAGGCCGGATCGACCGGATAGACCTTTGACATGTTTTGCCTCCTGCTCGCCGGTTTGCCGGGAGCGCACTCGGTGAATAATCGCGCGCGGCACCTCGGCGCCGTGTCAACCGCCCGAGTGTAGCGTTTGGATGGCTAAACCGACAAAGCTGCAGTGCAGCATTCAGGCCTGCGGAGGCTGTTCCTGCCGCGGTTCCGGCGGCGGCCGGCGCTTGGGCAGATCGAGCAGCATTTCCGGCCGCGCGTTGGCTTCGATACGCGCCTGCGCAAAACCCAAAGCGGTGGCGATCGCGCCCACGATGCCCAGCAGCAGCCAGAATCCGAAGGCGCCTGCACTGTGGCGCGTGACGCAAACAACCCACGACAACACGGTCGCAAAGAGCAATAACCAGCGCATGACAGGCCTCGAACGCGAACTCCCCCGAAACAAATCCATCATACCGCCGTCGCAGTTGGCGGAACTGCGATCCCATGCACCTGCCCGATACATGCCATCTTCGTAAGATGGATGCCGGTTCGGCATGGGCGCACTCATCGGAACGATGGCTGAGCACAAACCCTCCACTCCCGCCACGCCAGGCGCGCGGCTCGTATGGCTGAATGTCGTGGACTGGCTGATCATCGGCCTGGACCACTGTAAGCCGATCCGCGTCTCGCTGCTGGTGCTGGTTTTCGCCGGCGTCGTCATCAGCAATGTGGACCAGGCCGCCGAACTGTTCCTGATCGCCATGTGGGCCGATCCCAGCAGCACTCGCTACCTGTTTCTGCTGGCCACCAGCGCGCTGGCCGGCCTTGCCGTATGGTACGCCGCGCACCAGGCCTATCGACTGGTCTATCCGCGCTGGCCGGCCCTGCAGGATCCGCGTGCTGCACCCTTGCGGCGATGGATACCGCGAATCCTTGGCATACTGGTGCCGATGTTGGTGCTGTTCGGTTACGTCATGGCGTTGCGCACCACGCCGCATGCGGTGTGCTCCACGCAGGCCGAATGTCTGCGGCGCAATTGGCGCACGGCTGGCCTGTTGATGGTGGCGGCGGCGATGATCGTGTTCTTCATCGGCCGGCAGCGCGTGCTGCAGGCCGCCGCCGAGCGCACGGATAAAGCGGCCGAACCTCGAGCACCGTCCATCGCCGCGCTGGGCATGCTGCCGTTGAGCGTGTTTCTGGCGGTATTGATCTTGAACGTATGCATCACCGTGCTGGTGGCGCTCCAGCCGCGCCAGTTCGACGGCATGGGTGCGCTTGCCGTGTCGCTGCTGTCGGCCAGCTTCTTCTGCATGAGCGGAGGATTCCTGTGCATGCTCGCCGACCGGCATGGCGTGCCGCTGCTCACCTTGCTGGCGGTGCTGGCGGCGAGCCTGCACATGCTGCATCTCAACGACAATCATCGCGTGCGCCAATATCCGGCGATGAGCACGCATCAACGGCCCGATGCGGCGCCGCCCGATCATCGGCCGGATTTCGACGCCTACGCCAAGGCTTGGCTGCAAAGCCGCTGCACGCCGCAGCGCGCTTGCCCGGTGATCATGGTGTCCGCCGAGGGCGGCGGTTTGCGTAGCGCGGCGTGGACGGCGATGGTCCTGACGCAATGGACCACGCTGGTCGATCAGGCACTGCCGCCGCACGGCACCGAACCGATGTTCGAGCGCTACCTGTTCGCCGGCAGCGGCGTTTCCGGCGGCAGCCTGGGCCTGGCCACCTATGTCAGTGCGTTGCAGGTGCCGCCGCAGACTGGACTATCGGCGCAAACACGCAGCGAGAACACGCTCGACCATGATTTTCTCGCGCCGGTGATGGCCAACGCCTGGTTCATCGACTTCACGCAACGCTGGCTGCCGGGCGCCTTGTTCAACGACCGCGGCCGCGCACTCACCCGCGCATGGGAACAAGCGGCGGAGGAACAAGGTATCGATGCGCTCGCTCAGCCGTTTTCCGCGATGTATGAAAACGACAAGGGCGACGTGAGCACCAACGCGCCGGCGCTGTTCTTCACCAGCACCACCGTGGGACAAGGCTGGCGCTTCGTGCAGCATCCGTTCCGCCCGTTTGCGCACAATCCGTGGACCACTGCCTACGATGGCTCGCGCTGGCTGGATCCGCGCATCCCGCTCAGTGAAGTCGTGCTCAACAGCGCGCGCTTCACCTATCTGAGCCCGGTCGGCACCTTGCAGACCGCAAGCGACAGCTCGCCGTCGCCCGCTTCGTTTCAGCTGGCGGACGGCGGCTACTTCGAAAATTCCGGCGCAATGACCCTGCGCGAGCTGATACAGCACGTGCGCGCGATCGCCGCCGCCGAAGGCCAACCGCTGCATGTCATCGTGATCCACATCAGCAACGATCCCAGCCTGCACGACTTCGTCGATGCGCACGATCCGAAACAGTTCTTGCCGATGTATTCCGCCGCGTGCCCGCGCGCGCCTAGCAGCACCGAGCAACATAGCTACGGCGAAGCCACCGCGCCACTCGTCGCACTGCTGGAAACACGCGATGCACGCGGCGAATATGCGCGATCGGAATTGCTGGCATCGCTGCAGATCGATGCCGCCGAGCCCGAGCGTGGCGACATCCTGTGGCATATGCGGCTTTGTCCGGGCAACTATCCGCTGCCGCTGGGCTGGACCATGTCACCGCCCGTGTTCGCGGAAATGCGCCGGCAGCTGGCGCTCAACTATCCCATGCATGCGATGGCCGACTGGCTGGCGCAGCAGCTCAAGCAGGCCAGGACACCCTGAGTGTCGCGCCGTTTGAGATGGGATCGATGCATCATGCGGCAATGGCTGATCTTCCCCACGCATTCAAAGGCCGCGGCGCCGCATCGAATCCCGAAGGGCGCTTCGAAAGCGTTCGTCATCACGCCGAAGACGATGGCTGGCAGCATGCCGTGCTGGATGAAGAGCGCCCGCGTCCGCGCACGGAAGTCACCGAGGAGCGCGCGCGCAGGGTCATCACGCACAACGATTCGCCGGATATCGCCTTTACCGCGGCGATGAATCCGTATCGCGGCTGCGAGCACGGTTGCATTTATTGCTACGCGCGGCCGAGCCACAGTTATTTGAACCTGTCGCCCGGCCTCGATTTCGAAACCAAGCTGCGCGCCAAGAGCAATCTGGCCGAGGTGTTGCGTTCAGAACTATCCAAGCCGGGCTATGTGGTCAGCCCGATCAATATCGGCAGCAACACCGATCCGTACCAGCCGATCGAAAAACGCTGGCGGCTTACGCGCGC
>CBJMMB010000213.1:0-4529 GCA_966430775.1 uncultured Dyella sp. | reverse complement strand
TCAATTGCGGTGACAGTTTCCCGCGAACTTCCTCCACAATTCAGTGATCGTCCACCTTGCCTAGGAGACACGCATGAGCAGCACGCATAGCCCGATCGCCCTGATCACCGGCGGCAGCCGCGGCCTGGGCAAGAGCATGGCGCTGACGCTGGCCGCGCACGGCACAGACGTGGTGCTGACCTATCGTTCCAACCAGGCCGAGGCGCAGGCCGTGGTCGAGGCCATCACGCAACAAGGCCGGCGAGCGATCGCGCTGCCGCTGGACGTGGGCAAGGCAAGCAGCTTCGCCACGTTCGCCGAGCAACTGCGCACGGCGCTCAAGCAACACTGGCAGCGCGACCGTTTCGACTACCTGGTCAACAACGCCGGCGTCGGCGTGCACGCCAGCTTTGCCGAAACCACCGAGGCACAGTTCGACGAGCTGGTGAACGTGCATCTGAAGGGCGTGTTCTTTCTTACCCAGACCTTGCTGCCGCTGATCGCCGATGGCGGGCGCATTCTCAACATCTCCAGCGGCCTGGCCCGCTTCGCCCTGCCCGGCTACTCGGCGTATGCCGTGATGAAAGGCGGCATCGAAGTGCTTACGCGCTATCTCGCCAAGGAACTGGGCGAGCGCCGCATCGCCGTGAACACGCTCGCGCCCGGCGCCATCGAAACCGACTTCGGCGGCGGCGTGGTGCGCGACAACAAGGATGTGAACGCCTATGTCGCCTCGCAGACCGCGCTGGGCCGCGTGGGCCTGCCGGACGATATCGGCGGCGCCGTGGCGATGCTGCTGTCGAAGGAAAGCGGCTGGATCAATGGGCAGCGCGTGGAAGCTTCGGGCGGGATGTTTATCTGAACCTCGCCTTTCCGATCTCCCCGTAGGTTGGGCTGAGGCGCAGCCGAACCCCAACGTTGCCATGTGCATCTTAGGTTGGGGTTCGGCTGCGCCTCAGCCCAACCTACGGGAGGGGTCACGGCCATCCAATCGGTGTACCTTTCCTTCCTCACATCGAGAGGGAAGCAGCCGTGGTCAGCTACACCCCTACGCATTCGGTCCCCAGTCGCGAGCAAGCCTTGCATGCGTTGTACGAGGCGGCAGAGCTCGAACACTGCCTGATGTGCACGTATCTCTACGCGGCGTTTTCGTTGAAGACGTCGGTGGACGAAGGCGTTACGCCCGCGCAGCTCGAAGCGATCACGCGCTGGAAGCGCAGCATGCTGCAGGTGGCGATCGAGGAGATGGGCCACTTGATGTCGGTGTGGAACATCACCGTGGCGCTCGGCGGTGCGCCGCGCGTGGGACGGGTGAATTTTCCGCTCGATCCGGGCTATTTGCCGGCCGGCGTGGTGGTGAAGCTGGCGCCGTTCAACATGGCGACGCTGCAGCATTTCATCTATCTGGAACGCCCGGCCGGTTCCGCCGAACCGGATGGCGAAGGCTTCGAGCCCGAGCGCCATTTCGTGCGTGGCGCGACCGGACCGCGGCTGACGCCGATGGGCATCGATTACGACACGGTGGGCGCGTTCTACCAGACCCTGGCCAACGGCCTGCGCCGCCTGGCCGACATGCACGGTGAGGCCGGCGCCATGTGCGGCAACCCTGCGCTGCAGTTGTCCAATGCGGAAGTGTCGCTGCCTGGCGCAAACAAGGTGATCTGCCTGAAGACGGCGCTGGCCGCGTTCGAATCGATCATCATCCAGGGCGAAGGCGCGCAGGAGAACACCGAGAACTCGCATTACCAGCGCTTCGCCGCGATCCGCGCGGAATACCAGGCCTTGCTGGCTGCCGATCCTTCGTTCAAGCCGGCCTTCCCTGCCGCCACCAATCCGGTGCTGCGCCGCCCGCCGCGTCCCGAAGGCCGCGTGTGGCTGGAGAACGAAGATGCGATCGCGACCGTCGACCTGGCCAACGCATCCTATGGTCTGATGCAGCGCCTGCTCGCCTACACCTACGCCGTGCCGGCACCGGATCCGGACAAGGTGCTGTCGCTCGATCTCGGCATCGGCCTGATGCACGCCTTGGCGCCGCTGGCCGAACGCGCGGCACGCTTGCCGGCCGGGCCTTCCAATCCCGACTGCCACGCGGGCATCACCTTCATCACCCTGCGCGATACGTCGCCGTTGCCGCCCGGTCCCGCTGCACGCCGCTTTTTCCGCGAACGTTTTCAACAATTGAGCGAAGCGGCGGAACGCCTGAGCGCTGCGGGCGATCCGCGCACGATCGCCGCGGCCGCCGTGCTCAAGCGTCTTGCGCAGCAGGCCGAACAGGGTTTCGATCTGTCGCGTCCCGCACCGTCGACTGCGACGCCTGCACCCACACCTGCCGCAGCGCCTGCGCCGGCCTCCACCGTGCAGGACGGCATCGAAGAGGTCGAAGGCGAAAAGCTCACGCTGCGCTTCGAGGCCAAGCGCTGCATCCATGCGCGGTTCTGCGTGACTGGCGCGCCCAAGGTGTTCCTCGCCAACGTGCAGGGGCCGTGGCTTTATCCCGACGCGATGGATGTCGAACGCCTGGTGGATATCGCACATGCCTGCCCGTCCGGCGCCATCCAGTACCAGCGTCGCGATGGACGCGCGGATGAAGCGCCGCCGCCGGTCAATCTGGCGGCGACGCGTGAGGCGGGGCCGTATGCGTTCCGCGGCGATCTGCGCCTCGGCGGCCAGTCCGCCGGCTTCCGCGCCACGCTATGCCGCTGCGGCGCGTCGAAGAACAAGCCGTTTTGCGACGGCTCGCACCACGACGCGGGCTTCAGCGCCAGCGGCGAACCGCCCACTGGTACGGCGACCGATGCGCTGGAGGTACGTGATGGCCCGCTGCAGATCGATCCGCAGTTGAACGGCCCGCTGCGCGTGCGCGGCAACCTGGAAATCGTCAGCGGCACCGGCCGCATGGTCGCGCGCGTCACCAGCACCTATCTGTGCCGCTGCGGGCAAAGCCAGAACAAGCCCTTCTGCGACGGCAGCCATGCCAAGGTGGGCTTTATCGCCGACGGCGGGTGATCACTCCTCGTCCTTGCAGCGCTGGTTGTCTTCGCCGGTGTCATTCAGCGCGTCACCGGCGTCGTTGGTGTCTTCCAGCCGTTGCGGCGGACCGCGCTTGGTGTGCGGATCATAGGGCTGGATGATGGGAGGGGATTTGCTGTCGCTGGCATCGTTGCGTCCGGTAGGCATGGTGCACCTCGCTCGCATGGGAACGGCTTCACTATGCGACAGGCATGACGAATATCGGGTACCGATAGCGTTAAAGGAACGTGTGATGCCGTTGCTGGCATTGGCGGATCGCACGCAACGCGATCGCCCCAGTAGGTTGGGCTGAGGCGCAGCCGAACCCCAACGCGGGATGTACATGGCGACGTTGGGTTTCGGCTGCGCCTCTACCCAACCTACGGTGAGATCGGCCCGACGATGCACCTCCGGCGCCTCCCTGCGGCAGCGAATGGACCCCTACCCCGTTTAGAATGGCGCCCTAGTGCTCAGACGTGAGGGTTCTTCGTGGTCATCCATCCCAAGGTTCGCGGCTTTATCTGCATCACGGCGCATCCGGTCGGTTGCGAGCAGAACGTGCGGGAGCAGATCGGCATCACCAAGGCTAAAGTGGGTTCCGCCACCGGTCCCAAGCGCGTGCTGGTGATCGGCGCTTCCACGGGCTATGGGCTGGCCTCGCGCGTTACCGCCGCCTTCGGTTATGGCGCGGCGACGCTGGGCGTGTTCTTCGAAAAGCCTTCCACCGAAGCCAAGCCGGGCACCGCCGGCTGGTACAACTCCGCCGCGTTCGACAAGCTCGCCAAGCAGGCGGGCCTGTATGCGCGCTCCATCAACGGCGATGCGTTCTCGAACGAAACGCGCGCGCGCGCCATCGAAGTGATCAAGAACGAGATGGGCGGCCCGATCGACCTGGTGATCTATTCGCTCGCCTCCCCGGTGCGCAAGCTGCCGGACAGCGGCGAGGTGGTGCGTTCGTCGCTGAAGACGATCGGCCAGCCGTTCACAGCATCCTCGGTGGATACCAATAAGGATGCGGTGGTGCAGGTCACGGTTGAACCGGCCACCGAGCAGGAAATCAAGGACACCGTCGCCGTGATGGGCGGCGAAGACTGGGCGCTGTGGATCGACGCGCTGAGCAAGGCCGGCGTGCTGGCCGACAACGCCACCACCGTCGCCTACAGCTACGTCGGCACGGAAATCACTTGGCCGATCTACTGGCACGGCACCATCGGCCAGGCCAAGCAGCATCTGGACAACACCGCGCACGAACTCAACCAGCGTTTCGCCGCACAGAAACTGCATGCCTATGTGGGCGTGATGAAGTCGGTGGTGACGCAGGCCAGCTCGGCCATCCCGGTGATTCCGCTGTACGTCTCCATGGTGTTCCGCATCATGAAGGAGAAAGGCCTGCACGAAGGCACCATCGAACAGGCCAACCGCCTGTTCCATGATTTCCTCTATCGCGCCGACGGCACCGCACCGGCCACCGACGAGGAAGGCCGCCTGCGCCTGGACGATTGGGAACTGCGCGACGACGTGCAGCAGGCCTGCAAGGCGCT
>CBJMMB010000212.1:0-4567 GCA_966430775.1 uncultured Dyella sp. | reverse complement strand
TCGTGTTCGAAGGCGAGCACGTGGAGAAGGGCGAAACCGTGGTGGACGGCGAGCCGAATCCGCACGACATCCTGCGTTTGCTGGGCGTCGAGCAGTTGGCCGCGTACCTGGTCAAGGAAATCCAGGACGTCTACCGCCTGCAGGGCGTGAAGATCAACGACAAGCACATCGAAACGATCATTCGCCAGATGCTGCGCAAGGTCGAGATCACCGAGCCGGGCGAAAGCCACTACCTGCGCGGTGAACAGGTCGAACGCGTGCGGATCAACGCCGAGAACGATCGCGCCGAAGCCCGCAACGAACGCCGTGCCGAGTTCCAGTCGGTGCTGCTGGGCATCACCAAGGCATCGTTGGCGACCGAGTCGTTCATTTCGGCCGCATCGTTCCAGGAAACCACCCGCGTCCTCACCGAAGCGGCGGTTCGTGGCACGCGCGATACCTTGCGTGGTCTGAAGGAAAATGTTATTGTCGGCCGTCTGATTCCGGCAGGTACGGGTCTGGCGTATCACGCACAGCGTCATCGCCAGGGCGGTTTGACCGCCTCGGAGCTGGAAGCACTTTCCGGTTCCCCCCAGGTCTCCTTCGCGGAGGCGCCGGTCGGCACTGATGCAGGTATCGAGTAAGCCCCGAACGGCTTGCTCACCGACATACGAAATGAGGCGCAGGGAATGCGCCTCGTGTTCGAGTCAAGGAGGGCGGGCGATTTCTTGCCTGAGGTGAGGCGCCCATGTTAAATTCCCGCTTCTTGGCAGACCGGTTTGATCGGTCTGCCTTTATGTTTCCCAGGAATAGCTTCGCATGACGACAGTCAATCAGCTGGTGCGCAAATCCCGCAGCCCGAAGAGCTACAAGAGCGCTTCGCCGGCACTGCAAAGCAGCCCGCAACGCCGCGGCGTCTGCACGCGCGTTTATACCACCACCCCCAAGAAGCCGAACTCGGCCCTGCGCAAGGTTGCCAAGGTGCGCCTGACCAACGGCTACGAGGTCATCAGCTACATCGGCGGTGAAGGCCACAACCTGCAGGAGCACTCGGTGGTGCTCATCCGCGGCGGCCGTGTAAAGGACCTGCCGGGTGTGCGTTACCACACCGTGCGCGGCAGCCTCGACTGCGCCGGCGTCACCAAGCGTCGCCAGGCTCGTTCGAAGTACGGCGCCAAGCGTCCGAAGAGCTGATCTCATTGAGTAATGCGGCCAGGACGGCCGCTTTTACCGTGGCAGGACGCCCGCAAAAGATAACGGACAACAAACATGTCGCGTAAAGGTTCCCATCCCGCCCGTCTGGTCCTGCCTGATCCCAAGCATGGCAGCCAGCTGATCGCCCGCTTCATCAACATGGTGATGAAGAGCGGCAAGAAATCCGTCGCCGAAGCCATCGTCTATGGCGCGCTGACCCACATCGGCGAGAAGAACGCCGAGCCGGTGCAGCTGGTCGAGAAGGCGCTCGGCAACATCGCTCCGGCCGTCGAGGTGAAGTCCCGCCGCGTCGGTGGCGCTACCTACCAGGTGCCGGTCGAAGTGCGTCCGGGCCGTCGCATGGCGCTGGCCATGCGCTGGGCGATCGAAGCGGCGCGCAAGCGCGGCGAGACGTCCATGCCGCGCAAGCTTGCCGCCGAACTGCTGGAAGCATCGGAAAACCGCGGCGGTGCCATCAAGAAGCGTGAAGAAACGCATCGCATGGCCGAAGCCAACAAGGCCTTCTCGCACTACCGCTGGTAAGCAAGACCGCAAGACAAGCACGGATTCGAGGTTAGTATCGTGGCACGCACCACTCCCATCGAGCGCTACCGCAACTTCGGCATCATGGCTCACATCGATGCCGGAAAGACCACGACCACGGAACGCATCCTGTTCTACACCGGCGTCAGTCACAAGATTGGCGAAGTGCACGACGGCGCTGCGACCATGGACTGGATGGAGCAGGAGCAGGAGCGCGGCATCACCATTACGTCGGCGGCAACGACGGCGTTCTGGAAGGGTATGGATCGTTCCCTGCCCGAACATCGCTTCAACATCATCGACACCCCCGGGCACGTGGACTTCACCATCGAGGTGGAGCGCTCGTTGCGTGTGCTCGATGGTGCGGTGTTCGTGCTTTGCGCCGTGGGTGGTGTGCAGCCGCAGTCCGAGACGGTGTGGCGCCAGGCCAACAAGTACAACGTGCCGCGCTTGGCCTTCGTCAACAAGATGGACCGCACCGGCGCCAACTTCGAGAAGGTCGTGGACCAGCTGAAGTCGCGCCTGGGTGCTCATCCGGTGCCGATGCAGGTGCCGATCGGCGCCGAAGACAACTTCGAAGGCGTGATCGACCTGATCAAGATGAAGGCGATCATCTGGGACATGGATTCCCAGGGCATGAAATTCGAATACCAGGACATTCCCGCCAACCTGAAGGATGTCGCCGAGAAGGCGCGCAGCTTCATGGTCGAATCGGCGGCCGAAACGTCCGAAGAGCTGATGAACAAGTACCTGGAAGAGGGCGACCTCTCCGAGGAAGAAGTCATCGCCGGACTGCGCGCCGGTACGCTGGGCAACAAGCTGATCCCGGTGTTCTGCGGCAGCGCGTTCAAGAACAAGGGCGTGCAGGCCATGCTCGACGCGGTGATCCAGTTGCTGCCGTCGCCGGCCGATCGTCCGCCGGTGAAAGGCATTGACGAGAACGAGAAGGAAGCCAGTCGTTCCGCCGACGACAACGCGCCGTTCTCCTCGCTCGCGTTCAAGATCATGACCGATCCGTTCGTCGGCTCGCTCACCTTCTTCCGCGTCTACTCGGGCACGCTCAACGCCGGCGACCAGGTGTACAACTCGGTCAAGGGCAGAAAGGAACGCATCGGCCGCATCCTGCAGATGCACGCCAACGAGCGCCAGGAAATCAAGGAAGTGCGCGCGGGCGACATCGCCGCCGCGGTGGGTCTGAAGGACGTCACCACCGGCGACACGCTGTGCGCGCAGGATCACGTGATCACGCTGGAGCGCATGACGTTCCCGGAGCCGGTGATCTCGATGGCGGTCGAGCCCAAGACCAAGTCCGACCAGGAAAAGATGGGTATCGCGCTCAGCCGTCTGGCGGCGGAAGATCCGTCGTTCCGCGTGCGCACCGACGAAGAATCGGGCCAGACCATCATTTCCGGCATGGGCGAGCTGCACCTGGACATCATCGTCGACCGCATGCGTCGCGAGTTCAATGTCGAGGCGAACGTCGGCAAACCGCAGGTGGCCTATCGCGAAACCATCCAGGGCTCCTACAAGGCGGACTTCAAGCACGCCAAGCAGTCCGGCGGTAAGGGCCAGTACGGTCACGTGGTGATCGAGTTCTCGAAGATGACCGACGAGGACCGCAAGAACCCGGACGTGAAGGACGACTTCCTGTTCGTCAACGACATCACCGGCGGCGTGATTCCGAAGGAATACATCCCGTCGGTCGAGAAGGGTTTGCGCGAGTCCATCACCAGCGGCCACCTTGCTGGATTCCCGGTGGTGGGCCTGAAGGCGAAGCTGGTGTTCGGTTCGTACCACGACGTCGACTCGTCCGAAATGGCGTTCAAGATCGCTGCCTACGGCGCGTTCAGAGAGCTCTTCAAGGAAGGCGCGAAGCAGTCGCAGCCGATCCTGCTCGAGCCGATCATGAAGGTCGAAGTGGTGACGCCGGAGGATTATCTCGGCGACGTCATGGGCGACATCAGTCGTCGTCGCGGTGTGCTGCAGGGTTCTGACGACACGCCGTCTGGCAAGGTCATCAACGCGATGGTCCCGCTGGGTGAAATGTTCGGTTATGCGACCGCGCTTCGTTCGCAGACGCAGGGCCGCGCCACGTTCACGATGGAATTCGATCATTACGAGCCGGCGCCGAACAACATCGCCGAACAGGTTATGAAAAAAGCCTGAGAAGAATCATGACTTTTGCGGTCATCCGTGATCGCGAAAATCAAAAACGGCCAACCATGGCCGCACTTTCAAAAAATCACTGGATATCAGTTTCTCTACGAGGTTTAGGCCATGGCAAAGGGTAAGTTCGAACGCACCAAGCCCCACGTGAACGTGGGCACGATCGGTCACGTGGACCACGGCAAGACGACGCTGACGGCGGCGCTGACGAAGGTTGGTGCGGATCGTTTTGGCGGTGAGTTCAAGGGCTACGACCAGATCGACGCGGCGCCGGAAGAAAAGGCGCGCGGCATCACGATCTCGACGGCGCACGTGGAATACGAATCGCCGAACCGCCACTACGCGCACGTGGACTGCCCGGGCCACGCCGACTACGTGAAGAACATGATCACGGGTGCGGCGCAGATGGACGGCGCGATCCTGGTGTGCTCGGCCGCGGACGGCCCGATGCCGCAGACGCGCGAACACATCCTGCTGAGCCGCCAGGTGGGCGTGCCGTACATCGTGGTGTTCCTGAACAAGGCCGACATGGTGGACGACGCCGAGCTCCTGGAGCTGGTGGAAATGGAAGTGCGCGAGCTGCTCTCCAAGTACGAATTCCCGGGCGACGACACGCCGATCATCAAGGGTTCGGCCAAGCTGGCGCTGGAAGGCGACCAGTCGGAAATCGGCGTGCCGGCGATCA
>CBJMMB010000211.1:0-4568 GCA_966430775.1 uncultured Dyella sp. | reverse complement strand
CTCTTGACCGCGATCCTGCTGATCGAGCGGCGTTGGGTTGGCGCATAGCGCGCGAGCTTTTCCTTGGCGCGCGCAAGGGCGCGTTGGAAGCGTGCATCGTCGAAGGGCTTCAACAGATAATCGAGCGCGCCCGCCTCGAATGCGCGCAAGGCATAGGCGTCGTAAGCGGTTACGAAAATCACCGTCTCGGGCATGTCCGCACCGAGGATCTCGAACACGTCGAACCCGTCGCATTCGGGCATCTGCACGTCGAGGAACACCAGGTCGGGCCTGGATCGCCTCACCTCCTCGATCGCTTCCAGCCCGGAGCTGCATTCGATGATCGACGCTATATCCGGATCCTTGCGCAACAGTAGCGTCAGGTTCCGTCGCGCCAGAGCCTCGTCATCAACGACCAGCACGTGGATCGGCTGGGAATGTTCGTCAGGCGAGATCATTCACACGCCTCCAGGAACGGCAGTGTCACGACGACCTCCACGCCACCGGTATCGAGCGGCTTCAACAGCAGTGCGGAGCGGTCGCCGTGCAGGATCTGCAAGCGCGTGCGCAGATTGCCGAGGCCGACGCCGCAAGACGTCGCTTCCTGATCCTCCTGCACCCAGGGGCCGTCGTTGTAGACCGTCAGGCTGAGCGTGTCATTCTGACGCGTACCTGCCACGCGGATTTCACCGCCGGTGATGCGCTTGGAGACGCCGTGTTTGATGGCGTTTTCCACCAGAGGTTGCAGCAAAAGATTCGGAACCTGCGCCTCTCCGAGATCGGCCGGAATATCCAGGCTTATGCGAAGACGGTCGCCGAACCGCATTTTCTGGATATCGATATAGCGCTGCAGATACTCGACTTCCTCGGCCAGGGTGACCTGCGCGCGATGGGAGTCTTCCGACGCACGGCGCATGAACTCGCTCAAGCCCACGATCATGCTGATCGCCGCATCGTTGCGCTGGTCGCGTACCAGGCCAACGATCGAGTTGAGCGTATTGAACATGAAATGCGGATCCATCTGGCCCCGTAGTGCAGCAAGCTGGGCCCGCGATAGCTCCTCGTTGAGGCGCGCGGTCTCGGTCAGCTGTCGCTCCATCTTTTCGCGCGAATCCACGACATAGGTGATGGTGAGGATCAGTACATAGACGATCACGAAGGTCAGCGCCTGGTCGCTGAGCGATGCGTACCAGGTATCGACAAAAGCCGGCGGTGGCGTGCGATGCCACGGGTTGAACATAACCCGCAGCAGGGCCGCCCACGCCCCGGCCACCATGCTGATGACGACGAAGGCCAGCAGATGTGCGCCTGCCGTTTTCAGGAACGCGCCGTGAGCGATCGGCCACTTTCGCGCCACGGCGACGATGACCGGCGTCGCCAATGCCCAAGGCAGCCAGGACGCGAACGCGACAACGAACGGCTTGAACCATGCTCCATGTCCGACCAGCGCGTGCATGACGAGGATGGTCTGGCTGGCGCCGAACAGCGCGCCTGCGCACCAGATGGCCGCGATCCAGGTCCAGCGGGTAGAACGCGTGTGCGGGCGAGCATCGGTCATGGCCGTCACGCTACCTCAAAGCCAGCGCGAAAATCCGGCGCTGCAGCGAACGGCCGGTCCCGTGCAGCGAGTCGCCAAAAGCCCACGGCTGCGCCAGCTCGCCCCATCGCCGGGCAGCCATGTCAGCATGACGACAGTTTCGCTTCGAAAAATCGCCTGCGCACGTGCCGCCACACGCAAGTTCTTGCTACTTGCGAAAGCCGCCTTGCGCGGTGCTAGCATGAATCGCCGATCACAGCTGTGACGGGGGGCGCTGTTATGGGTAAGAAGGCTGATCACCGCGTGCCGGCGATCGTATTGGGCCGCGGGCCGACCGCACTGGGTATTTTGCGTTGCCTGACCATGGTCGGCATTCCGGCCTATGTCGCATGCCCTGCTTCCGATCACGTCACTCACTCCCGCTGGTATCACCCCACGCCAGGACGAAGCGCGTGGGATGGCTCGCTCGGGCCGCATGCGTATGGACTGCTGCGCCATATGCCGCTGCAAAAAGCCGTACTGATCGCCGGCGCCGACGATGCCGCGCTGTGGCTGACCGATCTGCCGAGTACCGAACTGGCGTCGCGCTATGTTCTCAGCACCAGCTCGCGTGAAACGCAGGAGATATTGCAGGACAAATCGCGCTTTTCAACGTTCCTGGAAAGCGCGAGCATTCCGCATCCGCGCACGTTTCGCATCGAATGCGATGCCGATATCGATGCGATCCCGTTCGACGAACTCGACCGCGTCTTTATCAAGCCGGTGAACTCGCAAAAATTCAGCGACGTCACCGGTGTGAAAGGCATCTGGGTGACGCGCAAGGACGAACTGCATGCAGCATGGCGGCGCCTGCACGATCAAGGTTTTCGCCTGATGGCGCAGGAATACGTGCCCGGCACGGCGTCGGATCATTATTTTGTCGACGGTTTTCGCGATGGCAGCGGCGACATGACCGGCTTGTTTGCGCGCCAGCGTATTCGCATTTCACCGCCGGATTTCGGCAACAGCTCGTATTGCCGCAGCATTCCGCTGGAACAGCTGCAAGCGCCGGTCGATGATGTCACGCGGCTGTTGGCGGCGCTGAACTACCGCGGCATTTTCAGCGCGGAGTTCAAGCGCGACAGGCGCGACGGTGTTTACCGCATTCTCGAGGTCAATACGCGCGCCTGGACCTACGTGGAGTTTGCGGCGCGCTGCGGCGTCAACGTGTGCGAAATGGCCTACCAGGATGCGCTCGGCCTGCCGGTGCATCGGGCCACGCGCGATTACAAGATAGGCGCCGGCTGCGTCGACTTCTATCGGGATTTCACCACCGTGCGCGCGCAAAGCGCGCAAGCACGCGGGCCGCTGCCGGCCATTCTGCTGCAATGGGCCGGCGCGCATTTCCACTCGTTTCGCCTGGATGATCCCAAGCCAGGCCTGCACTTTGCGCGGCAGGTTCTGGCGCGGCGCAGGAACGGCCGCGCGCCTGCCTGATCGCCTCAATCGGGCACAAAGTTCAAGGCGACGCCGTTGATGCAATAACGCAGCCCGGTCGGCGGCGGACCATCCGGAAACACATGGCCCAGATGGCTGCCGCAGCGCGCGCAGTGCACTTCGGTGCGGGTCATGCCGTGGCTGGTGTCCACCGTGGTCGCCGTGGCGCCGGGCACGGGATCGTTGAAGCTGGGCCAGCCGGTGCCGCTTTCGAACTTGGTCTTGCCGACAAACAGCATCTGCCCGCAACCCGCGCAGGCAAAACCGCCTGCGCGCGTTTCGTGCAGCAACGCGCAGCTGCCCGGTCGCTCGGTGGCGTGACCGCGCATGACGGCGTATTGCTCCGGCGTCAGCAACGCGCGCCATTCGGCATCGGTATGCGTCACTTCGTAATGCGTCGAATCTGCGCGTGAGTGGGACATGGCTGGCTCTCAGTGTTGATGTGCACCCGCAGGCGTTCCATCGGACCACGTGGGGGCGCCTACCAGGAACACAAGAATCGGCGGCAGTCCTTTCGCTTGGGATGGGTTTTCCGCAGACATGAACCAGTACGGGCTGGACATGACCGGCGAACCCTCGGCGCCGGAACCCCAATCGCTGGCGTCCTTGACCTGCGTGTCGAACATGAGGTGAGGCATGTTGTGGGCGCCTTCGTCGGTGAGATACGAGGATTTGGACATCATGTAATCCATGGCGCCGTTTTCGAGTTCCGGCAACTGTTTACTGGCGTATGCGGCTTTCAACGCCGACAGCATCTCCGCCTTGGAACGGCCCGCCATCGCCAGCTTGGCGCGCAGCAGATAGATGGGCACGATCGATCGTGCGGCTTGCGGATTCAAACAATCGGCGGCCTTTATTTTCGGGTTCCAGAATTCGGGCCAGTCGAACGGCCCGGTCCAGCTTCGGCCTACCACGCAGACAAAACCGTTCTTGCCTTCGACGGCGGTCTCGTAGCCGTTGCGGCCCAGCACCAGGACGGTCGCATCGCGGGAAATGGAAGCGGGCGCCGCGCTTCGCGCCAGGGCGATTTCGGCGTCCCGATCCGCCATCAGGTACTGGTCGACCGGGGCCATCTTTGCATACGGCGCCGCGGTATTCTGCGCCATCGCGTGGTGTATCACGCTCAGCCCGATCAGCAAGGCGGAGCACTTCATCAGGAACGCACCGAACGTGTTGCTACGCATAATCCCCTCCCCAAATAAGTTCACCAGCCGGGCCGGCTGCCCGACTTTCACTTAAGTGACGAATGGCCGGGTTGGAATTCGACATGCCGGCCAAAAAGGTTACCCGGACCGTCATGGCGATTTGAAAATGCACAGGCCTATATGATGCAAAGCATGCCCACCCCCACCACCCATCGCGTGCCCATCCCGCGCATCGTCTGGACGCTGGGCTTCGTCAGCCTGTTCATGGATCTGTCTTCCGAGCTCATCCATGCCCTGCTCCCGGTGTTCCTGGTCGGCAGCATGGGCATGAGCGTGGCGGCGCTCGGCGTGCTCGAGGGCGCGGCGGAAGCGACGGCGCTGATCGTCAAGGTCTTTTCCGGCTCCATCAGCGACTGGCTGGGCAAACGCAA
>CBJMMB010000210.1:0-4569 GCA_966430775.1 uncultured Dyella sp. | reverse complement strand
TCGCGCGTCACCGCCACGTCGTCTTCGATGCGGATGCCGATGCCGCGCCACGCTTCCGGCACCGACATATCGTCCGGCGCAATGTAGATGCCGGGCTCCACCGTCAACACCATGCCCGGTTCCAGCATGCGCGGTTCGCCGTCGACGCGGTAATCGCCCACGTCATGCACGTCCAGCCCCAGCCAATGACTGGTCTTGGCCGGAAAGAAACGCTTGTAGCTGCCATGGGCGATGGCGTCGGCCGGATCGGTCTTGAGCAAGCCGAGCGCGCACAGGCCTTCGGTGATGACGTGCACCGCCACATCGTGCGCGGTGCTGTAGGAGCGCCCAGGTTGCACTTCATCGATGGCGGCTTGTTGCGCGGTCAGCACGATCTCGTACAGCGCGCGCTGTTCGCGACTGAAGCGTCCGCCGATCGGAAAACTGCGGCTGATGTCGGAGGCGTAGCATTCCACCTCGGCGCCCGCGTCGATCAGCAGCAGATCGCCCTGTTTCAGCGGCGCGCGATTGGCCTGGTAGTGCATGGTGCACGCATTCACGCCGCCGGCGACGATCGGCGGAAACGCCGGCACCGCGCCATGGCTGCGCATGACGCGCAAGAGTTCCGCTTCCACTTCGTATTCGTGCCGGCCGGCGCGCGCCATCGCCATCGCCGCCACGTGCGCTTCGGCGGCGACGGCGGCCGAGGCGCGCATCACTTTCAGTTCCGCGCGCGATTTGTACAGGCGCAGGTCGTGCAGCAGGTGGCCGAGCGCGACGAATTCCTTCGGCACCACGCCGCCACCGCGCAATTGACGCAAACGGCGCATCCAGCCCAGCAATTGCGCGTCGAACTGCGGCTCCCGCCCGAAATGACAGTAAACGCGCCCGCGCCCTTCGATCATGCCTGGCAGGATGTCGTCGATGTCGTCGATGGGGAATGCATCGTCCATGCCGTAGACGGACACCGCGCGCTCGGTGCCGGTGAATTCGCCGTGCCAGCGCTCGCGTTCCGGATCGCGCTCGCGGCAGAACAGCACCATTTCGCCGTGCTGGCGGCCCGGCAGCAATGCAAGCACGGCATCGGGCTCGGGAAAGCCGCTGAGGTAATGGAAATCCGAATCCTGGCGATACGGCCACGCGGCGTCGGCGTTGCGCATGCGCTCGGGCGCGGCGGCGATCAACACCACCGCGTCTTCCCCGGCCATCTTCATCAACTGGCGGCGCCGCCGCGCAAATTCTTCAGGCGCAATATTCAATGCAGGGTGCCGCTGGAAGACGGATTGGGCAGGTGGCATTCGGTGAACACCAGCATGGCGCCCATGCGTACGAATTCGTGCACTTCGATCAAGGCGTCTTCGTCTTCATCCTCGCTGCCGAAATCGAGCGTTGACGAGGCAATCGCGCCAAGGTCACCCAGAATTTCCTTGCCTTCATCGGAAAGCCGCTGGTGCGCGTCCG
Organism: uncultured Dyella sp.; assembly: GCA_966430775.1. Taxonomy (GTDB): domain Bacteria; phylum Pseudomonadota; class Gammaproteobacteria; order Xanthomonadales; family Rhodanobacteraceae; genus Dyella_B. The sequence continues at coordinate 3,129 of CBJMMB010000210.1, read as the reverse complement.
GCCCGCCCAGGCCGAAACCGCCAAGGAAGCCGCGACACCAGTCCACCAGGGCTTCGGCGCGTTCCGGCAAGGGGCGATCGTCCGCCGGCAGCAGGGGTTCGAAACCGAGCTCCGGGTCGCCCAGTTCCTGCTCGCTCTGGCTGGCCAATTGATCCAGTACGTTCTGGTCCTTTGTCGATACGCTGTCGCTGCCGGCTTCGAGATGCAGGGCGTTCAGCACCGATTGCTTGCCCGGCCTGCCGCTGGCGGCCAGGAAGCCGCACAAGGAACCATGTAACTCACTGGCCGGAATGGACAATCGCAGGTGCACGACGACGTCGTCCAATTCGTCATAGCCGATGGGCTCGGGGGCGGTCATCGTGGTCTCCGTTAACCTTCGAGGGGCAAGTTTAATGCAGCGGTGCCATGGGCGATCTCACCAGCAGATTTCGTCCGGCGTCCTGATATAGTTTGGCGCATGAAGACACCCGACGCCGCCCAGCACGAGCTAGCCGCCTTGAATCAGCAGCTTGATCGGCTGCTCGACTACGTGCACCGGTTGAGTGAAGAAAATCGCAGTCTGCGTCACAGCCAGGAACAACTGGCGAGCGAGCGCGCCAACCTGCTGGCGCGCAATGAACAGGCACGGAGCCGGGTTGAAGCCATGATCCAACGACTCAAGGCGCTCGAGAACAATGGCTGACGTCATCAGCACGTCCATCAACGAGCCGGTTTCGCTGCGGCTGATCGATCGCGAATTCCTGATCGCCTGCCCGCCGGAAGAACGCGACGGCCTGCTGGAGGCGGCGAGCTTTCTCGATCGCAAGATGCGCGAGCTGCGCACGCATGCCAAGACACCGGGCTTCGACCGCCTGGCGGTGCTGGCGGCGATCAGCATCACGCACGAATACCTGCAATTGCAAAAGCGTGCCAACACGCCAAATCACAGCGCGGCTGAACCTGATGTTGTGGAAGGCTTGGCGGCATTGCGTCGCAAGCTTGAAGCTGCACTGGATGCGCAACTAAAATAGCCCTCGGCGTTTTCTGCGGTGTGCGCCAGCACACTCTTACATATTGCCTTGTTCCTATATACGACCCGGGACGGTTACTTAAGGCTGTTGCGCATGTCCGCCGCGTGCGGAAAGCCTCGAGGCCTTAATCTCCCTCCCACCTGATCCCATTGGATCAAGGTCGTTTGGTGAGCAGCGGCATCGCGGTTAACGCCACCCATTCCCAGCCTGCAGGCCGCCCAGCGCGGCCTGCAGGCAACGGGGCGCTGGAAAGTCGCCCATCCTGAGGAGACGCGCGACGTGGATACCGCCGCACGACGTCGTGAACTACGCCAGCGCCTGGCCGACCGCCGCCGCGCCCTCACCCCTCCCCAGCGCATCGCCGCCGCCCAGGGCCTGCGGCGCAGCCTGGAACTCCTGCCCGAATACCACACGGACCAGCGTGTCGCCGGTTACTGGGCCTGCGACGGCGAACTGCCGCTCAACCTGGTGATTCCACCGCTGGCCACGCGCGGCCAGCAGTTCCTGCTGCCGCTGATCGGCCAGGACAACCTGCTGCGCTTCGCGCCGTGGTCGGCCGGTGACCCGGTGCAGCCCAACCGCTTCGGCATTCCCGAACCGGTGACGCCGCGCGAATGGTTCGCCCCATTCCAGCTCGACCTGGTGTTCGTCCCCCTGCTCGCGTTCGACCGCCAGGGCAACCGCCTGGGCTACGGCGGCGGCTACTACGACCGCAGCTTCGCCTTCCTGAAGGACCAGCTGCGCCCGACCGAGCCGCTGCTGGTAGGCATCGCCTACGATTTCCAGGAGCTGCCGGACATCGCCCCCGAGCGCTGGGACGTATCGCTGGACTTCATCGCCACCGATCGCGAACTTATCGATTGCCGTGCCAATACGCCAGGAGACGTGAGCGCATGAAGTACTGGCTGATGAAATCCGAACCGGACACCTTTTCCATCGACGACCTCAAGCGCAAGAAACGCGAGGCGTGGGATGGTGTGCGCAACTACCAGGCGCGCAATTTCATGCGCGACGACATGCGCGTGGGCGACGGCGTGTTCTTCTATCACTCCAATTGCGCCGAACCCGGTATCGCCGGCCTGGCGGAAGTGGCCAGCGATGCGTATCCCGACCCCAGCCAGTTCGATCCCAAGAGCAAGTACTTCGATCCGGGCAGTTCGCGCGACAATCCGCGCTGGATGCTGGTGGACGTGAAGTTCGTGAAGAAGCTCGCGCGCGTGATCACCCTGGACGAACTGAAAAACCACCCAAAGATCGCCGGCATGACGCTGCTGCGCAAAGGCAATCGCCTGTCGGTGATGCCGGTGGATTCGGCGGAGTGGAAATACATTCTCGGTCTGGAGTGACCGCTGCCCATCCTCGTCTTGCAGCATCGCAAGATGCAGGCGATTTCCAAATCAACGATCATCCGCGCCTCGGCCTCTCAGGACATCCCCATGAGCAACCATGAAGAAAAGCGCCTAGCCGGCGAAGCCGCCATCAAATACGTCGAAGACGGCGCCATCGTCGGCGTCGGCACCGGCTCCACCGTCGCCTACTTCATCGATGCGCTGGCGCACATCAAGGATCGCATCCAGGGCGCCGTCTCCAGTTCCGAGCAATCCACCGCGCAACTGAAAAAGCACGGCATCCCCGTGTTCGACCTCAACGCCACCGGCCCGCTTGCGCTGTACGTCGACGGCGCCGACGAATGTGATCCGCACAAACGCCTGATCAAGGGCGGCGGCGCCGCGCTTACCCGCGAAAAAATCATCGCCGAGGCCGCGCACAAATTCGTCTGCATCATCGACGCCAGCAAGCGCGTCAACCTGCTGGGCAAATTCCCGCTCCCGATCGAAGTCATCCCCATGGCCCGCAGCCTGGTCGGCCGCGAAATCGTCAAGCGCGGCGGCAACCCCGTGTGGCGCGATGGCGTCGTCACCGACAACGGCAACTGGGTGATCGACGTGCACGGCTGGCAGATTGCCGATCCGGTTGCGCTGGAAACCGAGCTCAATCAGATTCCCGGCATTGTCACCGTTGGCCTGTTTGCGCGGCGTCCGGCCGATGTGGTGCTGGTCGGCGACAAAGTGATGTAACCGCACCGTTGAGGAACGTAGGCAGTGAAGAAAGATGATGT
>CBJMMB010000209.1:0-4594 GCA_966430775.1 uncultured Dyella sp. | reverse complement strand
TATTTCCCGCGCATCGAAGGCGGCATCCTGTTCGTGGAGGACATCGGCGAGCCGCCCTTCCGCATCGAGCGCCTGCTGTACCAGCTGCACCTGTCGGGCGTGCTGGGGCGGCAGCGGGCGCTGATCCTGGGTGATTTCACGCAATGCCGGCCGGCCGCCTACGACAACGGCTACGACCTGGCCGACGCCTTCGCGCAGATCCGGCGCATGGCGGGCATTCCGGTGCTGTCCGGCATGCCGTTCGGCCATGATGCGGACAAGTTCACCCTGCCGTTCGGCGTGCCGGCGCGGCTGCGCGTGGTGGGGCAGCGGGCCAGCCTGGATTTCCACGGCTACCCCCATTTGCGCCAGGGTCACGAACCTTCCATGGCCTGAGCGGCACTTACGGTGGTTTCCCTGGCCGGCGGCCTGACCCGCACGCGCCAAAACCCGTAAAATGGCCCGCTCGCCATGGGCAGGCCGCCCAGCACAGGAATCCTAAGCAGCATGAAGATCATCGAAGGCGATTTCGCCACGCCCAAGGGCCGTTTTGTCATTGTTGCCGGTCGTTTCAACGGCTTTGTGGTCGAGCCGCTGGTGGCCGGCGCGCGCGACGCCCTGGTGCGCCACGGCGTAAGCGATGAGGCCATCGACCTGGTCCGCGTGCCGGGCGCGTGGGAAATCGGCCTGGTGGCGCACAAGCTGGCGCACTCGGGCAAGTATGTGGCGGTGATCGCGCTGGGCGCGGTAATCCGCGGCGCCACCCCGCATTTCGATTTCGTCGCCGGCGAATGCGCCAAGGCGCTGACCCAGGCCGCGCTCGGTTCGGGCGTGCCGGTCTCGTTCGGCGTGCTCACCACCGACACCATTGAACAGGCCATCGAGCGTTCCGGCACCAAGGCCGGCAACAAGGGCGCGGACGCCGCCATCGCCGCGCTGGAAATGGTCAATCTGTACGGAAAGCTGTAATGAACCAACGTCCCGAGGGCATCGATCTTGCCGCGCGCTCGCGCGCCCGCCGCCGTGCGCTGCAGGCGGTGTACGCCTGGCAGATGAGCGGCAGCAAGATGACATCGGTGATCGAGCAGTTCCGCCACGAGCAGGACATGGAAGTGGCGGACCTGGAGTATTTCGAAGACCTGCTGCGCGGCGTGGAAGAACACGTGCAGGCGCTGGACGAAGCGCTCAAGCCGTATATCGATCGCGAGGTGGAGCAGATCGATCCGGTGGAACGCGCCGCGCTGCGCCTGGCCGCCTATGAACTGAAATACCGCCCGGACGTGCCGTACCGTGTGATCATCAACGAGGCGATCGAGGTGACCAAGCGCTTCGGTGCGGATCATGGGCACAGCTACGTCAACGGCGTGCTGGATAAGCTGGCGGCGCAGCTGCGGATCGCGGAAAAGCAACCGTAGGTTGGGGTGCAAACCCCAACACCGTAATCGCCATGCGTTGTGACGTTGGGGTTTGCACCCCAACCTACGCGCCATTCGGGTGAACGGACAAACACATCCCATGGAATTCTCCCTCATCGACCGCATCCGCCAGCGCACCGCGCAAAGCCGCGACGATGTGCGCTTAGGCATCGGCGATGACGCCGCCTTGCTGGCCGTGCCATCCGGCCAGGAACTGGCGGTGGCGATCGACACCCTGGTCGAAGGCGTGCATTTCCCGCGCGATACGGCGCCTGCCGATATCGGCTGGAAAGCGTTGGCGGTGAATCTCTCCGATCTTGCCGCAATGGGCGCCACACCGGCATGGGCGTTGTTGGCGCTGACCTTGCCGAATGCCGATGAGGCTTTTATCGACGGTCTCGCCGATGGCTTCGCGCAACTGGCGCAAACCTACCGGCTTGCCTTGGTGGGCGGCGATACCACGCGCGGCGCGCTCACTATCAGCGTGGCCGTGCATGGCTTCGTGCCGCCGGGCAAGGCGTTGACGCGCGCAGATGCGCAAGCAGGCGATGCGGTGCTGGTCACCGGCACCCTCGGTGATGCGGCGGCGGGCTTGCGCTTGCTGCAGCAAAGCCGTCACAGCGATGCGCAATCGAATTACCTGATCGCGCGCTTGAATCGCCCCACACCGCGGGTCGCTGCCGGCCTGGCGTTGCGCGAACGCGCCAGCGCCTGCATCGATGTTTCCGATGGCTTGCTTGCCGACCTCGGACATATCTGCGCGGCCAGCGGCGTCGGCGCCGAAATCGAAGCCGCGTTGCTGCCGCGTTCCTCCGCCTTGCTGGATCGATTCGACGATGTGAATTCGCATGACTTCGCCTTGAGCGGTGGCGACGATTACGAACTGTGCTTCACCGTGCCGCCGCAACGCGTTGCAGCGGTGCAGGCGGATCTGGCCAGGCTCGGCTGCGGCGCCACGCGCATCGGCCGCATCGTGGAAGGGCAGGGCGTCAAGGTTCGTGATGCGGATGGCCAGTGGCTCGAACCGGCCCAGCAAGGATGGGATCATTTCCGCGCATGAGCGATCGCAAAATACTTACCCTCGAACAACGCCGCGCGCTGCTCGCCACGCCGGCCGGTTGGCTGGCGTGCGGCTTCGGTTCCGGGCTCGCACCGGTGGCGCAAGGCACGTTCGGTTCGCTGGCGGCGATCCTGCCGTGGCTGCTGCTGCGCCAGTACTCGCTGTCGCTCAACCTCGCGGTGATCGTGATCGGCTTTGCTATAGGCGTATGGGCGTGCGAGATCGCGGGCCGCGCCTTGCGTGTGGACGATCACCGCAGCCTGGTATGGGACGAATTCGTCGGCCAGTGGATCGCCTTGCTGCCCGCGCTGCTGGCGCCGTGGTGGGCGATCGTGCTCGGCTTTGCCTTGTTCCGTCTGTTCGATGTGTGGAAACCGTGGCCGATCCGTTACCTCGATCGGCATTTGAAAGGCGGCCTGGGCGTGATGGCAGACGACGTGATCGCCGGCATCTTTGCCGCGGTGGTACTGAAGCTGGTGTTGCTTTGGGTGTAATGCACAGTCGGCCGCTTACGAAAGTTCGATCGTCCTTGTTATCGTAAGACCCTCTCCAACGCATCGAGGTAGCAGCCATGAGCATGGCATGGACGAACAGGCTGGCGGCGTCGGCGGTAATGGCGTTGCTCGCGGCCGCACCGGTCGCGCATGCACAGGGCACGGCGCAAGGCGGCGATGCGGGCTCGACCTATCTCGCGCAGCATTTCAGCTTCGACGCGCTCAATCCGGATGTGAAGGATGCGATCACGCGCGCGAACCTTGCGCCGGTGCCGTTCGCCAAGATCACCTTGCATACGCGCGAGGTGGTGACTTCATCGGACCAGACGCAACAGCCTTCCCACTACACCACCGCCATGTCGCTGGAAAACGCCGGGCACGGACTGGTGCGTCGCGTGGCGGCGGTGCAGGACAGCAACGGCAATTCGATCGCCACGCGGCTGGATCTGACCTATCGCGGTTATTTCTCGTTCCTTACCCAGGGCATCTCCGCACGCGCGAACAGCCTTCCGCCGGTGCAGGAGGCGCGCAAGGTGTTGCGCCTGGACACCGGCACCAGCGGGCACTTCGCTTTCGTCTATCTCTACGGCAGCACCGGCGGGCAGACCTTCCAGGATCCGGGCCAGTTCCTGTGCGACAGCGGCAAACGTTACAGCGCATCGCAGCTCAATGCGGCGATCGAAGGCCAGGCGACGGAACTGGACTGCCGCGTGATCGATACCAACGGCATCGAGACCGACAAGCTGACGCTGGCCTATCTGGAGAAGTACGACGTGGCCGTGACCTTGCGCACGCACAATGCGCAGCGGACGGTGGAGAGTACGATCCAGGACTTCAGCGCGCACTGAAGTTCGATCTCGGCAGGGAAGCAACGCGGTTCAACGCAAAGCCAACAGAGGATACCCCATGCAATACCGTCGTCTTGGTCGCACCGGCTTGCAATTGTCCGCGCTGTCCTTCGGCGCATGGGTCACCTTCGGCCGCCAGGTCGGCCGCTCCGAAGCGCGCGACATGATGGCGCTGGCCTGGGATCGTGGCGTCAACTTTTTCGATAACGCCGAAACCTACAACCACGGCGAAGCCGAGCGCCTGATGGGCGACGTATTGGCGGATCTGCGCTTTCCGCGCGACAGCTATTGCGTATCGAGCAAGGTGTATTTCGGCGCCGCGGAAAAGCCGCGCCCCACGCAACGCGGCTTGTCGCGCAAGCACGTGATCGAAGCCTGCAATCAAGCGTTGGAACGCCTGCGCGTAGGGCACTTGGATTTGTACCTGTGCCATCGCCCCGATCCGGAAACGCCGATCGAGGAAACCGTGGCGGCGATGGACACCTTGGTGCGCCAGGGCAAGGTGCTGTACTGGGGCACCAGCGAATGGTCGGCCGCGGCCATCCACGAAGCGCATCGCGTAGCGCAAGCCATGCACATGTACGCGCCCGTAGTCGAACAGCCGCAATACAACCTGCTGCATCGCGAACGCGTGGAACAGGAATATGCGCCGCTGTACGCCAGCTACGGCATGGGTACCACCATCTGGTCGCCGCTGGCGTCAGGCCTGCTGAGCGGCAAATACAACCAGGGCATTCCCGAAGGCTCGCGCCTCACGCAACCGGGCTACGAATGGCTGCGCGACATGGTGCTGGGCGA
>CBJMMB010000208.1:0-4602 GCA_966430775.1 uncultured Dyella sp. | reverse complement strand
AAACAATCCAGCACGATGCCGATGTCCTGCACGAGCGCATCGTCATCGTCACCATGGCGGGCGCGCGCACCCGTCATGACGCTGGCGAATCCGGCTGCATCGGCGACCGGTACGCCGCCGACGTCCAGGTAATGCACCAACTGGCCCAGCCGCGCGATGCCGGCATCGCGCTCGAGGCCGAAGCTTGCCGCCAATACTTCAAAGCTCACGCGCTGGTCGACGTGCGTAAACGTCGCGCCGTCGAAATCGAAACCCAGCGCATCGGGTGGGCAGTCGCCCGGTTTGGCCAGCCACAAAAAGCGCGCTTGCGGATCGATAAAGCGGCGAATCAACCATGCGCATGCCACGCGATCCACCCATAGATGCCGGCGCGTGGCCCACAGCCGACCGTGATAATCCGAAGCATGACGTCGAGGAATCGCCTGGTGGGCGGCGTGTGGCTCATCCGGCGAGAAGCGTGCGTTGAGCGCCTGCTCGGCATCGCGCAATGCCGCTTCGATCTGATCGCGCGCGGAGCCGGGGAAGAAATCCGTGGCGACGATACCTTCCAGATCACGGCGCACGCTCGCCAGGCGTCGGCGCGCTTCCACCTCGGTCAGGGTGGGCAACTCCGAAAGCAGCGTCGTCAGGTCCGTAAGGCCTTCGACATAGGCGGCAGTCCGGTCGAAGGCGGCGCGCAGCTCGGCGTCGTGTTCGGGCGAATCGGCGTGGAAGGGAATGACGTGGGCCGAACCGCCGGCCTGCGCCACCTCGGCGGCCTGCACGCGAAAGAGCTCGGCGGCCTTGTCGCTGGCCGGCAACAGATAGACGCCATCGCGCAGGGCGTAAGCGCCGGCCGCCTTCAGGGCACGCCACAGGCGCATGCGGGGCGCCGGCGTTCGTCCGCTCAGGGAGGCGACCAGCAGCAGCCAGGGGGCGGGTTCTTGGGTCATGTAGCGAATACTACGATTATGTTATATCGACAACAATGGGCGTAAAGTCGCTGAGCCCCGGCGTTCGCCGGGGCGACGACTTGGTGCCAGTGGGTCACCCTGCTCTCGAAGGAGATACGCCATGATCCATCGCATTCCGCTGTTCCCCGCCCTCGCGCTGGTGCTGCTTGCTTCCTCAGTGGCATGCCGCGATACGGCCACGGGGCATCTGCCGCTCAAGACGGTGGTGGACGCGCCGCTTACCGGCGGCACCACGCGTTGGGATTACGCCAGCCTGGATCCGGCAGCGCATCGCCTTTATCTCGCGCACCTGGGCGATAGCGTGGTCACGGTGTTCGATACGCAGCAGCAGAAAGTGATCGCCGATATCGCCAACGTCAGCCACGTGCATGGCGTGCTGTTCGTACCGGAGCTGCAGCGCGTGTACGCCTCCGCCACCGGCACGGACGAAGTCGTGGCGATCGATCCGAAAACGCTGGCCATCACGGCGCGCGTGCCGGCCGGCGATTATCCGGACGGCATGGCCTATGCGCCGGATGTGCACAAGCTCTACGTTTCCGACGAGCACGGTGGCACCGACACCGTGATCGACGTGCGCACCCATGCACGCGTCGCCACCATTCCATTGGGCGGCGAAGTGGGCAACACGCAGTACGACCCTGTTTCCAAGCATATTTTCGCCAACGTGCAGACGCGCAAGCAGCTGGTGGAGATCGATCCGGCCACCGACAAGGTGATCAGCCGCATGACCCTTCCCGGCGCGGAAGGCAACCACGGTCTCTACATCGATCCACAAACGCATCTGGCTTTCATCGCATGCGAGGACAACGACAAGCTGATCGTGGTGGACCTGACCCAGCGCAAGCTGCTGTCGACCTTCGATGTGGCCAAGGACCCCGACGTACTGGCGTTCGATCGCGCACTGGGATGGCTTTATGTCGCAGGCGAATCAGGGCAAGTATCCATCTATGGCGTGCATGCGCATGCCGTAAGTCCGTTGGGAACGGCCATGCTCGGGCCGAACGCCCACGTGGTGGCGGTGGACGAAGCCACGCACAAGGCCTATTTCCCGCTGAAATCGGTGGCGGGCAAACCGCTGTTGCGCATTACCGAACCGCGGCCGTAAGACCGGTTGTGCAAGGAGCAGGGTTCTGCTCAGGTCTAGCCCTTTAGACTCGCGAGCTTCACAAGGCGTCATGCATGCTGAGCGAAGCGCCGGCAAGGCGCTCCTTTAGCCGCGACTCGAAACGGGAATGCTGTTCTATGCTGACCAACCGTATGAAAAGGGTCGTTCGTCTGGAAGTCCTTACCGGCTTCCTGCTGCTGTTGGTGGCATGTGGCCTGGCGGTCCTCGCATCCATCAACAGCCAGCGCGCCTATGATCTGGTCAACAAATCCATGCGCATCCAGAACGCCGTCGGCGAGCTGTACGGAGAGATGCGCGACGCGGAAACCGGGCAACGCGGCTATCTGCTGACGGGTGACCCGGAGTATCTGCAACCGTATACGCAAGCACGCGAGCAACTCGCCAGGACGCAACAGGAATTGCGCACACTGATGGCCGACGACCCTGCGCAACGCAAGCTGCTCGGTCAGCTCGATGTCGTGGTTGGCCAGAAGATGAGCGAACTGGCGCATACCATCGAATTGCGCAAGATCAACGATGACGTCGATGCGGTAGCCACCGTCAAGCAAGGCCAGGGCCTGCATTTGATGCGCGAGATCCGCTACCTCATCGCGCAGATGGACGTGAACGAAACCAAGCGCGAGGTAGCGAGCCTGCGCGGCGCGCGCCACAAACAGCAGCAACTGCTGTGGACGATTACCGCCACCACGTTTCTAGCACTGCTGCTGGCCGTGCTGGTCGTGCGCGAAGAGGCACGTCAACGGTACGAAGTGGAGTTCAAGAACGCCGCGCTCAAGGAACAGATGCAGCAGCATCTTTCCACCGAAGCGCAGTTGCGCCAGGCGCAGAAGATGGAAGCGCTCGGGCAATTGACCGGCGGCATCGCGCACGACTTCAACAACATGCTGGCGGTGGTGGTGGGCAATCTGGAAATGGCGCTGCGCCGGCTGGAAAAAGGCCTGGACGGCGCCGACAAGTTCATCCGGAACGCCTTGATGGGCGCCGGCAAGGCCAGCGACCTGACCAAGCGCCTGCTGGCGTTTTCCCGGCGGCAAGCGCTGCATCCGGCCTCGATCGACGTCAACGCCTGCGTGCAGGAGATGTCCACCATTCTCAGCCGCACGCTCGGCGAGAACATCACCATCAAGCTCGCGTTGGGCGATCGCCTGTGGCACGCCTATGTGGATCGTCCGCAACTGGAAAGCGCCATCCTCAACCTGGCGGTGAACAGCCGCGATGCGATGGACGGCCACGGCGAACTGGTGATCGAAACCGCCAACGCGTATCTGGACGACGGCTATGCCCGCTTGAACGATGGCGTGACGCCCGGCGAATACGTGATGCTGTCGGTATCCGATACCGGCCAGGGCATGAGCAAGGAAGTCTTGAGCAAGGTGTTCGAGCCCTTCTTCACCACCAAGTCGGTGGGGCGCGGCACCGGCCTTGGGCTTGCCCAGATCCACGGCTTTCTTACCCAATCCAACGGCCACATCAAGATTCATAGCGAAGTGGGCGTGGGCACGGTCGTCCGACTGTATCTGCCCCGTTCGGAACCGCCGCAGCCCGCGCCGTTGGCGCAGCACAACGGACTGGTCGCCGCCCTGCCCCACGCGATCCTGGTGGTGGAGGACAACCCTGAAGTGCGCACTTTCGTCACCTCCGCCGTAGAGGAACTGGGTTACACCGCGCTGCAGGCGGAAGATGCCGAAAGCGCCGAGCGCGTGATGGCGGCGCATCCGGAAGTGTCGATCCTGCTGACCGACGTAGTGATGCCCGGCCCCAGCGGCGTGCAACTGGCCGATGTCGTCACCAAACGCCACCCGGGCCTGCGCGTGCTGCTGATGAGCGGCTACGCCCGCGACATCGTCGAGCGCGCGGCGCCGGGGCACGACAATATCCGCTTGCTGGCCAAGCCCTTCACCATCCAGCAGCTTGCCGAAGCCTTGCGTGCCGCCTTGAATGACGAGTAGAGCCCGTCGCCCCGGCGAACGCCGGGGCCCAGCGACTTGCCGGATCTACAACCCCCGACCACCGGAAACGCACTCACTGGACGCCCGCTATCGAGAGCAAACCCATGCCGCTCCCCGGCAAAGCCGCGCAAGCCCTTGTCTCCATTGCCCTCCTCATCCCGGCACTGCGCGACCTGGGTATCATTGATATTGCGGACGGCGTCGGCATATTCCTCCCGATCGACATCGTTTTCCTGGCGCTCCCGGCCTTCGTGCTGTGGCAGCGCCGCGTACAACCTGTGCGGGCGCGCTGACCCTGCCCAGTTCACGAGATCAACGCCATGGCTTCGCCCTGCTTGCACGCTGTCCCCACCACCGAACCCTGCGTTCGCACCACCGCGCAGTTGCCCATCCACCTGGCTGATGGCCGCGAGGCCTCCGCCGCCATCTACAGCTTCTGCGGCCTGTCCGACGGCAAGGAACATTTCGCGCTGCGCTTCGGCAACCAGGACAGCGAAGCACCGCTGGTTCGACTGCACTCCGAATGCATGACCGGCGACGTGCTCGGCTCGGCCCGCTGCGACTGCGGCCCGCA
>CBJMMB010000207.1:0-4611 GCA_966430775.1 uncultured Dyella sp. | reverse complement strand
CCGAACGCGCATGGCAGAACAGCGCCAACTACGCGCGCGAACGTTTGCAATCGCGTGCGCTTTCCGGCGCGAAATTCCCCGACAAGCCGGCCGACAATCTGCTGGTGCAACCGGACGTCCGCCGCATGCTGCTGACCCAGCGCGCCTTCGTGGAAGGCTCGCGCATGTTGTTGCTGTACGCCGCGCTGCAGACCGATATCGAAGCGCGCGGCACTGACGAGGCGCAGCGTCAAAAAGGTAGCGAACTGCTCGCCTTCCTGATTCCGATCGCCAAGGGCCTGGTCACCGAACTGGCGCAGGAATGCACCAAGGAAGCACTGCAGGTGTACGGCGGCCACGGCTTCATCGTCGAGAACGGCGTGGAGCAGTTCGTGCGCGATGCACGCATCATCACGCTGTACGAAGGCACCACCGGCATCCAGGCCGCCGACCTGCTCGGCCGCAAGATCCTGCAATTGAAGGGTGTGGGCCTGCAGCACTTTCTTGCCGAGATCGGCGCGTTCTGCAAGCAGCATGCGGCGGATGAATCGCTGAAGCCGTATATCGGCCCGCTCGGCGCCCTGGCGAAGGAATGGGGCGAACTGACCATGAAGCTGGCGCAGCGCATCCAAACGAATCCGGAAGAACTCGGCGCGGCCGCCAACGATTATCTCTACTACAGCGGCTACATCACGCTGGCGTATTTCTGGGCGCGCGCGGTAGCGGCGCTGGCGCACAGCACGCAGCAGCCTGAGTTCAAGCAGGCAAAGCGGGATACGGCGTCGTTCTACTTCGCACGCCTGCTGCCGCGCACGCATGTGCACAAGGCGGCGATCGAGGCGGGCATCGATACCATTCCAGTCATCGCGTAGTTGGGTGCAAACCGCAACATTTCGCTTCAGGCAATACATGGCAACGTTGGGGTTTGCACCCCAACCTACACACCGCCTGTCGTCATTCCGGCGAAAGCCGGAATCCATGCTTCGGACTGGCGATAGATTCCGGCCTTCGCCGGAATGACGATTGGGCGTTTACAAGATTCACGTCCTACAACACATAACGACGAACGCAGAAATTTCTGCGTTCGTCGCACGATTACTCCCTACATGTATTAGTGCAGCGCCGTATGCGCGATGTCGCACTGGTTGGTGTCATTGGACCACGTGCTCTGCATCGCATAGCTGCCGTTGCCCATGGCTACGTTGGCCGAGGCGCCCTGGCCCGAGCTGATCCATGCGCACTCGTCGCCGTTTTCCTGACCGTTGTAGGAACTGCCCGTCTGGTTGGTCCAGCCGCCGGCGGGGTTCTGGTCGGTGCTGGTTTCGGCGTATTCGTGACCCTCGACGATGGTGACGCCGTCCAGCGTCCCGGCCGCGCCGGCATTCACGAAGTTCGCGCCGCAACTTGCGCCGGCATCGGGCACGTAAGGCATGTTGGTGAAGGCGATATCACCGTAGGGCGAGGAGACGCCGGCGTCCTTGTTGTAATCGTGCCACGCACAGAAACCACCGCCCGCGTTGAAGCCATCCGGATGCGTACCCGTTGGCGACACCACTACATACTGCGCATATCGATTGCTTGCCGCGGTAGTGTTACCGAAATGCGCCGCGGCCTTGATCGCCTCCTGCGCCAATTGCTTGGCCGTGGCCCGGCTCGGTGACTTGACCGAGTTGTCGTACCACACGCCGGCCAGCACCGTGGACTTCGGATACGGTACGAACGAGGCACCCGAAGGACAGGACGTAGCGCCCGCCGAGACCGCGCCATCGCAATACTGCGTGAGCACGCCGGACCATAGCTCACCGCCGGTACCCAGGCCCTTGAACATCATCTGCAAACGCGGCGCCACGCCGGCGGTGTCCTTGGACAGCACCACGTTGCCGTTGGCATCTTTGCCCGCCGTACCCCATTGCGAGCCGTAGATCACCAGGTACACCTTCTGCGGCCCGCTGGTGACGCCGATGCCGTCGATTCCGCCGCCATAGGCGAGCGTTTCCGGACCGGTGGCGGCGGCGTTCGGATAGGCCATGCGGAATGACTTCATCAGATTCAAGGTTTCGCGCGTGGGTACGGCGCCATGCCGGTAGGCATGTCCGTAAGCCGGCGAGTAAGGATTGGCGACCTGCGGCGTTGCGGCGTCGCTTGCCATGGCCGCGCCAGCGGCAAGGACCAGCAAGCCCGATACGACGACTTTGACCAGCGCGCACTTCGAGTGACCGAACATTTCGTATCCCCATTCAAAATGGACAGAAAAGCCCGCTGCGGCCGGACGACCTCAGATGCATCTCCATGACAGCGGGACCCGTTTGACGATGACGCTTGTGCTCACACTTGCGGCCTTGCCGGCCAGCCACGTCGGCCGATCCGATGCCTATACGAAAAACCATCGCTTACGGCGATGGTCCGGATCTGCGGCATGTCCCCAGCAAAGTCATTCGCCACTCCCCGGCGACGAATGCGCGGACCCTAGAAGAAGCCGCGTGAGCATGTCATCTGCGTGGCGTGATGAGCGGCTACACAAAACGGGCACGCAAGAAAGATCGGCGCAAATACGCGCGCGGCGTTCTCAATAGGGCACAACGCGCAGAGCAGCCAGCGACATCATTCCCCCTCGGCGCCCGCTGTCCGCCAGGCGGCGTACCCCGCACCCAAGGAATACCGGTAGGCTACGCCTGCTTATCCAAAGGGGAGTCATCATGAAGATTGCTGTACGCAGCATCCAGCCTGCCCTGTTCGCCCTGCTGCTCACGCTGAGCGGCGCCGCACTCGCCACGGATGACACCACACCGCAGTATCCCAACTACCCCAGCGAAACGCCGGCTGCGTTCAAGCCGGCCACCGAAAGCTTCGACTACGTCGAGCGCGACGTGAAGATCCCAATGCGCGACGGCGTGAAGCTCAACACGGTGATCCTCATTCCGAAAGGCGCACACCACGCCGGCATCGTGATGACGCGCACCCCCTACGACGCCAAGGCGCTTACGCATCATGTGATGAGCGGCCACCTCGGCCCGATGCTGGAAGGCTACGACAACGCCGCCGACGTGATCGTGGAAGACGGCTATATCCGTGTGATCCAGGACATCCGCGGCAAGTACGGTTCCGAAGGCGATTACGTGATGAATCGCCCGGTGCACGGCCCGCTCAATCCCACCCCGGTCGACGACGCCACCGACACTTACGACACCATCGACTGGCTGGTGAAGAACGTGCCGGAATCGAACGGCAAGGTCGGCACGATCGGCATTTCCTACGACGGTTTCGAGCCGCTGATGTCGCTGGTGAATCCGCATCCGGCATTGAAAGTAGCGGTGCCGATGAACCCGATGGTGGACGGCTGGATGGGCGACGACTGGTTCCATCACGGCGCGTTCCGCGAGCAGAACATGTCCTACATCTACGAACAGAGCGCCAGCCGCGACAACAGCTATAAGTGGTGGACGAACTACCACGATGAATACGATCTGTTCATGCATTACGTGTCTGCCGGCAACATGGGCAAGCAGTACGGCATGGAACAGTTGGGTTTCTGGAACAAGGTGACCGCGCATCCGGCCTACGATTCCTTCTGGAGCGAGCAGGCCGTCGACAAGGTACTTGGCGCGCAGCCGCTGAAAGTACCGACCATGCTGGTGCACAGCCTGTGGGACCAGGAAGACATCTACGGCGCGCTTGCCGTGTATCGCGCGATCAAGCCGAAGGACAAGAACGGCGACATGGTGAAGCTGGTGATGGGTCCGTGGCATCACGGCCAGGAGATCGACGAAGCCAGTTCGCTCGGCGCGATCCGTTTCGGCAGTGACACCGGCAAATATTTCCGCGAACACATCCTGCGTCCGTATCTGGCGCAATATCTGAAAGACGGCGCGCCCAAGGCGGATATCGCACCGGTGACGGCCTATCAGACCGGCAGCAACCAATGGCAGCGCCTGAGCCATTGGCCGCTGGCCTGCGAGGAAGGCTGCAAGGTGAAGAGCCGTCCGTTGTATCTGCAGGCGGATCGCAAGCTCGGTTTCAACGCGCCCGGCGGCAGCGATGCGTATGACGAGTACGTCTCCGATCCCGCGCATCCCGTGCCGTTCCGCGCGCGCCCGATCCAGCCGATGGGCTACGACAACGGCCTTACCTGGTCGCAGTGGCTGGTGGACGACCAGCGCGAGGCGTCCGGCCGTACCGATGTCGTCAGCTACGTCTCCGACGTGCTGACCGAGCCCTTGACCATCAGCGGTTTCCCGGTGGTGCACCTGACCGCCTCCACCAGCGGCACCGACAGCGACTGGGTGGTGAAGCTGATCGACGTGTATCCCGACCAGGTGGCCGAACAGCCGGAGATGGACGGCTATCAGCTGGCCGTGTCGATGGACATCTTCCGCGGCCGTTATCGCGAAGGCTACGACAAGCCCAAGGCCTTGGCCGCCAACCAGCCGCTCGCCTACCGCTTCGACCTGCCCACGGCGAACCACGTATTCCTGCCGGGCCACCGCGTGATGGTGCAGGTGCAATCGAGCTGGTTCCCGCTGTACGACCGCAACCCTCAGACCTTCGTGCCGAACATCTTTTTCGCCAGGCCGGCGGATTATCAGAAGGCGACGCAGCGGATTTATCGCTCGGGGGATCAGGCAAGTTACATCG
>CBJMMB010000206.1:0-4616 GCA_966430775.1 uncultured Dyella sp. | reverse complement strand
TTGGTCGGAGTCTCGGCCCAGATCATCCGGGTATTGGGCTTCAGCGAGGCCTTCAGTGCATCGGCGTCGTTCAGATCGATGAAGCTGAAGTCCAGGCCGGCGGAGCGGCGGCGGACGCGCTCGAAGAGCCGGTAGCTGCCGCCGTACAGATCGTCCATGGCGATGATGTGGCTGCCCGAATCGAGCAGGTCGAGCACGGTGGCCGCGGCCGCCAGGCCGGAGGCGAACGCAAAGCCGGCCACGCCCCCTTCCAGGTCCGCCACGCACCGTTCATAAGCCATACGGGTGGGGTTCTGCGTTCGCGAGTATTCGAACCCCTTGTGCTTGCCCGGGCTTTGTTGGACGTAGGTCGACGTAGCGTAAATGGGGGTCATGATGGCCCCGGTACTGGGGTCAGGCTGCTGCCCGGCGTGGATGGCGCGGGTGCCCAATCCCAGTGTCTTCGTCTTGCTGCGACTCTTGGTGGCCATGGCGAAGCTCAGTCCCCGAGATAAAACGGGCATCTTAACCTGACAGGCCGGAAATCGCAGAATCGGCGCCTGAGATTTCGTTCAGCATGCTTGCTTTACGCACCTGTTCTCAGGCTAAAGCCCGCCTCTTCGCCGACGCAACTTCTTTTAGAGCACCGGGGCCGCCCGACAAGCGTCGGCAGTTGAGCCGGGGCCTTTGCTTACCCTCCCGCCGACTGTTTCCCGGCCCGATCAATGGCAAACTATCCGCTGGCTGCGTAGCAAAGCAGGGCTTGATGAATCCCCCATCTTCAGACGCCAAAACCTGGCTCGTTACCGGTGGCGCCGGCTTTATCGGCGCCAATTTCGTTCTCAAGGCGATCGTCGACGGTGTACGCGTCGTCAATGTCGACAAACTCACCTATGCCGGCAACTTGGACACGCTCACCCCCCTCACCAGCAACGATCGCCACATCTTCGTTCAGGGAGATATCAAGGATCGAGCGCTCTTCCAGCGCCTGCTGACGGTGCACAAGCCGGAGGCGATCATCAATTTTGCGGCCGAATCGCACGTTGACCGATCCATCGACGGTCCAGCGGCCTTCGTCGAGACCAATGTTGTCGGCACGTTGAGCCTGTTGGAGGCCGCACGCGACTACTGGCGCTCAATGGAAGGCCCGGAACGCGATCGCTTCCGGTTTTTGCATGTATCGACGGACGAGGTTTACGGCAGCCTGGGGATCGAGGGTCGCTTCACGGAAGCGACCGCTTACGCTCCCAACTCCCCCTACTCTGCGTCCAAGGCGGCCTCCGATCACTTGGTGCGCGCCTTCCATCACACTTACGGCCTGCCCACGCTGACCACCAATTGTTCCAACAACTACGGGCCCTATCAGTTTCCGGAGAAGCTGATCCCGCTGGTCATCCAGAAGGCGTTGCACGGTGAACCGCTGCCTGTGTATGGAGATGGCTTGAACATCCGAGATTGGTTGTACGTGGGTGATCATTGCGCCGCCATAAAGAGGGTGCTGGAGCGCGGCCGGGTGGGAGAAACCTACAACGTGGGCGGCAATGCGGAACGCACCAATATCGACGTGGTGCGCACTATCTGCTCCTTGCTTGATGCGCACCGCCCGCTACCCAGCGGCAAGCCTCACGAAAGCCTGATCACCTTCGTAAAAGACCGTCCCGGCCACGACCGCCGCTACGCCATCGACGCCAGCAAACTGCAGCGCGAGCTGGGCTGGCAGCCGGCGCAGACGTTCGAAACGGGGATCGCGCAGACGGTGGATTGGTACTTGTCCAACCAGACCTGGGTACAGCGCGTACTCGACGGCAGCTACCGCATGGAACGGCTCGGCGCATGAATACACGCAAGGGGATCATCCTGGCTGGCGGCTCCGGCACCCGGCTCTATCCGATTACGCAGGCGATCAGCAAGCAATTGCTGCCGGTCTACGACAAACCCATGATCTATTACCCGCTGTCCGTGCTGATGCTGGCGGGCATGCGCGAGATCCTGATGATCAACACGCCGCATGAGCAAGCGCTGTTTCAGCGCCTGCTCGGCGACGGTTCGCAGTGGGGCATCGACATCCGGTATGCCGTGCAGCCATCGCCCGATGGGCTTGCGCAAGCCTTCCTTATCGGCCGCGATTTCGTGGGGAACGCGCCGAGCTGCCTGGTGCTCGGCGACAACATTTTTTACGGGGTCGGACTTACGGAGCGCCTGAAGCGCGCGGCGACGCGGCCGCATGGCGCCACCATCTTCGGCTACTGGGTCAAGGATCCGCAGCGTTACGGGGTTGCCGAATTCGATGGCGAAGGACGTGTGGTGGGCATCGAGGAAAAACCTGCCCAACCGAAATCCCAGTACGCCGTCACAGGGCTGTATTTCTACGACCAGCGGGTATGTGACTACGCCGCCAGCCTCAAACCTTCTCCCCGCGGCGAGCTGGAGATCACCGATCTCAACCGTTGCTATCTGGAAGACGGCTCCTTGCACCTGGAGCAACTCGGCCGCGGCTATGCCTGGCTGGATACGGGCACCCACGAGTCCATGATGGAAGCAGGCAACTACATCCAGACCATCGAAAACCGGCAAGGGTTGAAAGTCTGCTGCCCGGAGGAAATCGCCTATCTCAACGGCTGGATCGATGCGGAACAGGTCCTGCGCCTGGCGGCGCCTCTGATCAAGACCGGTTATGGGCAGTACCTTGTTCAACTGGTCAACCAAGGGCCTGTGCGATGAAATCCATTCAAACGGCATTGCCGGGCGTGGTGGTCGTGGAACCTCAGGTTTTCGAGGATTCGCGCGGGTTCTTTTACGAGAGCTATCACGAAGCCAAGTACGCCAAACTGGGCATCCACGCCAACTTCGTGCAGACCAACGTCTCGCGCTCGGCCAAGGGCGTGTTGCGCGGCTTGCACTATCAATGGCCGCACCCGCAAGGCAAGCTGGTCAGCGTTCTGGAGGGGGAGGTCTACGACGTCGCGGTCGATATCCGGCACGGTTCGCCCACCTTCGGCCAATGGGTCAGCGCGATGCTTACCGCCGACAATCATCGCCATATGTGGATTCCCGCCGGCTTCGCGCACGGCTTCTGCGTGCTTTCCGACTACGCGACCTTTACCTATCAGTGCACCACGCTGTATGACCCCGCGGCGGACGCTTCGATCTGCTGCAACGATGCCGCCATCGGCATCGACTGGCCGGTCAGCGAACCGGTGATTTCCGCCAAGGACGCCAAAGCGCCGTTGCTGGCCGAGGTTCCCGTCGACCGCCTGCCGCCGTTCGAAGCATGAACATCCTGCTGCTTGGTGCCAACGGGCAACTTGGCCGCAGTTTTCTTGAGCATGGTGGGCTGGCAGAGCGGGGAAAACTTGTCACCGCTACCCGCGACGGCACCCGTTTCGATGGCAGGCCCGCGGAGGTTGCTGATCTGTCTCAAGTCAACGCGCTGCACGGCCTGCTCGATCGGCTGCAACCTCGACTGATTGTCAATGCCGCAGCGTATACGGCAGTGGATCGCGCGGAGAGCGAAGAGGCCCTTGCGACACGCATCAACGGCGATGCGGTCGGGGAGCTGGGCACATGGGCGGCTGCCCGCGATGCGTTGGTGATCCACTATTCCACCGACTACGTCTTCAACGGCGTCGCCGAAATACCGTACCCGACCGATGCTCCCACGGCGCCGATCGGCGCTTACGGACGCAGCAAACTTGCCGGCGAACTGGCCTTGCAGCGCAGCGGCGCGAAGCATCTGTTGCTGCGAACGGCATGGGTCTACGCGCCGCACGGGCACAATTTTCTTCGCACCATGTTGCGCCTGGCAGCAGAGCGCGAAGAAATCCGAATCGTGGCTGACCAACATGGCAGCCCCACCGACACGACGCTGATCGTGCAAGCTACCCTTGCCGCCCTCGATAAATGGCTGGACGCCGACCCGATGCAGCGGAATCAAATGAATGGCACGCATCATCTGGTCGCCAGCGGCAGCACCACGTGGCACGGCTTCGCCGACGCCATCATGCGGGAAGCCATGGCGCATGGGCTGCTTGCGCGCATGCCCAGGCTGATTCCCATCACCACGGCGGAATTCCCCACGCCGGCGCGCCGCCCAGCCTGGTCCGTACTGGACAACACCGGTTTTCAGCGGCAATTCGGCTATTCTTTGCCGGATTGGCGACAGGGTTTGAACCACATCATCAAGGCATTGGTCCCTAAAACATGTTGATTCCTCTCATCCTCAGCGGCGGCAGCGGCACCCGCCTGTGGCCGGTTTCGCGCAGAAACCTGCCCAAGCAATTTCTCTCCTTGAGTGGCGATGGCACGCTTTTCCAGCAGGCCGTCACCCGTACGCAGAAGCTGCCGGAGGCCATGGCGCCCATCATCGTCGCCAGCGAAGACCACCGGTTCCTGGCCGCCGATCAACTGCTGGAAGCGGGCGTACAAGGCGCCACCATCGTGCTGGAGCCGATCGCTCGTAATACCGCCCCGGCCATCGCGCTGGGCGCTCTCAAGGCCGTGGAACGCGATCCGCAAGCCTTGCTGCTGGTGCTACCGGCCGACCACTTGATCGGCGACACCGAAAGCTTCGGCGCCGCAGTGCAACAGGCCCTGCCTGCCGCCCGCGACGGCTGGCTGGTCACCTTCGGCATCCGCCC
>CBJMMB010000205.1:0-4622 GCA_966430775.1 uncultured Dyella sp. | reverse complement strand
GTGGAAGGCGAAGGCTGCGATCTGTTCTGGCCGTGCATCGATCATCCGCAGGGCAAGCCCGACCTGGTCGACCTGTATGTGACCGTGCCCAAGCCGCTGGTGGCACCGGCCAATGGCGTGCTGATCGGCGTCAGCGAGGAGGGTGACAAGCGCACCTATCATTGGCGCGCCAAGCACCCGACCACGTACGCGATCTCGATCAACGTCGGTCCCTACCAGGAACTCACCGGCGAATACCACAGCCGCTATGGCAACGTGATTCCGCTGCAGTACTGGTACCTGCCCGGCGAGGAAGACCAGGCGCGCAAACTGTTCGCCGAATTCTCGCGCATGCTGGCCTTCAACGAAGCCATGATCGGTCCCTACCCGTTCGGTGACGAAAAGATGGGCGTGGTGGAAACGCCGTACTTGGGTATGGAACACCAGACCATCAACGCCTACGGCAACCACTACGCGAAGGACGGCAGCGGCTTCGACTGGCTGCTGCAGCACGAGTTTGCGCATGAGTGGTTCGGCAACCAGATGACCAACGCCGACTGGGACGACATGTGGCTGCACGAAGCCTTCGCCACCTACATGCAGCCGCTGTATAGCCAGTCGATCAACGGCGACATGGGTTACTACGCCTGGCTCAACAAGCTGCGCCTGACACTGCGCGATCGTTTTCCGATCGTATCGGACAACCACAAGACCGAAGAGCAGGTGTACGACGACGACCGCGGCCCCGGGCTGGATATCTACAACAAGGGCGCGCTGATGCTGCATTCGCTGCGCGCGCTCATTGGCGATGAAAAATTCTTCGAGTGCCTGCGCATGCTGGTGTACGGCACGCCCGATCCGAAGCCCGGCAACTTCGCGCCGCATTACGCCAGCGCGCGCGATTTCGTCGAGATCGTGAACAAGGTGAGCGGGCGTGATTTGAGCTGGTTCTTCAATGTCTACCTGTATCAGGCACAGCTTCCTGTGCTGGATCAGCAGCGCCAGGGCGATACGTTGCATCTGCGTTGGCGTACGCCGCATGACTTGCCATTCCCCATGCCGGTGGAGGTACAAGTGGATGGCAAGTTGCATGTGCTGCCGATGACGCATGGCGAAGGCACGCTGGATGTGCCGGCCGATGCGCTGGTGATCGTCGATCCACATTCGAAACTGCTGCGCGATCTGCCGCAGGTGACCGAATTTCAGCAGTGGCAGAAAGCGCAGAAGACAGCGCAGGGCAAAGCGAAGTCCGGGTAATCACCGTGTATATCGGACTTGCCTAACCGTCATTCCGGCGAAGGCCGAGGCGCTTTACAACAGCGAAGCTGGTCAATCCATGGCCAGTACGAAACATGGATTCCGGCCTTCGCCGGAATGACGATTAGGGGACCTGAAAATCACCGTTGAGTTGAGCGTGCGTAGGTTGGGGTGCAAACCCCAACGTCGCCATCTATGCATGCGTTGGGGTTTGCACCCGAACCTACGTTGCCTGGCCGAGTCTGTTCAGTCGCGCGAAGATCATGCGCAAACCGCGCACGATCTTTGGCAGCAGCCAGCAGATCAGCACGATAAACAGCGCCAGCAGGATCAACAGCACCAGCGGATGCTGCCACGCCAGGTAGAGAATCCCCAGCAGCGAAACGTCCTCGCCGACGCTTGCGCCCCAATTGCTGAAAGGCTCCGGCGAGGTGTTGATCAGCGCGCGCGTGCCTGACTTGGCCAGATGCGTACCCGTCACCACGGCCCCACCCAGCAGCGCCGCGGCGAGTTGCTGGTCCAGGCCGCTGTTCTTGAACACGCCCCACGCGAGCAGGGTGCCCACCGGAATGCGGATGAAGGTGTGGATGGAATCCCACACGCTATCGAACATCGGAACCTTGTCAGCGAGAAACTCACCGACCATCAGCATGCCGGCGGTGATCAGCACCCAGTTGTGGCTGAGCACTTCCAGCCCCGGCGGCAGCGTCACGTAGCCGAGTCGGCCGAGCAGGCCGGCGATGAACAGCGTGGCGTAGAGACGGATGCCGCTGGCCCAGGCGAGGCCGCCGGCGAGGGCGAGGTTGGAGAGCAGGTTCATGGATGGTGGACCTCCCGTGTCACGATCATGCTCAACCTAACAACGTAAGAAATCCACCGCAGGTTGGGCTGAGGCGCAGCCGAACCCCAACATCACCATGTGGCATGACACCGTTGGGGTTCGGCTGCGCCTCAGCCCAACCTACGGGAGGTTCATGGCACGCAAAAAAAAGCAGCGCCGAAGCGCTGCTTTTTTTCTGGAAACAAACCCGCTTACTTGCTGCTGCTCGACGCCGCCGGCTTGGGCGCCTGCGATGAACCCGGTTCCACCATCGGCGTCGGCAGCGACACCTGGCCGTTGGTGGAAGCGAGCGAGGCGGTCTCGCCCTGCTTGCCGCCATAGGGCAGCACTTCGGCGGCCAGCTTCGGGTTGGCGTTGATCAGGCCGATCGCGTCGTACAGCACGTGCGCGGTTTCCTGCAGTTGCGGGTCGGCGGCCTTCTTGGCTTCTTCCTGTTCCTTCAGCTCCGTCTTCAGGCTGCGCTCGTTCGGGTTGAGACCATCGTCGAGCTGGCTCTGGTCTTCGAGCGCGGCGGCGGTGTTGCCGTCGATCGCCTTGTGGCGGGCGCGGAATTCGGCCTGCATGGCATCCAGTTGCTTACGCTCCGCCTCGCGCTGGTCGTAGTTGAGCGAAATGCTGGTGCGGTCGGCCAGCTTCTTGTACTGGGTCAGCTCGTCGAGCATCAGCTGCCACGCCGGCGACTTGGCCACGCGCGCATCGTGCAACTGCTGCAGCTGCGGCAGATAGGCCTTCATATCGGCGACCGGCTTGTAGTCGGCCGGCGCGATCTGTGTCCACTGCAGCGCGTTGTCGTAGGTGGATTCGCCGAAGTCCTTGTCGTCGCCGTTGCTCGGATACTGGATGTCCGGCGTGACGCCGCGCAGCTGGGTGGAGCCGCCGTTGATGCGGAAGAATTCCTGCACGGTCATCTTCAGCGCGCCGAAATTCGGCTTGGCGTCGGGATCGGCCGCGAAACGGTTGAGGTCGATCAGGGTCTGCACCGTGCCCTTGCCGAAGGTCTGCGTGCCGATCACCAGGCCGCGGCCGTAATCCTGGATCGCCGCGGAGAAAATCTCCGACGCCGAAGCCGTGCCGCGGTTGACCAGCACCGCCAGCGGACCGCTCCAGGCCATGCCCGGATCGTCATCACCCTGCACCTGCACCTGGCCGCGCGCATCGCGCACCTGCACCACCGGACCCTTGTCGATGAACAGGCCGGTGAGTTCGTTCGCCTCGTACAGCGAACCGCCGCCGTTGTTGCGCAGATCGATCACCACGCCCTGCACGCCTTCGGCCTTCAGTTCGCCCAGCAGCTTGGCGACGTCGCGGGTGGCGCTCTTGAAGTTCTTGTCGCCTTCGCTGCGCGCGCCGAAGTCGGAGTAGAACATCGGCAGCTCGATCACGCCGATCTTGCGCGTGACGCCGGCGTCAGTGACTTCGATGACCTTTTTCTTGGCGGCCTGTTCTTCGATGGTGACCTTCTTGCGCACCATCGTGACCATCTCGTGCTTGCCGTCGGTGCCTTGATCTGCAGGCACGATTTCCAGGCGCACGGTGGTGTCTTTCTTGCCGCGGATCAGGTTGACCACGTCATCGATGCGCCAGCCGACCACGTCCTGGATCGGACCGCTTTCGCCCTGGCCCACGCCCATCACGTAGTCGCCCACGTGCAGCTTGCCGGACTTGATCGCCGGGCCGCCGGGCACGAGTTCGCGGATCACGGTGTAGTCGTCGCGCTGCTGCAGCACCGCGCCGATGCCTTCCAGCGAGAGCTTCATGGAGATGTCGAAGTTCTCGGCCGCGCGCGGGCCCATGTAGTCGGTATGCGGATCGGTGGAATTGGCATACGCGGTCATGAAGGTCTGGAACGCGTCCTGGCCGTCGAGCTGCTTCACGCGATCGATGTAGTTGGCGTAGCGCTTGTCCAGCGTCTTGCGGATGTCATCGTCGCTCTTGCCGGCCAGCTTCAGGCGCAGCCAGTCGTTCATGGTGCGCTTGCGCCACAAGTCGTTGAGCTCGGCCTGGTCCTTGGGCCAGTCGGCCTTCTTGCGATCGATGACGTAGCTGTCGTTGGTGTTGAAGTCGAAGCCCTGCTTCAACAGGCCGCGCGCGTAGGTCATGCGATCGATCGCGCGCAGGATGTATTGGTTGAAGATGTCGAACGGGCCGGCCAGGTCCTTGTTCCAGATCGCGTTGTCGAACTGGTCCTTGTACTTGGCGAACTTCGCCATGTCTTCCTGCGTGAAGAAGACCTTCTCGCCGTCGAGCAGCTTGAAGTACAGCTTGTAGATCTTCTCCGACATCGCATCGTCGAGCGGCTGCGCGTCGTAGTGGAAGCGGGTGAGCAGATGCGCCGAGATCAGCGCCGCGTTGGCTTCATCGCCATCGGGCTGCAGCGGCAATTCCGACACCTTGCGCGGCTTGCTGGCGCCCATGTCGGCCGCCGATTGCGCGAAGGCCGCCGTGGTCGTGACGCCGAAAGCGATCACCAGGGCAAGCAGGGGACGAAAGCGAAAGGTCATGGGGTTCTCTTCGGGCCTGTTCAGGCGTGCTCGGTGACGCCAGC
>CBJMMB010000204.1:0-4624 GCA_966430775.1 uncultured Dyella sp. | reverse complement strand
TGGCGATAGCTTTCCACGTTGTCGATCGCCACGCGGCCGTCCGCATGCAGCTCGATGCCGACCATGCCCACCGGCGTTTCCAGCCGATGCTTGCCGGGCGTGATGCGCCCCAGGTAATGCAGCGTGCGGATCAGGCCGATGGTGCCGTGGCCGCACATGCCTAAGTAACCCACGTTGTTGAAGTAGATCACGCCGGCGCAGGCGGACGGATCGGTCGGCGGCAGCAGCAATGCGCCGACCATGGTGTCCGAGCCGCGCGGTTCGCAGGCGATCGCCTGGCGCCAGCGGTCGTAGCGGGTGCGGAATAGTTCGCGGCGTTCGGCCAGCGAGCCGTTGCCCAGGTCCGGAAAGCCCGTCAGCACCACCCGGGTGGGTTCGCCGCCGGTGTGCGAGTCGATGAAGTCGATGGTATGCATGCTGGCATCTTCGTCTCCGCCGGCGGTGAGCGTCTAGAAAAGCTTGTGGACCTGGCATGCGGAATTCGGCATAGTCGGGCCAGGGTGCCGCTGTCGGGCAGGAAGCGCGCCGCGGCGCTCAAACGCCGTGGCGGCGGCGCCGCCCAGGCATGGATACCCGTTTTCCCTGACCAGGCCAGAGCGTGCCATCATCATTCGCCCCATGAAGATTTCTGCCGATGAACTGGAGCCGCTGTTCGACGCGTTGCCGGACGTGGTGTTCTTCGTCAAGGATCCCGATGGCCGCTACACCCACGCCAACCTCACCCTGGTGCGGCGGCTGGGCCTGAAGCAGCGCAGTGAAGTGATCGGCAAATCCGTCACCGAGCTTTTTCCCACTGCCATGGGCGGTTCCTACGCGGCGCAGGACCGGCGCGTGCTGGCCGGCGAAATCATCGAGAACCAGCTGGAAGTGCACATCTTCGCCAACCGCGTGCCCGGCTGGTGCCTGACCTGCAAGCGGCCGCTGCGTTCGCGCGGAAAGATCCAGGGGCTGATCGGCATCTCGCGCGACCTGGGCATTCCCGACGGCAAGCACCCCATCTACGACCGCCTGAAACGCGTGCTGACCCACATGCAGGAAAACTACGCCGAAGGCGTTCGCGTGCAGGCGCTGGCCGAACTGGCCGGGCTTTCCATCGCGCAGCTGGAGCGGCATTTCCGGCGAGTGTTCCAGCTGACGCCGCAACAGGTGTTGACCAAGTTGCGCATCGAGGCGGCGATGCGCCTGCTGCATGCGGACGCGACGATCGCATCGATCGGCGTGGCCTGCGGCTTTGTTGACCAGAGCGCGTTCGCGCGGCAGTTCAAGGCGACCGTGGGGATGTCGCCGCGGGTGTATCGCATGGTGGTGAAGGCGGATGAAGGCGATGGGTAATTCCACGGTCAAGCGCATGCAACAAACGATGCATCCTGCCACGCGGTGCGCATTGTGATATCCATCAATCGCATTGCGATATTTGCCGATTGACGGGTGATGTCCCATAAATCACGCACTAACCGTTTGAAACAAAAAGATCGCGCACGGGCGGCTGATAACATACCGGCATGGGGAATTCAGTTTTTTATTTCGATGATTTTTGCCTACGTCCGCGTGCAAGGGAGTTGAGCCGAAACGGTGAACCGGTCGCGCTAGCCGCGAGCGCTTTCGATTGCCTGGTGTATCTGGTCGAACATCGCGAACGCCCGGTCGGCAAGGATGAATTGATTTCCGCGGTGTGGGGTCGCGACGACGTCAGCGACAACCTGCTCGCGCAAACCGTCGTGCGCTTGCGCCGCTCGCTGGGCGATGCGGGCAACGAGCAACGTTGCATACGGACCGTGCCGCGCGTGGGCTATCGCTGGATGCTCGATACGCGCGCGGCGGCGCAGGAATCGCACGCCGCGCTCGCGCAGGTGCCTGCTATCAATGCCGTCGATGCTATGCCGGCCACGCTGCGCTATCGGCAATGGCTGCGTTTCCCGTTGCTGGCGGTGTTGCTGTTGCTGTCGGCGTTTGCGGCCGTCTATCTGGGTTGGCGGCTCCATCAGGCCCAGCCGGCTGCCGCGGCGGCGATGCATTTCGATCAGGGCACGACCATCGTGCTGCCGGCGGAGGTGAATGGTCCCAGCGACTGGAACTGGTTGCGCTTAGGCTTGATGGACATGCTTTCGGGCCGCTTGCGCGAGGCGAAGGTTCCCACCGAGAACAGCCGCAACGTGCTCAACCTGGTGAATCAGGAAGGCGCGGAAAAAAATGCCGCGATCGCCTCGTTCGCGCTGGTCGTCACGCCGAAGGTCACCCTGGTCGACAACACCTGGCGCGTGCATCTGGAGGCGAAAAGCCGCGAAGGGCGTACCTGGCAGGCCGAATCATCATCCGGCAACGTGTTGAACGCGGCACACGCGGCCAGCGATCTGCTGCTGGCGCAGCTCGGTTTCGGCGGCGATGCGCGCAAGCCGGGTTCCGGCAATGCGCGGCAGGAATATCTGTTGCGCATGGAAGCGGCGCAGCTTGCCGGCCATCCGGAGCTTGTGCACGAACTGCTCGACAAGGCGCCGCCGGAAGTGCGCGAAACGCCCGAGTTCGCCTTCCAGGAAGCGGGCTTCCATTGCGACGAAGGCAAAACCGAAACCTGCGAACGCGCACTGACCGATCTGCTCAAGCAGTTGCCGGCCGACAAGCAGCCGCTGTTGCGCGGCAAGGTGCTCACCACGCTTTGGTACATCTATTACCGCAAGCAC
The DNA here is from genome assembly GCA_966430775.1 of uncultured Dyella sp. Lineage (GTDB taxonomy): Bacteria > Pseudomonadota > Gammaproteobacteria > Xanthomonadales > Rhodanobacteraceae > Dyella_B. The sequence goes on along the minus strand of CBJMMB010000204.1, from coordinate 1,946 downwards.
CAATATGTCGAGGGCGTCGCCGCTTTGACCGAGGCGGTGCGCCTGCTGCAAGCACAGAAAGACAACGAGGCGTTGGCGCAGGCGTATCTCGATCGCTCCCATCTGGAATTCTTCGACGGCAAACTGGATGACGCGACGGCCGATCTTGGCCTTGCCCGCGTTAATTACGCGCTGGCCGGCGATACCGTGGGTCAGGCGAAAGTGGATACCTCAATGGCGCAGATCGACATGCGGCGCGGACAGTTCGATCAGGCGCTGCCCTTGTTGCAGCACGCCTACGAGCACGAGCAGCACATGGGCATGCGGCAGTTGCTGTCCACGTCCCTGCAAGGCCTGCTCGTCTCGCACAAGATGCTGTTGCAATACGCCGACGAGCTCACCACCAGCGACGACTACTGGCCGTTCACGCAGAAGGGCATGGAGTTCTGCGACGACAACGTGCGCCGCGGGCTGGTCATCCTGCGCGCCACCGCGCTGGCCGACAACGGACGCACCTCGGAGGCCAGCGCCGTACTGGAGCAGTTGATCGCGCAGCCGAAGCCCGAAGACGATCCGACACTGACCGCCTGGGCCACCGCCATGCTGGCGAAGTTCGCACTGGAGCGCGGTGAAACGCAGGCGGCGGTGGCGTGGATAAGCAAGGCGTTCGCGGGTTCCGCGCTGGAGCAGGACGATGATCACCGCGACTACGCCGACGCTTCGCTCGTGCGGATCAATATCCTGCTGCGCGCCGGCAAGCGCGACGAACTCAAGCAGGCCGTGGCCACCCTGCAAGCCTGGGCGACACATCGCACGGAACAGGACGACTGGATCGACATCGCCGTCATGCGCGCCAACGCTGCGCAGGCGTGGGGCGAAGGGCAGCAGGGCCAAGCGCTGGAACAACTGAAGCTGGCCATGACCAAGGCGGACAAGCTGGGTGTGCCCGAACTGGTGGTCGGCGTTGGCCAGACCTATGCGCTGGCGTTGTTGAATACGGGCAACGTGGACCAGGCCGTCGCCATCAGCGGCCGGCTGTCGGCCTGGAGCAGTGCGGATTGGCGTGCGGCCTGGGTGGAAGCGTGCACCTATCGCGCGCTGGGACAGGCCGCGTCGTGGGAGAAATCCCGCGGCAAGGCGCAAGCTCTTGCGGGCGACCGCATGCAACTGGCGGATGCTTCCGTGTTTTCGTTTTGATGCCGGTTGGCCTGTCCTGCGCTTGGCTGCCGGCCCGATTTGTGCTTGTCTAGCGGGCTCAGCCGATCGGTCCAGAAGGAAAAGACAGGTGCTGTTCCCGCAAGCGTCCTCACTGCGATGCACAACCCCGGCATTTCCCCTGTGTGTGGGATCGCCGGTCGCATGCGGGCGCACGGCATGAACCGGCCGGAAGTGACGCAGCGGGTCTACCTGTGTGCGCCGGCCGCGTTCCGGGCGCGGCGCATGGATGCCGCCAATGAAAAGGTGCTGATCGCCGCGCCGGGCGGATGGGCCAGGCGCCGGCGTCTCACCGAACGCCAGCAGGCTGCGATTGGCGCAAGTGGCATGAATGCGCTTCAGAAGCTGCCGTCATGGCAGGCGAAGCTCGCGTTCGACACGTCCCAACTGCTGCCTGTCATGAAGCAGCATGCCCAGGCCTATCGGGCGCCGCTGCTTGGCTTGGGCCTGGTAGCGGGCACCGCCGTGGCGATGATTGGCCTGCATGCGTGGCATGCGAGTGCGCCGGCACCTGTGCCGCTGCGGACAACGAGTGTCCCCACGCCGGTGATCGCGCCTGCGCAGGCATCGTTCGTCGAAGTGACCGGTTCGGCGGTCAGCGCCCCGAAGCGAGCGACGATCGCGCCACCCAAAGCGTTGCAGCAAACCACGCCTTCGCTGGGGCTGGCCGACGACGGCACCATCGTGGTGGTGGCGCAGCCGCGCATCGATCATGCGGACGGCTTCAATCTGGATATCACCTCGCCCGGCAG
>CBJMMB010000203.1:0-4649 GCA_966430775.1 uncultured Dyella sp. | reverse complement strand
GAGCCCCTCTCCCTCCGGGAGAGGGGTTGGGGTGAGGGTACGAGCAGCGCGCGATAACAGAAACTTGCGCAAGACGTCAGCATCGCGCTTCGCCCGAACCCTCACCCGCCTCTCGGCACCCTCTCCCGGAGGGAGAGGGGCTCACTCAGGAAGTTATTTGCACGTCTCCGCATCACGCGATGATGCAAAAGAGCCACCATGCTTTACGTATTAGCGATGGACAACTGTGAGCCTCCGCAGGAATGACGGCGAGGCGAGAATGATGATCTCGTAGACGAGTGGCATCCATGCAACAAGCTCCGCCTCAAACCATACGCCAAGCACTTGTCGAAGCCACGCATCGACTCGGCGATCGCATCGATGCCGAAGTACTGCTTTGTCACGTCCTGGATAAACCACGCAGCTGGCTGATCGCCCATGCGGACGACACGCTGTTGCCCGATTACGCCGCGGCCTATGCCCTACTGCTCGAACAACGCGAAGCGGGGGAGCCTGTCGCCTATATCACCGGTCGTCGCGGTTTCTGGTCGCTCAACCTGGAAGTCACGCCCGCCACGCTCATTCCGCGTCCGGAAACCGAATTGCTGGTGGAGCTGGCCTTGGAGCGTCTGCCGAACGATCGGCCATGTCATGTGCTAGACCTTGGCACCGGTTCCGGCGCCATTGCCTTGGCGATCGCGCGCGAGCGTCCTTCCTCGCAAGTGACGGCCACCGATGCGAGCAGCGATGCGCTCGTCGTGGCGCAAGGCAATGCACGGCGTCATCACGTCGGCAACATTAGCTTCGTTCACGGCGACTGGTTTGCGCCGCTTGGTGATAAGCGCTTCGATGTGATCGTTTCCAACCCGCCGTATATCGAAAGCAGCGATCCGCATCTGCAGCAGGGTGATTTGCGGTTTGAGCCGATGAGTGCTCTTGCCTCGGGCATCGATGGATTCGACGATATTCGCCGCATTATTCGTGATGCCGGTCTTCACTTGCTGCCCGGCGGATGGTTGTTGTTCGAGCACGGGTGGCAGCAAGGCGATGCAGCACGTGCACTTCTTCGTGACGCAGGTTTCGTGGAGCTTTCAACCGTGCGTGATCTGGAAGATCGTGATCGCGTGAGTGTGGGGCGCTGGTCACAGCAACTGTGATTGATCACTGACCTGGGCGTAGACTGCAGCCGTCAATAAGGGGCCTGGATTAACTTTGGCGCATCCGGGCATGAACGCATAACGTTTGCCCCGGACGTACTGCCATGAATATTCGTCGTGTTGTTGTTTGCCGTCCTTTTGCGTTGCGTCGTTTGCCGCGCGCGATCCATCTGCTGCTGATGGTGCTGGCTGCACCGCTTGCGGTGGCGCAGAACAATCCTTTGCCAGCTTCGTCGAGCAGCGCTGCCGCACCACCGTCGAACGGTCAGGCCGTAACCTTGGGCGAAGTGATGGTGACGGCGAATCGCCGCCGCGAACCGGAGCGCGAAGTGCCGATGCACGTGGATGCCGTGCAAGCCGCGACGCTACAGCAGCTCGGCGCAAAGAACCTCAACGACTACGTGTCGTATCAACCGGGTGTGTTCTTTGCCAGCGCGGGCGGCGCAGGGCAGGGCGAGCTGGTGATGCGCGGCGTTTCCACCGGCAACCAGACCAGCCCTACCGTATCGCTATACATCGACGATGTGCCGGTAGGTGGCAGCACGGTATACGCCGCGTCGGCCACATTCCTGTTCGACCCCGCTTTGCTCGATCTGGATCACATCGAATTCCTGTATGGCCCGCAAGGCACGCTGTACGGTGCGGGATCGATGGGCGGATTGGTGAAATATGTGACGGTGAAGCCCGATCTCAGCGGTGTTTCCGGCAACGTGGGCGGCGATATCTCCAACACCAATCGCGGCGGCATGAGCTATGCCGAACATGCTTCCATCAATATTCCGCTAGTGAAGGACAAGGCGGCGGTGCGCATATCAGCCGTCGACCAGCACACCACCGGCGTGTACCAGGCGGTCGGTGAAACGCCGGCCGGCGGTGCCGATCGCACGCATACCAAAGGCGCGCGCGTGCAACTGGAAGTGGATCCGATCGACAAGCTCACCTTGAACGTCACCGCGATGGCGCAGAAGATCATGGCGAACGGCTTGTCGATGGGCGATTTCGATCTGCAAGGCCAGCCGATTTCCGGTGGACCGTATAATCGTGCGCTCAATCACCGCGAGCCGTTCACGCAGACGCTACAGCTGTATTCATTCCATGTCGGCTACGACTTCGACTGGGCCACGCTGGACTGGATCAGTTCCTATCAGAAGTTCGTCAATCACAGCGTGCAGGATTATCCGGATACGTTCCTGGGATTGCTGAATCTGCTGGGGCCTGAGTTCGGTCTTACCCAGCCGATGAGTTCGCTGTACGTCGATTCGCAATACACCGTGCACAAGAGTTCGCAGGAAATCCGCTTCACCTCGCGCAAGAATGAAACGCTCGACTGGCTGTTCGGCCTGTGGCTGAACCGCGAGAACGTATGGGAGCAATACGCGCTGCAAGGCGACAACCTGCCACCGCCCGGCAGCACCGCGCTGATCCAGCAAGCGGTGAATGCGCGCTTCGAGGAATACGCCGGTTACGGCGACCTCACCTGGCACATCAAGCCGACGCTGGACCTGACCGTCGGTGCGCGTGCAAGCGGCAATACGCAGCGGCTGGCGAACATGGAGCAAGGTCCGTTCGCGGGCAGTCCCGGCGGTTTTCGCGAGCATATGAAAAGCCAGGACATCACCAAGATGATCACGCTGACCTGGCGCCCCACCGATCGGGACAGCTACTACGCGCGCGCATCCACCGGCTATCGTCCTGGCGGTTTGCAGGCGCCGCTCCAGAGCACGTTGCTAGGACCCAATCCCAACGCTACCAACACTTTCGGTTCCGACAACCTGGAAAGCTACGAGCTTGGTTACAAGGGCAGCTATCTCGATCGCCACTTGAACGTCGGCATCGATGGCTACGACATCGAGTGGCATCACATGCAGCTCTACACCTTCACGCTGGGCAACGCGATCATCCAGAACGCGGGCGATGCGCGCATCAAGGGCGTGGAGATGCAGGGGAGCTATTCGAGCGGCGCTTGGGAACTCGGTGTTTCCGGCGCCTACACCGACGCGTTCACCAACAACGGCGCGCCGCAGCTAGGCATCCAGCCGAATGCGCCGCTGCCGTATTCGGCGCGCTGGGCGGGAATGGTAAGCGGCAAATACAAATTCATGCTGGCTGGCACGGATGCGTACATCGGCGCCGTGGTGCGTGCATCCAGCCATCGCAACGCCGGGTTCGATGGCGACGTCAGCGATCCGAATTTCAAATTGCCTGGCTTCATGTTCTTGGACTTCAACCTGGGCGTGAATCTGCGCGGCGGCACGAATATCGATTTCTATGTACGCAACGCGCTCAACCGCCAGGTGCCGATCGGCACGTTGAACGATGAAGCGGTGAATTTTCTGGCCACGGTGGGCGGGCCGATGCTGGTGCAGATGTCGACGCCGCGCACGGTGGGTGTGGCGTTCAATGTGCCGTTTTAATTGTCCGGCGTCATTCCGGCGAAAGCCGGAATCCAGTTTGGATACGTCGTGCGCAGCACACAAAAGATCTTTTATATCGTGTGCTTCGCACAGCACGCTTGACTGGATTCCGGCTTTCGCCGGAATGACGAGCAAGATGGATTACGCGGTTTTCAATGCCCCGTACCGCTCACCTGCGCCGGCGGCTTGATCGCATACAACAACGCCGGCAAGAAAATAAACGTGGCCAGCAACACCGCCACCAGGCTCACCAGCAACATGCGACCCATGCTGGCCATGCCAAGGTCATGCGACAACGCCAGCGAACCGAACGCCGTGCCGGTGGTGAGTGCGGAGAACAGCACCGCGCGCGCCGAGGCGGAACTCACGAAACGCCGCATGCCCGCGCGCCAGTTCATCACGAAGTAGACGTTGAACGACACGCCCACGCCCAACAGCAGCGGCAGCGCGATGATGTTGGCGTAGTTGATCGCCATGCCCAGCGAACGTGCGAGCAGCGCCGTAAGCAGCGCGGACATCGCCAGCGTAAGCAGCACGATACCGGCGTCTTTCAAGCGGCGGATCACCAGTAGCAGCACCACAGCGATGGCGACGATGGCCAGTGCCGCGGCCTGCTTGAACGCGCGCATGATGGTGTCGGCCGATGCAATGGTGGTGACGGCCGGCCCGCCGGCATCGGGCGCGACGCGCTGCACGGCCTCCACGAATTTGCGCAGGCCGGAGGTGTCTTGCTCGTTGACGGTGGGAGAGACCTGGATGCGCACTTGGCCGTTGGGGCTGACCCAGTCGCGCTTGATCGAGTCGGGCAGTGATTCGAGCGTGACACCCTTTGCGTTCAATGCATCGCGTAGCTTGTCCAACTGTGTGGGCAGGAAGCGGCTGATCGCTTCATTCATCATCATCAGGCGATCGTCCGGCGCCTTGGCCAGTTTCTGCAGCGAGGCTTCGATGCCGTGCAGCGGTGAATCGGCCGTCATTTCCGGCTTGGCTTCGTTGATCGCATCGAGCGTGTCGTTGATCGCCGCGCGCAAGGCCTGCGGCGTGACCGGCGGGCCGGACGGATCGACATCCAGCGACGGCAGCATCAGCACCTGCGCCT
>CBJMMB010000202.1:0-4674 GCA_966430775.1 uncultured Dyella sp. | reverse complement strand
TTCGGCGGCAAAGGTGAGTTCTTCAGCGCCTGGGGCAACACCGACGTGGCCGAAGCGCGCCGGCTGCTGGATATCTGCCTGGATGCGGGCGTGAGCATGTTCGACACGGCGGACATCTACTCCACCGGCGCCTCGGAATCGATCCTGGGCGAAGCGATCAAGGGCCGCCGCGACCAGGTGCTGATTTCCACCAAGGCTACCTTCCGCTTCGACGACAAGCCCAACAGTGTCGGCTCGTCGCGCTATCACTTGATCCACGCGATCGATGCGGCATTGAAGCGCCTGGGCACCGATTACATCGATCTGTTCCAGTTGCATGGCTTCGACGCGATGACGCCGGTGGAGGAGACGCTTTCCACGTTGGACGACCTGGTGCGCGCCGGCAAGCTCCGCTACCTGGGCGTGTCCAATTTCTCCGGCTGGCATTTGATGAAGTCGCTGGCGGTGGCCGATCGCTACGGTTATTCGCGCTACGTGGCCAATCAGACGTATTACTCGCTGATCGGGCGCGATTACGAATGGGAGCTGATGCCGCTCGGCCTCGATCAAGGCCCGGGCGCGGTGGTGTGGAGCCCGCTGGGTTGGGGACGCCTGACCGGCAAGATCCGCCGCAGCCAGCCGCTGCCCGCCACCAGTCGCCTGCACAAGACGGGCGACATGGGACCGCAGGTGGACGATGAGTACCTGTATCGCGTGATCGATGCGATCGACGAAGTCGCCAAGGAAACCGGCAAGAGCGTGCCGCAGATTGCGCTCAACTGGCTGCTGCAGCGGCCGACCGTGTCGACGGTGGTGATCGGTGCGCGCAACGAGGAACAGCTGCGGCAGAACCTGGGCGCGATCGGCTGGAACCTCAGCGCCGAGCAGATCGCCAAGCTGGATGCGGCGAGTGAGGTGACGCCGGCATATCCGTATTGGCATCAGCGTGGATTTGCCGAAAGGAATCCGCCGCCGGTTTGAAGTTTGCGTAATCACCTCGTAGGTTGGGCTGAGGCGCAGCCGAACCCCAACGTGGAATGCACATGGCGATGTTGGGGTTCGGCTTCGCCTTAGTCCAACTTACGAGACGCCCATGGAACCCGAACTCGCCACCGAAGCCCGACTGCTGCCCATCCTCGACCAACTTCGCGACCGCGAACCGATCTTCCATCACCCCGAACTCGGCACCACGCGAGCCGATTTCGAAGCGATGACCGAACCGGACTTCTGGGAAGTCGGCGCATCCGGCCGCCGCTACAGCCGCGAGTACGTGCTTAACGTATTGGAAGAACGCTACCGGCAGCCGTTCGACGACGATTGGCAAACCAGCGATTTCCACTGCCGGGAAATCGCTGCGGACAACTACCTGCTCACCTATACCTTGCGGCAAGGTGAGCGCATCACGCGCCGCGCCACGCTATGGCGGCATACGGCGCAAGGCTGGAAGATCGTCTACCACCAGGGCACGCTGGTGGCGGAATGACTGGCTAGCCGCCGCCGTTGCGCTGCACGTCGCCGCCATTGAGATGCCCGAGATCGCTCGGCCACTGGTTGTCCTTGCTCTTGGAATTGGACGACGCGCTGACGAAATGCCCGCTCGGGTCGAAGGTCAGCAGCGTGGAAACGGTTTTTTCCACTCGCTTAGGGATACGCGAGCCGGTGGTCGGCGTGCCGTCGCCGGCCACTTCCTGATATTTGCTGACGTACTGCAACTGCTGGCTGCCGTCCGGCATGCGCGTCGACTGGAATGGCTGGCCGAGTGCGGATTCCACCTGCGCGATCGTCGTTACGCCTGGCTTGAACGAAGCGACCGTCGCCGGATCCACTTTCTGCTGCGAGGTTACGCAACCTGCCAACACCATCGCGGCCACCATGGCCGCAACCACCTTGTTCATGACAACTCCCCTTTCTTCCTGATGACGATTGATCCTGCGCCGCACATCCTCGGCGAACGCCAGGCACCAAGGCGCATGCCTTAAGTCACGCCGCCCTTCCCCAGCATGGGGCAAGCCGGCCGGGAGTCGAGAGCCACTTTGCGCGAAAAAATGCGCCGGCATTCATGCCGCTGGCGCTCCCCGAAGACCCCGCGCAAAGTACAGCTCAGCCCGCCAGCGCCCCGGGCCGGCGCCTTCTCGCGGATGAATAACTAAAGCCATCAGCGGCTTAGCCGATAGATTGACAAAGCCGTGACAGCAATGCCTCATTAACCGCAGGGGTTCACATTTCCTGCACTGCACGTACCCACTGATAGGTGAGCCATAGACGGCAGATGGTGGCTATGAGCCTGAGTCTTCCTATCCCTGTTACGACAACGCACGAGCCGGAAAACACTGCCTGGCTCGGTTGCCTGATCGAAGCCGAAACGCCCGGCGAGGTTTGCTCGCTCATCGAAAACCTGTTGCAGGCGCAGCCGCATTGCTTGAAAGCCCGCGTGCTGATGCTGGAGCACCGCAAAGATCAGCGTGCGGCCGAAACGCAACCGCCCGATCCGGAAGAACTCGCCCTGGCGCGCGACGCTTTGAAAGCCGCCGACGGCGTGCGCGTCTCGGTCGACGGCCGGCGCCACGCGCTCACCCTGCTCAGCGCGCAGCAGGTGGTGCTGCTGCTCACCATGACCATCGAGGGTTCGGCCAAGAACCTGCTCGCCAACATGGGCACCCATCTGCAACTGGGCGTACGCCAGTTGCGCCACACCATCAAGCTGGCCGAACTGTACGATTCGCATAGCCAGCTGGAACATTCGGAAAACCTGCAGCGCGCGCTGTTCTCGATCTCCGAGCTTTCCAGTTCGGAACTGGACATGCCGGAGATGCTGCGCGAAATCCACCGCATCGTCAGCGGGCTGATGTATGCGGAGAATTTCTTCATCGTCCGCTGCAATTCCGAACAGCAAACGCTGCGTTTTTTGTATTACGCGGACATCAAGGACGAAGACAAGCCGCAGACCAATCGCGACATGCGGCTGGAAGACCGCCGCCATACGCTTACCTGGTACCTGCTCACCCAGGGCAAGCCGCTGATGGGCAGCAACGAGCAGTTGCTCGAACAGGTCAACGGCCCGTTGGTGATCGCCGGCCCCGACAGCGACGACTGGCTCGGCGTACCCATGCTGCGCGAAGGCCAGGTGCAAGGCGCGCTGGTGGTGCAAAGCTACGGCACCGGCATCGTCTATTCGTACAGCGATCTCACCCTGCTGGAATTCGTCGGCAACCATATTCTTACCGCGCTGGAACGCAAGGAGATCAAGGACGAACTCGAGCGCCGTGTGCGCGAACGCACCGAAGAACTGGCCGAAGTCAACCGCGGCCTGCTGCAGGAGGTGCGCGAACGCCACCGCGCTGAACGTCTGCAGGAGGCGCTGTTCCAGGTCGCCCAGCTGGCCACCGCCGACATCGATGAAAACGCGTTCTACGAGCGCGTGCACGCCGTGGTCGGTCGATTGCTGGATGCGAAAAACTTTTTCATCGCCCTGCTCAGCGATGACCGCACCAAGCTGGAATTCCCCTATTTCATGGATACCGGCGTGCGTCACCAGCTATCGCGCCCGGTCGGACGCGGCCTCAGCGAATACGTGTTGCGCCGTGGCTTGCCGTGGTCCGGTACGCGCGATGACATCGTCGCGCTTACGCAGGACGGCGAAGTGGTGCCGCATCATATTGGCGAGCCATCGGCCTGCTGGCTGGGCGTACCGCTGAAAGTGGACGAATCGGTGATCGGCCTGGTCGCCGTGCAAAGCTACGAAAACGACACCGGCTACGGTCCACAGGAACAGGAGCTGCTCAGTTTCGTCGCACTGCAGATCGCCAACAGCATCTATCGCCGCCGTTCCGCCGCGGCCCTGCATCTGGCCAACCTGCGGCTGGAGCATCGCGTGGAAGAACGCACGCAGGAACTGCGCGCCGAAATCGCGCGGCGCGAACAGATGCAGCAGCAATTGCATCACCAGGTGATGCACGACCCGCTCACCGGCCTGCCCAACCGCGGCTACCTGCGCGAGCGGCTGGACCGCGTGCTCCATCGCATCCAGAGCGATCCCAACCGCCGCTGCGCATTGCTGTATATCGACGTCGATCGCTTCAAGGTGATCAACGATAGCCTTGGCCACCTGGCCGGCGACGAATTCCTCAAGGCGGTCGCCGTGCGCCTGCTTACGCACGTGCGCGAGCCGGATATGGTGGCGCGGCTTTCCGGCGACGAATTCGCCATCCTGCTGGAAGACATCGAGAACACCAATACCGCCACCATCATCGCCGACCGCGTGCTGCAGGCGGTGGCGACGCCGCTGCGCATTTCCGGCAAGGAGTTGGAACCTTCCGTCAGCGTGGGCATCGCCTGCGGCGATTCCAGCTACCTGGATGCGGATGAATTGATCCGCGACGCGGACATGGCGCTGTACCAGGCCAAGGAACTGGGCCGCAAACGTTTCGTGGTGTTCGACGAGGCGCTGGCCAAGGGCATGGTGGACGTGCTCGCGATGGAAAGCGAACTGCGCAAGGCGCTGCGGCAGAACGAATTCGAACCGCACTTCCAGCCGATCTGCCAGCTCAACGACGGCAAGGTGGTCGGCTACGAAGCGCTGATCCGCTGGAACCATCCGCAGCGTGGCCTGTTGCGGCCGTCGGATTTCGTCAAGATCGCCGAGGACAGCGGCCTGATCGAAGCGATCGACTGGCGCCTGTTCGAACTCAGCTGCCG
>CBJMMB010000201.1:0-4675 GCA_966430775.1 uncultured Dyella sp. | reverse complement strand
TGCAAGGGCGCGTGGCGCACGACCAGATCGCCCACCGCTTCGCCGCCGCTTTCGCCCTGGTTTTCGACGCGGATATCCGCACCCATCAGGCGCAGTGCTTCGAGCAATCCGGTGCGGCGCGGGTTCAATCCCACCGCCGGCAGGCGCAAATGCGAACCCGGCACGATGCTGGCGGCCACCAGGAAGAACGCGGAAGAAGAGAAGTCCGCCGGCACGACCACGTCGGTGGCGCGGAGGCGATGCCCACCTTCAAGCCTGGCGTGCCCGGGCGAGAATTCGATCGGCCAGCCGAACGCCTGCAACATGCGCTCAGTGTAGTCGCGCGTGGGATGCGGTTCGATCACCTCGGTACTGCCTTCGGCGTACAGTCCCGCGAGCAGCAGCGCGGATTTCACCTGCGCGCTGGCCACCGGCAATTCATAGCGAATGCCATGCAGCTTGCGACCGCCACGCACCTGCAGCGGCGGCAGTCCGTCCTGCGTGTCGATCTGCGCGCCCATCTTGGCGAGTGGATCGGTAACGCGCCGCATCGGCCGCTTGGAAAGCGATTCGTCGCCCACCAGGGTGCTGTCGAACGCCTGCCCGGCCAGCAGGCCCGCCAGCAGGCGCATGCCGGTACCGGCGTTGCCACAATCGAGCGGTTTGTCGGAAGCGCGCAAGCCATGCAGGCCCACGCCATGCACGATGCGCTCGCCGCCCGAAGGCGCTTCGATCGACACACCCAGTTGCGCCAGCACCGCGGCGGTTGCGCGCGTGTCCTCGCCTTCCAGGAAGCCGCGAATATGCGAGGTACCTTCGGCAATCGCCGACAGCATCATCGAACGGTGCGATACCGATTTATCGCCCGGCACCACGACGTCGCCATGCAAGGCGTTGGCGGGACGGCTGATCCAATCCAGACGCTGCGCACCGCTCATGGCAACGCCACCGGGTAGGCGCCGAGTACGCGCACTTGCGCGGCATGCGGGCCCATGTCCTTCAGGGCCGCCTGCAGCGGCTCGTCGTCGATGTGGCCGGAGACGTCGATAAAGAACGCGTATTGCCACTTGCCCGTATGCGCCGGGCGCGATTCGATGCGATTCAAGCTGACACCATGTTTGGCGAACGGGCTCAGGATTTCATAGAGCGCGCCCGGTTTGTCGTTGACGGTAATCAAAAGCGAAGTGCGGTCATTACCCGACGGCGGGAACAGCGAACGGCCGATCACCAGGAAGCGGGTGGTGTTGTCGGCGCGGTCTTCGATCGCCTGCTCGACGATCTTCAAGCCGTAGACTTTCGCCGCCGTCGCGCCGGCAATTGCGGCAGCATCGTCGGCATTGCGCGCCAGGCGCGCGCCTTCCGCATTGCTGTGCACGGCGATGCATTCGGCGTTCGGCAGGTTCACGCGCAACCACGTCTTGCACTGCTGCAGCGACTGCGCATGGCCGTAGACATGCTTGATGCCTTCCAGCGAATCGCGCTGCGACAGCAGGCATTGGTGCACGCGCAATTCCACTTCGCCGCAGATGCGTGCTTCGGAGGTGAGAAACATGTCCAGCGTCACCTGGATCATGCCCTGCCCGGAATTCTCCACCGGCACCACGCCGAAATCCGCATGGCCGGCGGCCACTTCCTGGAACACTTCCTCGATGCTGCCCAACGGCAGCCCATAGGCAGCGTGACCGAAATGCTTGCGCACGGCCTGCTCGCTGAAGGTGCCTTCGGGACCGAGGTAACCCACCTTGAGCGGGTCTTCCTGCGCCAGGCAGGACGACATGATTTCGCGGAACAGGCGCACCATCTCCGCGTCGGAAAGCGGGCCATGGTTGCGATCCACCACCATGCGCAGCACGTGGGCTTCGCGTTCGGGGCGGTAATAGTCGATCGCCGAAAGCCCCTCGCCTTTCACCTTGGCCACTTCGCGGGCCCAGTTAGCGCGCTCGGAGATCAGCTCCTGGATCTGCCGGTCGATGCTGTCGATGCGATCGCGCACCTGCACCAGCGTTGGCTTGGGTTCGTTCATGCGATGGATGTCCAAACGTAAAGATGTCCGGCAACGGCGGCTCCGTCCCGGCCTTGCAGTGTATCAGCCATGCCGGCGAGCGAAGTCGCGCATGAAATCCACCAGCGCCTGCACCGCTTCCAGCGGCACCGCGTTGTACAGCGAGGCGCGCATGCCGCCGATCGCCTTGTGGCCTTTCAGCGCCAGCAGGCCAGCAGCTTCCGATTCCTGCAGGAACGCGGCATCGAGGGCGCTGTCGTGGAGGGTGAAAGGCACATTCATGCGCGAGCGCACCGGCGGGTCGATGGGATTGCGGTAGTAGCCGCCGGAGCCGTCGATGGTGGCGTAAAGCAGCTCGGACTTCTGGCGATTGCGCTCGTCCATCGCGACCAGACCGCCGTTGTCCTTCAGCCACTGGAAGGTCAGTCCGGCCAGGTACCAGCCCCAGGTGTTGGGCGTGTTGAGCATGGAGTCATGCGTCGCATGCTCGATGTAGCGGAAGATCTTCGCCATCGGCCGCGTCGGGCGCTCCAACAGATCGCGGCGAACGATGATCAGCACCAGGCCGGAAGGACCGATGTTCTTTTGCGCGCCAGCATAAATCACACCGTAGCGGCGCACATCGACGGGAGCAGAGAGAATGTCGGACGACATGTCCGCCACCAGCGGCACGTTGCCCACCTCGGGCGCTTGCTTGAACTGCACGCCGTGGATGGTTTCGTTGGTGGCGATGTGCACATAGGACGCGTTGGGGTTGAGCTGCCAGCTATCGCGCGCCGGCATGCGCAGGTAGTTCTCCGCCTTGCTGGTGGCCGCCACGTTCACGCGCACATAGGGCGCCCCTTCGCTGGCCGCTTTCTCGCTCCAATGGCCGGTGACGATGTAATCGGCGCTATCGCCCTCGCCGGCAAGGTTCATCGGGATCTGCGCAAAGTGCTGCGTGGCCCCACCCTGCTCGAACAGCACGGCGTACTCAGCGGGAATGCCCATCAGCTCGCGCAGATCCGCTTCGACCTGCTGCGCCATGGCGATAAAGCGCTTGCCGCGATGGGATTGCTCCATCACCGAGGCGCCGCTGCCGTTCCAGTCCAGCAGCTCGCGCTGCGCACGTTCGAGCACCGGCAAGGGCAATGCCGCCGGACCTGCGCTGAAATTCCAAACCCTGCTCACGCAACCGTTCCCGTCTTGAAGGATCACCGCATTATGCCGCGACGCAGCAACATGACGTCAATGTTACTTGCGCATAAGGCCGGCGATTTCGCGCCTAAGTGCGATCGGAACGTCAGGAATGCAGCAGCAACAGCAATGCGATGCCCAGCGCCAGCACCGCCGCGGTGGCGATCAGCCACCACACTTCCCCGCGCGGGCCGGCGGTGTCCTCCGGCAAGGGCTCGACAGGCTCGGGCGGCAGGACGATTTCCGGCTCGGGCTCCAGGCCCGGCGCATCGATCAGGAAACGGTGCATGCCGATGCCGATCTGGTCGCCCGGCAGCAGCACGGTCTGCTGCACCACGATGCCGTTGACCCGCGCCGCGTAGCGCGCATCCACCGGCTGGCTGGATTCCATGCGCAATTGGCCGTCGCGCCAGAAAATCGTCAGCGTGGCGGTTTCGCCCTGGGGTAGGTCCAGCGCTGCGCGACCCTGCGGCCCCAATTCCAGGCGATCGGCCAGCGGCAGCACCTGGCCCGACAGCGGACCGGCGACTGCGCGCAATGCCACCGTGCAGCGTTCCTGCTCCGGCATCTCGGGCGATGCGCGCTCGCCCGGGGCTTCATCCGCGCACAGCAGCATGCGGCAATCGCCCATGCTGAGCATGTCGCCGGGACGCAGGATCGCGCGTTCGCGCACGGGACGCGCATTGACGTAGATGCGATTGGCGTCGGGCAGTACGTCGAGCACCCAGCCGCGCTTGTCCAGATGGATCAAGAGATGATTCGTCGCCGCTTGTCCCGTTCCCAGCACCAGGTCGTTGTCGGAACCACTGCCCACGCGCAATTGCGGCTGGCGCCAGTGGAAATCCGCCCTGGTGGAATGGGGAAACTCGATGCGCATGAAATGACCAACGACGTGACGGCGCGACTCTAGCAGATGCGCAGAAAATATCGACAGGATTTGCGTTTATCATGCCTAGTTCATCCGTTAGGACAGCTCCAGCAGAGCCGCATCATGCCCAGTCTCGATATCCGCCGCCCGCACCGTTTGTCCGCCACCGAAGCCCATGCCGTGATCGACCAGGTCGCCACGCGCATGCGCGAGAAGTTCCAGGTCCAGACACAATGGCAGAACGACAGCACGCTGAGCTTCGAGCGTCCCGGCATCAGCGGCAGGATCGCCATCGGCAGCGATGAAATCCACGTGAGCGCGCAGCTGGGCATGCTGCTTTCGCCGCTCAAGGGCATGATCGAACAGGAAATCCGCCGCAAGCTGGACGAGCATTTCAGCTGAGCGCCCTCGCCTGTTTTGCGCCTGCAAGGCCCGGTGTCTTTGACCGGCCTGCGATACGTGGCATAATTGATGGCTTACGCGGCCATGGTGGTCCGCGCACACCTCCCGGAACGCATGGCCAAAGACGACGTCATTGAAATGGATGGTACGGTCATCGAGACCCTGCCCAACACCATGTTTCGAGTGAAGCTGGAAAATGGCCATGTCGTCATCGCCCATATCTCCGGCCGCATGCGCAAGCACTACAT
>CBJMMB010000200.1:0-4753 GCA_966430775.1 uncultured Dyella sp. | reverse complement strand
CGTTGGGGCAGGTTGCGTCGTGGGAGCGATTCCGGCAGAAGGCGCGCGAGCTTGCTGGCGATCGCGTGTTGCCGGCGGATGCGTCGGTGGTGATGTACTGAAGATCCCCAGGAGGTTGGGTAGAGGCGCAGCCGAAACCCAACATTGCCATGTCGATGACGACGTTGGGGTTCGGCTGCGCCTCAGCCCAACCTACGGAAGCCTACGGCGACTTACGGATGTGCGCCTGGGCCGATGTTTATGGGCAGTGCCCTGACGAGCCGCTGCCGGCCGGCTAAACTGCCGGCTTTGATCTGGCCGATGCAGCTCATGACCCAGCCCTTTGTCGTGCAATTCAACCCGGTCGCCGTGCATCTGGGGCCGCTCCAGGTCCACTGGTACGGCCTGATGTACCTGCTGGGGTTCCTTGGCGGCTGGTTGCTGGGGGAATACCGTCGCAAGCGCGGGCGCCTGCCGGTGAGCCGCGATGCGCTGGGCGATCTGATGTTCTACCTGATGATGGGCATCATCCTGGGCGGGCGCATCTGGTACATGCTGTTTTATTACGCGGGCGGGCCCAAATGGATCTGGACCGATCCGCTGGCGTTGTTCCGCGTATGGGATGGCGGCATGAGTTTCCACGGCGGGCTGCTGGGCGTGCTGGTGGCGGGGTTCTGGTGGTCGCGTCGCCACAAGCTGCATTTTTTCGACACGGTGGATTTCGTCGCGCCGCTGGTGCCGCTGGGGTTGGGACTGGGACGGCTGGGCAATTTCATCAATGGCGAGTTGTGGGGCAAGCCGGGCGACGTGCCGTGGGCGATGATTTTTCCCAACGCGCGCGATGAAGATGCCGCGCTGGCGGCGAACGATCCACATCTGGCGCAGCTGATGCAGCAGTTCGGCGGTTTGCCGCGACATCCTTCGCCGCTGTACGAACTGGCGCTGGAAGGCGTGGTGATGTTCACGGTGTTGTGGCTGGTGTCGCTGAAGCCGCGGCCGCGTTACCTGATCTCGGGCCTGTTCGCATTGATGTACGGCTGCTTCCGTTTTGCGGTGGAATTTGTGCGCGTGCCGGATGCGCAACTGGGCTATCTCGCATGGGGTTGGCTGACGATGGGACAGATCCAGTCGCTGCCGTTGATCGTGATCGGCATCTGGCTGCTGTGGCTTTCGCGCACCGCGCCGACCTTGCCGCTCGCCCCGGCAGAACCTACAAAGACGGCGTAAAATCCCGCGCATGCACGCTTATCTCGACTTGCTTCGCCACGTGCTGGAACATGGCACGGAAAAAACCGATCGCACCGGCACCGGCACGCGCAGCGTGTTCGGCTGGCAGATGCGTTTCGATCTCAACCAAGGCTTTCCGCTGGTCACCACCAAGAAGCTGCATTTGAAATCGATCGTGCATGAGCTGATCTGGTTTCTGCAGGGCGACACCAACATCGCCTACTTGAAGGAACACGGCGTCAGCATCTGGGACGAATGGGCCGACGAGCACGGCGATCTCGGTCCCGTGTATGGCAAGCAGTGGCGCGCCTGGCCGACGGCCGATGGACATGCAGTGGACCAGATCCGCTGGGTGATCGAGGAGATCAAGCGCAATCCCGATTCGCGCCGCCTGATCGTCAGTGCATGGAACGTCGGCGAGCTGCCGAAGATGGCGCTGATGCCGTGCCACGCGCTGTTTCAGTTCTACGTCGCCAACGGTCGATTGAGCTGCCAGCTCTATCAGCGCTCCGGCGATATCTTTCTCGGCGTGCCGTTCAACATCGCCAGCTATGCCTTGCTGACGCACATGATCGCGCAGGTGTGCGGGCTCGGTGTCGGCGATTTCGTGCACACCCTGGGCGATGCGCATCTGTACAGCAATCACCTGGAGCAGGCGCGCCTGCAGTTGACGCGCGAGCCACGCCCATTGCCGCGGTTGAAGCTCAATCCAGCGGTGGCCTCGGTGTTCGACTTCCGCTTCGAGGATGTGGCGATCGAGGACTACCACCCGCACCCCGCGATCAAGGCGCCGGTGGCCGTGTAGGTTGGGGTGTAAACCCCAACGAAGGGATAGCGGTGTTGGGGATTGCACCCCAACCTACGCCGCTCGCTCGCCGCTTGAAACGCTATAATGAGCGGTCGGCCGGCCCAGTCCCGGCCTTTATGACATCCACCGCTTTCCGCCGGAGCTTCCATGGCCATTTCGCTGATCGCCGCCCTCGACGAGAACTTTGCAATCGGTCGCAAGGGCCAGCTCCCCTGGCATCTGCCGGACGATCTGAAATGGTTCAAGGAGCTGACCGTCGG
The DNA here is from genome assembly GCA_966430775.1 of uncultured Dyella sp. Classification (GTDB taxonomy): domain Bacteria; phylum Pseudomonadota; class Gammaproteobacteria; order Xanthomonadales; family Rhodanobacteraceae; genus Dyella_B. Next base: position 2,479 of record CBJMMB010000200.1, on the reverse strand, counting down.
CAAGCACGTGCTGATGGGTTACAACACCGCCATCTCGATCGGCCGGGCCCTGCCGGATCGCGTGAACATGGTGCTGTCGCATCGCCATGAAGCGCCGTTTCCCGGCCAGATCACCGTGCGCTCGATCGAAGAAGCACAGGCGCGTACCGATGGCACCGGCCTGATGGTGATCGGCGGCGGCAAGGTGTTCCACGATGCGCTGCCGATGGCGCAACGCCTTTATCTCACCTGGGTGAGCGCGGCGGTGGATGGTGCGGATGCGTTCTTCCCCGGCATCCATTTCAGCGACTGGACCGAGGTCAAGCGCACGCACCACAAGAAGGATGCGCAGCACAGCTACGACTTCGACATGGTCGAGTACATCCGCACCGCGTGAACGACAGCGCCGGCGCCATGCTGCATGTGATGGCCGGCGTGCTGCGCGATGCGCAGGGCAGGGTGCTGTTGGCGCAGCGTCCGCCCGGCAAGCATCTGGCCGGCATGTGGGAATTTCCGGGTGGCAAGCTGGAGCCGGGCGAATCGCCCCAACTCGCCCTGGTGCGCGAACTGCGTGAAGAACTGGATATTGACATCCGACCGCAGGACGGCACGCCACTGATCCGCATCCCCTGGCGCTACGACGAGCGCGGCCTGTTGCTCGACGCGTGGCTCTTCACGCATTGGCAGGGAGTGCCGCAATCGCTGGAAGGGCAGGCCTTACAGTGGCAGATGCCTGGGGAGATCGACCTGGCGACGCTGGCGCCAGCCGATCGTCCCATCTTGCAGGCGTTGCGCTTGCCTCCCCTGTACGCGATCACACCGGCGGACGTGATGCCGGATCAGGTCGATGTGTGGTACGCAAAAGTGACGGCCGCGATCGAACACGGTGCGCGGCTGATCCAGCTGCGTTTGCCGGCATGGTCTTCCGAACAGGCTCGCGCCCTGGCGGCCCGCTTGCAGGCGAGCGCCGTGCAGCATGGCGCCCAGCTGCTGCTCAACGGCGATATCGAAGGCGCGCGCCGGCTTGGTCAGGGTGTTGGCGTGCATCTGAAATCCGCGCAACTGGATCAGCTGGCCGAGCGGCCGCTGCCCTGGTCGCAGCTGATCGGCGCCAGCTGCCACGATGCCGGTCAGCTGGCGAAAGCTGCCCAATTGGCCGATTTCGCCACGTTGTCGCCGGTGGCGCCTACAGCAAGCCATCCAGAGGCCGCCGCGCTGGGCTGGCCGCGGTTTCACGCGCTGGCCGAGTCCGCCGCCTTGCCCGTCTACGCGCTGGGCGGCATGACGGCTGCGCAAATCGACGTGGCGCGCAGCCATGGCGCCCAGGGCGTGGCAGGCATCGGCGCATTCTGGCTTGCCCAGCCGCGCATGCAGCAGTAGCGTGCAGCCATGCGTATCGTCTATCGCGCCCAGAATCTGATCGACGCCCATCTGGTGAAGGATGCGCTGGAGAGCGCGGAAGTACCCGCCTTCATTTCCGGCGAGTACCTCACCGGCGGCGTCGGACAGCTGCCTGCGCTGGACTACGTGGCCGTGCTGGTGCCGGAATCGAGCGTGGAGGTGGCCGAGTCCATCGTGCGCGAGATCGATCATGCGCTGGCGGAGGCGCGGGAAGCGATCCGGGAGTTGGATGACGATCCGGACAGCATGGTGCCGCAGCCGGTTTGATGGTGGTTGCGTGCATTGCCGTTGAGTGAGTCCTTTTCGAACCGTCTGAACCCCGCCTCATCGTCATTCCGGCGAAGGCCGGAATCTATCGCCATTACGGAGCTGGATTTCCGGCCTTCGCCGGAATGACGATGAGGTACTGCCATACCTTGTCGATAGCGATATGCATGCCATGCCAAAGAAAAACCACGTTGCAGGTATGCTATCGAACGCCTTATCACCGGAGCCCTGCATGACCGAATTCGCACGTCTGATCCGCGCCGTACCGGATTTCCCGAAGCCGGGCATTACGTTCCGCGACATCACGCCCTTGCTGGCCGACGGTCCCGCGTTCGCACGCTGCATCGACGCGCTGGTCGAACCCTGGTTGCATAGCGACGTGCAGGCGGTGTGCGGTGTCGAATCGCGCGGTTTCATTTTTGCCGCCGCGATGGCGCAAAAACTGAAGGCGGGTTTTATCCCGTTGCGTAAGCCTGGCAAGCTGCCGCCGCCGGTGATGCATGCGGATTACCAGCTCGAATACGGCACCGATCGTCTCGAAGCGCGCGTCGGTACCGTGCGCCAGGGTGAGCGTGTGCTGCTGGTGGATGACGTGCTCGCCACTGGCGGTACGCTCGGCGCAGCGCGCAATCTGCTGGCGCAACTTGGTGCGGAACTGGTGGGGGCATCCGTGGTGATCGAGCTGCTGGCGTTGCAGGGGCGGGCGCTTTGGCCACAAGACGTTCCGTTGCATACCGTGCTGCATTATTGATGGATGGCTGCATGATTGATCGTAGATTGGGGTGCAAACCCTGATATATCCCCACGTTTTGCTTTGCGCTCCTTACTCTGC
>CBJMMB010000199.1:0-4769 GCA_966430775.1 uncultured Dyella sp. | reverse complement strand
CGAACCCTCGTCAGTAGCTTGGGAAGCTACAGCTCTACCATTGAGCTACACCCGCAGCGTTCGGCGATGGTAACCGGCGGACGCGGCTTTTGGGAATCCTGGCGTGCGGGCTCGGCGGTCGCGCGGTTCCTAAACCATCGGCAACGGGTACTGTGCCCCTAAGGCGACACTCATGATCCGTCTGCAAGATGATGAGCACCAACATGGATGAACCGGGGCGCGACCGTTTCGCGTACACCTGCACGGAGAGTCCCATGCGTGTGCTCAATGCGTTCCAGTCTTGTTCGCGCGGATGGCGCATCCTCCTGACGGCCTTGCTGCTGTCATGTGCCGGCCTGGCGCTGGCCCAGACCGACGACAGCCAGGGCGGCGGTGATAGCAGCTCCGACCCTCCGGCGCGCGTGGCGCGGCTTTCCTATGCATCCGGCGACCTCGGCCTGATGCCATCGGGCAGCACCGACTGGAGCGCCGCCGACGTCAACCGGCCGTTGACCAATGGCGACAAGCTGTCCAGCGGTCCCGATGCGCGCGCCGAGCTGGACCTGGGCGGCGCCTCGCTGCGCATCAGCGGCCAGAGCGATATCGGCGTGCTCAACCTCAACGATCAGATCGGCCAGTTCGAACTGACCCAGGGCACGCTCAACATCACCGTGCGCAACCTCGACCAGGGCGCCACCTATGAAATCGACACACCGACGCTGGCGCTGGTGATCAACCAGCCCGGTACGTTCCGGGTCGACGTCGGCGCGAACGGCAACGGCACCACGGTCACGCCGTTCGACGGCGGCGGCATCGTTTATGGCGAGAACAACGCGCAACGCGAAGTGTTCAGCGGGCGCAGTTACCAGTTCGGCGACTCGTCGTTGAACGACATGACGGTGAGCGAAATCCAGGGCCGCGATGAATTCGACGCCTGGTGCAACGATCGCGACGCCCAGTACGCCAACACCACCGCCAGCAGCACGCAGTACGTGCCCAGCGACGTGGTCGGTTCGCAGGATTTGAACCAGTACGGCCAATTCGAACAGGACGAGGATTACGGCACCGTGTGGTACCCCACCACCGTGGTCGCCGGCTGGGCGCCGTACCGTTACGGCCACTGGGTGTGGATCGGGCCGTGGGGCTGGACCTGGGTGGATGCATCGCCCTGGGGCTTCGCACCGTATCACTATGGACGCTGGGCGTTCGTGCGCGGACGCTGGGGCTGGATTCCCTGCCCACCGCGCGTGCGTCCGGTCTATGCGCCGGCGCTGGTGGCCTTCGTCGGGATCGGCCGCGGCGGTCCGGTGGGCTGGTTTCCGCTCGGCCCGCACGAGGTCTACAACCCGTGGTATCGCGCATCGCGCAACTACTACACCAACGTCAACGTCACCAATATCCGCATCACGCGCAACATCAATCAGGTGACGGTGATCAACAACATCCACAACCAGTACAACTACTACCGCGAAGGACGCCCGATCACCGGCGTGAACTACGTCAATCGCGATGCGCCGCATGCCTTCACCGCGGTACCTGCGCAAGCGTTCGCCAGCGCGCGGAACGTGCAGAACAACCAGTTGCATCTGGATCCGAAGCAGCTGGCCAACGCGCCGGTGGTATCGCCGGCCACCTTGCAGCGTCCGCTGTCGACCAGTTTCGCACCGCCGCGCACCGTCAACGCGCGCCCATTGCCGGCCGCCGGCTTCAACCGCCAGGTGGTGGCCGTGCGCCCGCCCGCGCCGGCGGTGGCCGCCGCGGCTCCGGTTCACGCCGGTCAGCCCGCTTCCAACGTGCGCGTGTTGAACGTGCAGCCGAATGCGCCGCGGGTGGTTTCGGGACGCGGCTTCCCGAACCGCATGGAACCCGCGCAACCGCAAGCGCTGCCGCGCCCGGGCGCCGCCACCTTGCCACAGGTGCCGCATTTCGCACCGGCGCAACCCGCCCAGCAAGTGCAGCAGGCGCCGCGCTACACGCCCCCGCCGCGCGAAGAACCACAGGCGTCGCATTACTCGCCGCGGCAGCAGCCCGAGGTGCAACAGGCGCCCCACTACGCACCCGCACAACCCACCGTGCAGCAAGCGCCTCGCTACGTTCCGCCGCAGCCCTCGTTCCAGCAGGAGCGCGAGCGTCAAGCGGTGATGGAACAGCAACAGCAGCAACAGCAACGCTTCGAGGCGGAGCAGCGCGCGCGTCAGGAAGCCGAGCAGCGCGCGCGCCAATATGAGCAACAGCGCCAGAGCGTGCAGCCGCCGCCGCGGGTGATCGAGGCGCCGCGTGAGATCCAGCGCGCTCCCGTGTATCAGCCGGAACCGTACCGCTACCAGCCGCCGCCGCAGTACTCGCGTCCGGAACCGCCGCAACAGCCTCATCCGCAACCGCAGCAGAACGCGCCGCATCCGCATTACACGCCGCCGTCCAAGAACGACAATCCGCAGCATTGACCCTAGGCGCCGCCGTGCCGAACGCACGGCGGCGCGAAAGCGGCCAATGGGGCTGCCCTGCAGCTACAATGGCCGGATGCACATCACCCTCAACGGCCGCCTGCACGATTGCGGCGACAACCTCACCGTCACCCGGTTGCTGCACGAAGCCGGTTACGCTGGCCGGCGCGTCGCCGTCGAGGTGAATCACGAAATCGTGCCGCGCAGCCAGCATGAAACCTATGCATTGCGCGAAGGCGACAAGGTGGAAATCGTCCACGCCATCGGTGGCGGCTGAGCCGCGCCCTCCAAGCATTCCAGGCATGAACATCAAGACCCACGACACTACCGACACCCTGGTCATCGCCGGCACCAGCTACCGCTCGCGCCTGCTCACCGGCACTGGCAAATACAAGGACCTGGACGAAACCCGCCGCGCCACCCTGGCCGCCGGTGCGGAAATCGTCACCGCCGCCATCCGCCGCGTGAATCTGGGGCAAGATCCCAACGCGCCCAACCTGCTCGATGCGCTGCCGCCCGGCGAATTCACCCTGCTGCCCAATACCGCCGGCTGCTACAACGCCGTCGACGCGGTGCGCACCTGCCGCCTGGCGCGCGAGCTGCTGGACGGCCACAAGCTGGTCAAGCTGGAAGTGCTGGGCGATGAGCGCACCCTGTTCCCCGACGTGGTGGAAACGCTCAAGGCGGCCGAACAACTGGTGGCCGATGGCTTCGACGTGATGGTCTATACCAGCGACGATCCGATTCTGGCCAAGAAGCTGGAACAGATCGGCTGCGTGGCGGTGATGCCGCTGGCCGCGCCGATCGGCTCGGGCCTTGGCATCCAGAACAAGTACAACCTGCTGGAAATCATCGAGAACGCGAAGGTGCCGATCATCGTCGACGCCGGCGTGGGCACGGCCTCCGATGCGGCGATCGCGATGGAGCTGGGCTGCGACGGCGTGCTGATGAACACAGCCATCGCCGGCGCCAAGGATCCGGTGCTGATGGCGCATGCGATGAAGCTGGCGATCGAAGCCGGGCGCGCGGCGTTTCGTGCCGGCCGCATTCCGCGCAAGCGGTTTGCGTCGGCGTCGAGCCCGATCGACGGGACGATTGGCTGACCGCTATAGCCCCTCTCCCTTTCGGGGAGAGGGGTTGGGGTGAGGGTGCGACCGAAGCGCGGTAGCGCCATCTTGCGCAACACTTCCTATCACGCTTCGCCCGAACCCTCACCCGCCTCTCGGCACCCTCTCCCGGAGGGAGAGGGACTCACTTGGTGAGACCACGCCAGACCATGACCGACCACGACGAAACACCTGCCCATCTCCGCCGCATCCGCAGCTTCGTCCTGCGCGAAGGCCGCATGACGCCCGCCCAGCAGCGCGCGTTCGAGACCCATTGGGCGCGCTTCGGCATCGACTATTCGGGGAAAACGCAGGATCTCGATGCGCATTTCGGCCGCCATGCCCCGCACGTGCTGGAGATCGGCTTCGGCAACGGCGAGGCGCTGGCCTGGGCGAGCGAACACGACCTGGCGCGCGACTACATCGGCGTGGAAGTGCACGGTCCCGGCGTCGGCCGCCTGATGAACGCCCTGGCCGCGCGCGACGCCGGCAATGTGCGGCTCTACAAGCATGACGCGGTGGAAGTGCTGGAAAACGAGCTCGCACCCGGCTCGCTGGCCGAGGTGCGCATCTGGTTTCCCGATCCCTGGCACAAGAAGCGCCACAACAAGCGGCGCATCGTGCAGCTGGAGTTCGTCGCCCTGCTCGCCACGCGCGTGGCGCCGGATGGCCTGCTGCATCTGGCCACCGATTGGGAGCCTTATGCGCAGCACATGCTGGAAGTGATGGAAGCCGCACCGGATTGGCGCAATGCGCTCGGCCCGGGTCAGTTTGCCGAGAAACCGGCATGGCGCATCGAGACGCACTTCGAGCGACGCGGGCTGAAGCTTGGTCATGGGGTGTGGGATTTGCTCTACCGCAGGCGCTGACAGCATCGTAGATTGGGGTGTAAACCCCAACATCACCATGCGTGTACCCACGTTGGGGTTCACATCCCAACCTACGAGGCATCTCGCGCGCGTTGCCCACAATGCGGCAACGGTTCACCAGCCGCCACGCGCACACGCTTATACTTCCGCGCTAAACAGGGACGAGCCATCGCGTGAAGCAACTGCTGCCCAATTGCACTCCTTGCCCAGCGCCCGTCAGGGACGATAGCCAGTGGCCCTGACCCTTACACCTGAAATGATTCTGGTGCTGGGCCTGGTGTGCTTCACCATGCTCATGCTGGTGCTGGAGTGGATTCGCGCCGACATGGTGGCGCTGCTGGTGGTGGTGGTGATCGGCCTCACCGGCCTGA
>CBJMMB010000198.1:0-4923 GCA_966430775.1 uncultured Dyella sp. | reverse complement strand
CCGACGATGCGCAGATCCCGCGTCAAGCCCAGCGTATGCAGGCGATACAACGCCGGCATCAGCAGACGCTTGGTGAGATCGCCGCTTGCGCCCAGGATCACCAGCGTGGTGGCGCTCATACTCAGTCCTTGGTTTTTTCTTGATGCCCACCGAAGGAGTGACGCATCGCCGACATCACCTTGTTCGCGTACAGATCATTGCCCTGCGACGTGAAGCGACCGAACAACGCCGCGGTGAGCACCGGCACCGGCACGCCTTCGTCGATGGCCGCCTGCGCGGTCCAGCGGCCTTCGCCGGAATCGGAGACACGGCCTGCGTAATTCTGCAAGCTCGGATCGCGCGCCATTTCGTTCGCGGTGAGATCGAGCAACCACGAACCGACCACGCTGCCGCGGCGCCATAGCTCGACGATGTCGCCGATCGGAAAATCGTATTGGTACAGCTCGGGGCGTTCCAGCGGCGCCGTTTCGGCATCGGCGGTGCGCTTCTGCTTGCCGGCGTTGGCGTTCTTCAGCACGTTGAGGCCTTCGGCATACGCAGCCATCAGGCCGTATTCGATGCCGTTGTGCACCATCTTCACGAAGTGTCCCGCACCGCTCGGGCCGCAATAGAGATAACCTTTTTCCGCTGGCAGCGGATCGCCGCTGCGGCTTTCGCTGCGCGGCGCGGCCTCGACGCCCGGCGCCAGCGCGGCGAACGCAGGCTCCAGTCGCTTATAAGCCAACTCGGGACCGCCGATCATCTGGCAATAGCCGCGCTCGCGACCCCACACGCCGCCGCTCACGCCAACGTCGACATACATCACCTGATGCTTGGCCAGGGCTTCGGCACGACGCAGGTCTTCCACGTAATGCGAATTGCCGCCGTCGATCACCGTATCGCCCGCGGTCAGCAGGGGCACGAGCTGATCGAGCACCACGTCCACCACGGCGGTCGGCAACATCAACCACACCGCGCGCGGACCATCCAGCTTGGCGACCAGATCCTGGATGGATTCGGCCGCCGTCGCACCAAAGCCTGCCGCTTCGCGACGCGCTTCGACGTGCGTGTCGAACACCACGCAATCGATGCCGGCTTCCAGCATGCGTCGCACCATGTTCAGGCCCATGCGGCCCAGGCCGACGAAGCCGAGCTGCAAGGTTTTCTGCTGTGCTTTCCCGGCACTCATGTTCGATCCTCCCATGCGCGGAAGCCGCCGAGGAATGCGTTGTGGTTGTCGCCACGCCGCACATCGGCCGGCAGTTCATTGAGATGGCGCACGTTGCCGCCGCCGAGCACGACATAGTCGGGTTCCAGCGCGGCGCGCAGTTGTTCGATCACATCGAACACGTGCGCATGCCATTTCTTCTTGCCGTGTTCCTTCAGGCCGCGTGCGCCGACATAGTCCTCGAACGTGCCTTTCTTGTACGGCAGATGCGCCAGCTCCATCGGCTCGACGATGCCATCGACGATAAAGGCCGAACCCAGTCCCGTACCGAGGCCAAGGAACAGCATGCGCCCGCCTTCGTAGCTGCCGAGCGCCTGCATTGCCGCGTCGTTGATGATCTTCACCGGGCAACCGAGCGCCGCGCCGAAATCGAAGCCGACCCAGCCCTTGCCGAGGTTGTACGGTTCGCGCGCGATGCGCTCATGCACCACCGGGCCGGGATAGCCCAGGGTGACCGCATCGTATTTCCAGCCGCGAATGGCCGGACGCAATTGCTTGATCATGTCGGCCGGCGTCAGCGTGCGGCTGGATTTGATTTCCACCTCGCGCTTGTTGCCGCTCACCATCGCCTTGACGTGGCTGCCGCCGACGTCGATCACCAGCACCTTCTGCTTGGCCGCGCCGACCGGGACGGCAACGCCGTCATCCGTCTTGCGCCGCGCCTTGCGATACCAGCTGATCGCCGCGTTGGTGGCGCTGTCGTGGCGCAGCGGTTTGCGCGGGGACTCGATTTCGTCCACCACGCGCAACGCGAGCTGCTTGCCGAGTTCCACACCCCATTGATCGAACGGATTGATGTCCCAGATCGCCGCCTGGGTGAACACGATGTGCTCGTACAAGGCGATCAATGCACCCAACGCATGCGGCGTAAGACGCTCCGCCAGCAACAAGCTGGAAGGACGATTGCCTTCGAACACGCGATGCGGCGCCAACTGCTCGTCGACACCCTCGGCACGAACCTGCTCCAGCGTCTTGCCCATCGCCAGCGCTTCGGCCTGCGCGATCATGTTGGCCAGCAGCAGATCGTGATGGCGTCCGTACGGATTGAGCGATTGGCCGAAGCCAACGAAATCGCACGGAATCAACCGCGTGCCCTGGTGAATGAGCTGGTAGAACGAATGCTGTCCGTTGGTACCCGGCTCGCCCCAATACACGGGGCCGGTGGCGTAATCGACCTGCGCGCCTTCGATGGTGACGTGCTTGCCGTTCGATTCCATCGTGAGCTGCTGCAGGTACGCCGGAAAACGCTTCAGGTACTGCTCGTACGGCAGCACCGCCTGCGTTTCAGCGCCGAAGAAATCGGTGTACCACACGCCTAGGAGGCCCATGATCACCGGCAGATTGCGTTCCAGCGGCGCGGTACGGAAATGCTCGTCCATGGCGTGGAAGCCGGCGAGCATATCGGCGAAACCGTCCGGGCCGATCGCGATCATGGTGGACAGGCCGATCGCTGAATCCATCGAATAGCGTCCGCCGACCCAATCCCAGAAGCCGTACATCTGCTCGGTGGAAATGCCGAACTCTTCCACCGCTTTCGCATTGGTCGACAGCGCCACGAAGTGCTTGGCCACCGCGCCCTTGTCGCCACCCGCCGCCTTCATCAGCCAGTCGCGCGCGCTGTGCGCGTTGGTCATGGTTTCCAGCGTGGTGAAGGTCTTGGAGGCGACGATGAACAGCGTTTCCTCCGGCCGCAGATCGTGCACCGCTTCGGCGAAGTCGGTGTAGTCGACGTTGGAGACGAAACGCAGCGTGAGCTTGCGATCGCTGTAATGGCGCAGCGCTTCATAGGCCATCACCGGGCCGAGATCGGAACCGCCGATGCCGACATTGACGATGTTGCGGATCGGCTTGCCGGTGAAGCCGAGCCAGCGTCCCGCGCGAATCGCCGTGGCGAACTCGCCCATGCGCTTGAGCACCGCATGCACCTCGGGCACCACGTTCGCGCCGTCGACCTTGATCGTTTTACGTGCGGGTGTGCGCAAAGCTACATGCAAGGCGGCGCGCTGCTCGGTGGTGTTGACCTTCTCGCCGGCGAACATGGCGTCGCGGCGCGCCTCCACGCCGCACTCGCGCGCCAGCGCAAACAACTGCTGCAGGGTTTGATCGTTGATGCGATGGCGGGCGTAATCCAGGCGCCAGCCGGCCGCGTCGGCGCGATAACGCTCGGCGCGGCCCGGATCGGCCGCGAACATGTCGCGTAGATGTTGCGTTGCCAGTTCTTGCTTGTGCGTTTCCAGAGCGCGCCACGCTGCCTTCTCGCGCAACGCACTCATGCAGCCGCCCCCATGCGTTCGCTGACCGTATCGATAAGCTCGCGCCAGGATTTCACGAACGAGTCGGCGCCTTCCTTCTGCAGCGTCTGCGCCAGCGGCTCGACCTGGATGCCATGCGCTTCGAACTGCGCGAGCGTGCTGGCGACGGTGGGATCGTCCAGCGTCATCAGGCGCTCCGCCTTGCCGTGGTCGGCGAACGCGAGCAGGGTTTTCTCCGGCATGGTGTTGACGGTGAGCGGCGCGATCAGGTTCTCGATGTACATCACGTCGCTGGCGTTCGGATCCTTGGTGCCGGTGCTGGCCCACAGCAGACGCTGCACGCGCGCGCCGGCATTCTGCAGGCGCTGCACGCGCGGCGAATTGATCAGTGCGCGATATTTGGCGTAGATCTGCGCGCACACCGCAAAGCCGAGCTTGTTGTGCAGTTCGGTCGGCACCTTGTCCGCCACTTTCACGTCCCAGCGGCTGATGAACACCGACGCGACCGATGCCACGTCCAGGTCCAGCCCTGCCGCATGCCGGCGCTCCAGGCCGCGCAGCCATGCATCGGCGGCAGCCTGATACTGTTCGGGCGAGAACAGCAGCGTGACGTTGATCGGCACGCCGCGGAAAATCAGTTCTTCGATCGCCGGCACACCGGCCGGCGTACCCGGCACCTTGATGAAGAGGTTATGCACCGCCGCCTGCTTGTGCAGCGCCACCGCCTGCTCGATCGTGCTTTGCGTGTCATCCGCCAACAGCGGCGACACTTCCAGCGAGACCCAGCCATCCACGCCATGCGTGTGCTGGTATACCGGCTCGAAGATCGCGGCCGCGCGGCGCAGATCGTCGATCGCCAGGCCGAAGAAGACGGTTTCCGGATCAGTGTGCCCGGCACCGCGGATGGAAGCGTCGTAATCCTTGCCGGCCTTGATCGCCTGGGCAAAGATCGTCGGGTTGGAGGTGAGCCCGGTCACCGCCTTCTGCTCGCGATAACCAAGCAAGGTGCCGTCACCCAGCATGCCGCGGGTGATGTTGTCCAACCACAGACTCTGGCCGAGCCCATGGAGCGTGCGGGTCGGTTGTTCCATTGCAGTACTCCTTCATGAAATGAGGCGAATATTTCGATCAGGCCGAGCGCAACGCATTGCGACAGGGCCGCGAATCCGGCCGGAAGGGTAGCAAGATCGATGTCACGGTCTGATGACCGTTAGGACTATACGCCTGAAGACAGCGCCCCGGCACCCGCCGCGGAGGTCGTTAGGCAACTTCCTGCCAGCGATAAAATTTCTTGTGCGCCATCGCGAGCATGGCGAGATCTTCCTTGGTGTCGCCGTAGGCATAGACCAACGGAAAATCTTCAGGCGTGCACAGCTCGCGCACGCGCCGGCATTTTTCCGCACTGACGCATTGCGCGCCCTGAAAGCGTCCGGTGAGCACGCCGTTTTCGACGTGCAGCCGCGA
>CBJMMB010000197.1:0-4926 GCA_966430775.1 uncultured Dyella sp. | reverse complement strand
TGTCCTGCGCCGAAGGCGACACCGGCGTGATCTACGAAGGCCAGCTCAAGTTCGACCGCGTCACCGCCGATCTGGGCGCGATGCCCGAGGCGCCGCTGAAGATCATGATGAACGTGGCCAACCCGGAACGCGCATTCGACTTCGGCATGCTGCCCAACGCCGGCATCGGCCTGGCACGCCTGGAGATGATCATCGCCAGCCATATCGGCGTGCATCCCAAAGCCTTGCTCGAATACGGCAAACAGGATGCGGAAACCAAGGCACGCATCGATGCACGCATCGCCGGCTACAAGGATCCGGTGAGCTTCTACGTCGATCGTCTTGCCGAAGGCATCGCCACCATCGCGGCGTCGGTGTATCCCAAGCCGGTGATCGTGCGTCTGTCGGATTTCAAATCCAATGAATACGCCAACCTGCTCGGCGGCCAACGCTACGAACCGCACGAAGAAAACCCGATGATCGGCTACCGCGGCGCCAGTCGTTACGTGGATGCGGGTTTTGCCGAATCATTCGGGCTGGAATGCAAGGCGGTCAAGCACGTGCGCGAAGTGATGGGCCTCACCAACGTATGGGTGATGATTCCGTTCGTGCGCACGCTCGGCGAAGGCCGCAAGGTGGTCGAAGTGCTGGCTAAGCATGGGCTCAAGCAAGGCGAGCACGAGCTCAAGATCATCATGATGTGCGAGCTGCCGTCGAACGCCTTGCTGGCCGACGAATTCCTCGACATCTTCGATGGCTTCTCGATCGGTTCGAACGATCTGACCCAGCTAACGCTCGGTCTGGATCGCGATTCCAGCGTGGTCGCGCACCTGTTCGACGAGCGCGATCCGGCGGTGAAGAAGCTGCTCGCGATGGCGATCAAGACCGCGCGTGCCCGCGGCAAGTACGTGGGCATCTGCGGCCAGGGGCCGTCCGACCATCCGGACCTGGCCGAATGGCTGATGGACCAGGGCATCGAATCGGTATCGCTCAATCCGGATACCGTGGTCGATACCTGGCTGCGGTTGGCGAAGAAGAAGAAAGCCGCGGTCTGAACAAGCAACGGGGCGATGGCGACATCGCCCCGTTTTCTTTCGGCCGCAAGGAAACTCGCCGCCCATCGCACGGTCCACTCCAGCAGACCTCAACCGAAGGGGATGACCATGCGCCGCCTGCTGTCCATGCTTTCGCAGAACAAAGGCTTCATCGTCTTCATGCTCGGCATGCTGATGTTCCGCAGCGCCCTCGCCGACTGGAACGTGGTGCCGACTGGCTCGATGCAGCCGACCATCCAGATCGGCGACCGCATCGTGGTCGACAAGGCCGCCTACGATCTGCGCGTACCGTTCACCCACCTGTCGCTGATACACCTGGCCGACCCGCAACGCGGCGACATCGTGGTGCTCGATTCGCACGCCGCCGACGAAAAACTGGTCAAGCGCGTGATCGGCATTCCCGGCGACGACGTGGCCATGCGCGACAACGTGCTCTACGTCAACGGCGTCCCCGCCCGCTACACCCCCGCCACCGTCACCGGCATTCACGACGACCAGCAGGATCCAGCCCGCTATGAAGTGGAGAGACTGGGCCACAGGCAGCACCTGATCCGCCTGTCGCGCTACTACCCCAGCGACGCCCGCAACTTCGGTCCGGTGACCGTCCCCGCCGGCCAATATTTGTTGCTGGGCGACAACCGCGACAACAGCATGGATTCGCGCTACTTCGGCTTCTTCCCCCGCAACGAAATCGTCGGGCGTTCACGCTACGTGGCGGTGTCGCTGGATCCGGATCACCATTACCTGCCGCGAGCGCATCGGCTGGCGACGCCGCTCGATAGCGTTTCGCGCCCCCGTAAGGAGTGAGTTCTCTTTCGCTTATCGAACGCAAATAAAAAACGCCCACACGGGGCGTTTTTTATTCTGGCGGAGAGGGTGGGATTCGAACCCACGGTACGCTTACACGTACGCCTGATTTCGAGTCAGGTACATTCGACCACTCTGCCACCTCTCCGAAATGGGTGCGTCTTTGGTCGCGAGCCGAGCATGATACGGGCTGAGCGCGAGCATGACAACCGGGGATGAAACTGTCTGGCTCGTTCGCCCTGCGCTTGCAGCAACGCAAGCCCTTTTCTGTTTTTGCGCCGATCGCCTGATCTCGAAAATCTCCTTCTAATGGATAGGATTTTAGTAACGCTTGACGGTACTAACGTCAAACGATAGCATTCGAGCTGTTCGAAGGCAAGCGGGTGAAGCGATGGATGCAGGTGGAAGCCGCCGCGATGCGCAAGCTGGCAATGCTTGCCCGCGCGCAAAGCCTGGAGGACTTGCGCATTCCGCCCGCCAATCGGCTCGAAGCCCTCAAAGGCGACCGCAAGGGACAGCACAGCATTCGGATCAACGATCAGTTTCGGCTGTGCTTCACGTGGAAGGACGGCGACGCCTACGACGTGGAGATCGTCGATTACCACTGACGTGCCGCCAAATTGATGAGGTTGTTCGACATGCGTACCGTCCCCTACCCCCATCCGGGCGAAATCCTGCTCGAGGAATTCTTGAAGCCAATGGAGATCACGCCTTATCGCCTGGCCAAGTCGATCGGCATTCCGCAGACGCGCGTTGGCGAAATCCTTGCCGGACGGCGCTCCATCACAGCGGATACCGGCTTGCGGCTTTCCCGCTTCTTCGGCACCAGCGAGGGTTTCTGGACCGGCTTGCAGGACGACTACGATCGCGCGATGACCAAGGACCAGATCGGCGAAGAACTGGCGAAGATCCAGCCCTGGACGACCTCGCACGCCGCCTGAGCTATCAGCGCCGGCATGACGGCCGGCGGAAAAACCATCATCATGCGCACCCTGCGGTCAGCATCCAGCTGGCGTTTTTGCGCCACGCCAGTACATCCGGCATGCTGCGCCCATCCATCCAGCGAACGCCCATGATCGAATTCGGACACGGAACCCATGTCGGTTTGCGCCGCACGCGCAACGAAGACACCTACTATGCCGATGCGGCGCTCGGCCTGTTCCTGGTCGCCGATGGCATGGGCGGGCATCAGCATGGCGAAGTGGCCTCGGCGTTGGCGCGGGATGCGATCGTGGCATCGGTGCGCAAGGGCGCGCCGCTGGCGGAGGCGGTGCACGGTGCGGCGGCGCGGCTGCTGGAATATGCGCAGCGTTACGATGACTCCCTGCCGATGGGCACGACCGTCGCCGCGATCCGTTTTTCCGAACAGGAATACGAAGTGGCGTGGGTGGGCGACAGCCGCATCTATCAATGGAAGGACGGCTTGCGGCAGATCAGCCACGATCATTCGCTGGTGCAGCGGCTGGTCGAGTCCGGCGCGATCGACGAAGCGCAGGCCAAGCGCCATCCGCAGCGCAATATTCTTACTCAGGCGCTAGGCATCACGGCGCTGGAGCAATTGCACATCAGCATGGCGAAGGGGCGGCTCGAGCCTGGCACGAGCTTTCTGGTGTGCAGCGATGGCTTGACCGAGGAAGTGAACGATCGCGCCATCGAAGCGATCATGGCGCGGCGCGATCTGGCGGCGCAGGAATGCCTGGATCACCTGCTGCTGGCGGCGCTGGAAAACGGCGGCAGCGATAACATCACGGCAATTCTGGTGCGGGTTCACTGAGTGGTGCGCCGCGTTTTGGGATAAAGCAAAAAGCAGCTAGGCCCCGGCGTTCGCCGGGGCGACGAGCTCGAGCTTAGGCTTCCAGTTCCTGCTTGACCTCAAGCTCCTGCTTGCGCCAGATCGACTGTCCACCCGCGCTTTTATCCAGCGCATCCAGCCGACGCATATGCGCGCTGATTTCTTCCTCGCTCGCACGCAGCACGCGCGGCCGCCGCGCCAGCACCACCGGTGCGATCACCGCGCGAACGCCGCTGGTTTCCGCGCCGCCGTCAAAGCCGAGGTCGAGCACGACCTGGCCGGAGGTCATCGCCAGATAGACGTCCGCCAGCAGTTGCGCGTCGATCAGGCCGCCGTGCAGGTCGCGTGCGGAATTGTCGACGCCCAGGCGTTTGCACAGCGCATCCAGGCTGTTGCGCTGGCCGGGATAGCGTTCGCGCGCCATCGCCAAGGTATCGAGCACGTTGCAGCGATCGGCCAGGCAGCCGTAGTGCGCACCGATGCGCGCGAGTTCCGCGTTGATGAAGCCCACGTCGAACGCCGCGTTGTGGATGATCAGCTCGGCGCCATCGATGAAGGCCAGGAACTCATCCACGATTTCATGGAAGCGCGGCTTGTCGAGCAGGAATTCGTCGGCGATGCCGGTGACCTCGCGCGCGCCTTCGTCGATCGCGCGCTCGGGATTGAGGTAGGTCTGGTAATGACGGCCGGTCAGCCGGCGCTCGACCATTTCCACGCAGGCGATTTCGATCAGGCGATGTCCCTGACGTACTTCGAGGCCGGTGGTTTCCGTGTCGAGGAAAATTTGTCTCATGTAAGGGGTGCTCTGATCCGTTTTGCGTAGGCGTCACCGGCCCTGTCTGTTCGCAGGCCATAGGACGATCGGCGAAGGCAGACTGGCCGTCTGTCGAGACGATCGGCCGAAGGTTTGCGGACAGACAGGGCCGGCCCACTCATTGAATTGAAATAACAGGGTGATGTCCAGAAGGCTCGCAGGCTGCGCCGCGCGGCTTGGCAAGACGGCCAGTCTTCCCAGCGCCACGCAACACACCCTGCGAGCCTTCTGGACATCATGCCGCCTACGCAAAACGGATCAGATCACCCCTAATTTCCTGAATTGCTCTGCCTGTTGTCGCGCCGCTTGATCCACGCGCTCGTTTTCATCATGTCCGCTATGGCCGCGCACCCACTGCCAGCGAATTTTATGCGGCGCGGCGGCGCTCGCCAGTCGCTCCCATAGATCCTGGTTCTTGACCGGTTTTTTGTCGGCGGTGCGCCAGCCGTTGCTGATCCAGCGCGGCACCCATTCCTCGA
>CBJMMB010000196.1:0-4943 GCA_966430775.1 uncultured Dyella sp. | reverse complement strand
TCGGCGCACTGATGGCGCTCGCTTCCGATCAACGCAGCATGCGCGACTGGCTCGACAGCTACAGCCAGGATCACCAGCATCCCATCAATCGCTTGCTGCATTGGATCTGCGTGCCGTTGATCGTGTGGAGCGTGCTTGCCTTGCTGTGGACGGCGCCGGTGCCGTCATCGCTGTTGAAACCCGGCGCGTGGGCGGTGTTTGCGATCGTGCTGGCGTTTGCTTGGTACTGGAAACGCTCACATCGACTGGGCGCAGCCTTGCTGATTGCGCTGGCGTTCCTCGCACTGATCTGCGCATGGGTGTTCGAACGATGGACACCGGCGTCGATGCGCTGGTTGGCCGTTGGCGTTTTCGTCGTCGCGTGGATCGGCCAGTTCATTGGCCATCTGTTCGAAGGGCGTCGGCCGAGCTTCTTTACCGATCTCGCCTACCTGCTGGTCGGCCCCGCGTGGTTGATGGACAAGCTGTTAAACCGAGTCGGCCTGAAGGAAAAACCATGACGGGTTTTCTGGCGCTGCTCAGCAGCCTGATCTGGTGGGTGCTCTATGGCAGCGTCGGCGCGATCGTGCCCAGCGTGATTGCGTGGATCGTGTTGCGGTGGAGCGAAGGCGCACCCGTGGTGTTCAACCGCACTTATCTCGCATGCCTGATCTGGAGTTTGCTTACGCTGCTACTGGGCGCTGTCGCCGCTGCGCATGTCGGCGTGACACGTCCGCCTTTTGGACCATTGATCGCCAGCAACGCGTTTCGCGCAGTGCTGGTGGTATCGATGCTGATCGGCGTGGTCGCTTTATGGCGATTGATTCCGCGTGTCGATGCGCGGCGGATTCGTATTGGAAGCGCGTGCGTGGCAGTTGCCGTAGTAATGGCGATTGTGTTTGGTGTAACCACTACTTTGGGAAGCGCCGGAAGCTCCACTGAGGTTGGGCGGAGGCGAAGCCGAACCCCAACGTCGAGATGCACATGGCAACGTTGGGGTTCGGCTTCGCCTCAGCCCAACCTACGGCAAGTTCCAGCAAGATTGGCCCCTCACCCCAACCCTCTCCCCGTTATTGATCAAAGATGGGGGAGAGGGAGCAGGCAGCGTCTCAGCCGATCGACTTCTTCACCGCGTCCACCACATGCGACACGGTGAAACCGAAGTGTTCGAACAACGCAGGCGCAGGTGCGGATGCACCGAAGGTGGTCATGCCGATCACCGCGCCGTCCAGGCCCACGTACTTGCTCCAGAAATCGGCGCTGGCCGCTTCCACCGCCACGCGTGCACGGCACCAGCCGGGCAGCACGCCTTCGCGGTATTCCAGCGGTTGCGCATCGAACGCTTCGGTGCAAGGCATCGACACCACGCGCACCGGCACGTTCTGCTGCGCCAGCGTGCGCGCCGCTTCCATCGCCAGTTCTACTTCGGAACCGGTGGCGATCAGGATCGCCTTGAACTTGGTATCGGCCGGATCGAGCAGCACGTAGCCGCCACGCTTGATGTCGGCGAGCTGCTGCGCGGTGCGCTGCTGATGCTTGAGCGTCTGGCGCGAGAAGATCAGGCAGGACGGACCGTGCTTACGCTCGATCGCTTCCTTCCAGGACACCGCCGACTCCACCGCATCGCACGGACGCCACACGCGGTTGTTCGGAATCAGGCGCAGCGAGGCGAGATGTTCCACCGGCTGGTGGGTGGGACCGTCTTCGCCCAGGCCGATCGAATCGTGCGTATAGACGTGGATCGAATGCGCGGGAATCAGCGCGCTCATGCGCACCGCGTTGCGCGCGTAATCGGAGAACACCAGGAAGGTGCCGTCGTACGGAATGAAGCCGCCATGCAGCGCGAGACCATTCGCGATCGCGCTCATGCCGAACTCGCGCACACCGTAGTGCACGTAGTTGCCGTCGGGGCCGGTGACGCTCTTGCTGCCTTTCCACATGGTGAGGTTGGAGCCGGCCAGGTCGGCCGAGCCGCCGAGCATTTCCGGCAGCAGCGGGCCGAACGCGTCCAGCGCCATTTGCGAAGCCTTGCGCGAAGCGACGTCCGGACCATCTGTGTGGACTTTCTCGACGTACGCCTGCGACTGCTTCGCCCAATCGGCAGGCAGTTCACCAGCCATGCGGCGACGGAATTCCGCGGCAAGTTCCGGATGCGCGGCTTCGTACTTGGCGAAGAGCTCATTCCACTGCTGCTCGCGTTCGGCGCCGATCTTTTTCTTGTCCCACGCGGCGTAGATCTCCTGCGGGATTTCGAACGGGCCGTAGCGCCAATCCAACTCATCGCGCGCGGCGGCCACTTCGTCCTTGCCCAGCGGCGCGCCGTGCGATTCTTCCTTGCCCTGCTTGTGCGGGGCGCCGAAGCCGATGATGGTCTTGCAGCAGATCAGCGTGGGCTTGTCGCTCTGCGCGGTGGCGGCGGCGATCGCCTGCTTGATCGCCTCGGCGTTGTGGCCGTCCACGTGACGGATCACGTTCCAGCCGTAGGCTTCGAAACGCTTAGGCGTGTCATCAGTGAACCAGCCTTCCACTTCGCCGTCGATGGAGATGTTGTTGTCGTCGTAGATCGCGACGAGCTTGCCGAGCTTCCACGTGCCGGCGAGCGACGCCGCTTCATGCGACACGCCTTCCATCATGCAGCCATCGCCCATGAAGACGAAGGTGTGATGGTCGACGATGGTGTGGCCGGGACGATTGAAATGCTCGGCGAGCAGCTTCTCCGCCAGCGCCAGGCCCACCGAATTGGCGAAGCCCTGACCGAGCGGACCGGTGGTGGTTTCCACACCGGGCGTTTCGCTGGCTTCCGGATGGCCGGCGGTCTTCGAATGCAGCTGGCGGAAGCGCTTGAGCTCGGCCATCGGCAGATCGAAGCCGGTCAGGTGCAGCAGCGCGTACTGCAGCATCGAGCCATGGCCATTGGAGAGCACGAAGCGATCGCGGTTGCGCCACTTCGGGTTGGTCGGGTTGTACTTGAGGAAATCGTTCCACAGCACTTCGGCGATATCGGCCATGCCCATCGGCATGCCGGGGTGACCGGACTTGGCTGCCTCCACGGCATCCATGGCAAGGGCGCGGACGGCGTTGGCGAGTTCGCGGCGAGACGTCATCAGGGGATCTCCGTGGCAGGCGCAAAAAGAAATATTGTCGCCGATCGTTTGCGTTCTGTCGTCCGATGCCGACATCGCCCTGATTTCACGGGATAAACGCGTCCTTAATTCCGGCCCCGGGCCGCGCGGATTTCCGCAAGCCTTCCCTTCTAATAGCGCCGCTGCATCCCCGCAGTCGTTCCACGGATCGCCCTCCCCCGCCGATCCGGATCAGGAAACAGAAAAACAACAGGAGCATTTCATGCGCAAGACCTTCCTCGCCGCGGCGATCGCCGCCGCCGGCCTTGTCACCCTCCCCGCATTGGCCCAGGACACCTCGGGCTATCTTCCCAACCAGCCGATCGGCTCCGGCAACTGGTTCATCGACGGCAGCATCGGCCGCACCGGCAGCGCCGACGGCGGCTTCGGCTCCAACTTCGGCAACGACTTCAACGTCACCAAGAGCCAGCGCGGCCGCAAGACCGGCTACGGTCTGTTCGGCGGCTACCGCTGGAAGCTGGGCCAGAACCTGGCGCTGGGCCTGGAGGCGGGCTACGCAGACCTCGGCAACTTCAAGCTGCAGAACACCTTCAATGGCGACAAGGTCGACCAGACCTCCACCACCCAGGCGTTGCACGGCTGGCTGCTCGGCGCCAACGGCCGCATCAACCTGACCACCGGCTGGTACCTGTCGGCGCGCGGCGGCTATTTCCACGCCAACGACTACAACCACGTGTACGGCGCGGCCGCCGACCAGGATCTCGGCGTGGTCACCACCGCCAAGGCCGGCCGTGCCAGTTGGTACGCCGGCGTGGGCACCGGTTGGGACATCAACGAGCATTGGGGCGTGGGCGTGAGCTACGACTACTACCACGCCAACGCGGGCAAGGTGCGGCTGGGCGATGGCAGCGAAACGGCCACCCTCAAGCGTTCCAGCAGCATCGTTTCGCTTACCGGCGAATACCGGTTTTGACGGTCAGGGATGGGCGGAATCGGTGTCCGCCCATCCCTCTCGACACGTAATCTTAATCAACTCTTAATACTGTACTGCACGGTATTGAATTTATCGGACGCGTCCTTATCTGATGGGCTACGCATCGCTCAAGCATGCGTACGGGCGCTCGGCTTCCCCCTCTGTGCCGAGCTTCCCGACCCCCGAATGACAAGGAGTAGCTCCATGAAGAAGACGCTGTTTGCTGTTGCCCTGGCTGCCGTGGGTTTTGCGGCCGTTCCCGCCGCCTTCGCGCAGAGCGTGCCCACCCAGACGGCCCAGCAGGGTTGGTATGTCGGCGCTGAAGCCGGTTATGGCCAGATCAACAAGGGCCCGTACGATTCCAATGGCGATGCCATCGGCGGCATCAAGGGTGGTTACCGTTTCGCGATCAATCCGGAGACCTCGATCGGCGTGGAAGCCGGCTATCAGTACCTGGGCCGGATCGACGCGCGTGACGGGGCCGGTTCGTCGTTCCGCTCCAAGCTGTACGGCCCGACGCTCGGCGCGAACCTGCGCTACAACTTCACCCCCAACTGGTACGGCGAAGTGCGCGCCGGTGGTTTCTACGCGCAGGGCCAGGGTCTGAC
Organism: uncultured Dyella sp.; assembly: GCA_966430775.1. GTDB lineage: Bacteria > Pseudomonadota > Gammaproteobacteria > Xanthomonadales > Rhodanobacteraceae > Dyella_B. Next base: position 300 of record CBJMMB010000196.1, on the reverse strand, counting down.
CAACGCCGCCAACCCGAGCTATGAGCGCTTCGAACGCACCCGCTACTACGCCGGCCTCGGCGTGGGCTACAACATCGACCAGCATTGGAGCGTGGGTGTGAACTACAACTACTACGACGGCACCAGCCGCGGCGGTGAACGTGGTGTGCAGTTACAGACCAACGCGTACACGGTGGCAGCGGAATACCGCTTCTGAGCACGTGAACCATTCCTCTTCCCTTCGGGAGAGGGCTGGGGTGAGGGGTCAAGGCTGGCCTCAGATCTCAATAAGAAAAGCTGCTGCTGCAGGAAACAAATCGC
>CBJMMB010000195.1:0-5003 GCA_966430775.1 uncultured Dyella sp. | reverse complement strand
GCCCTGCGCGTGCGGCACCTTGCCCAGGCTCGCGGCGCCGATGCTCAGCGTGACCCGGCCATAGCGGCTTTGCGTATGCGGCAGGTTGAGTGCGTTGATGGCGTGGACGATGGCGCCGGCGACTTTCAGTGCGCCGATCGCATCGGTGCCAGGCAGCACGGCGATGAATTCTTCGCCGCCGTAACGGCCCACCACGTCGCAATAGCGATGCAGGGATTTCTTCAGTTCGGCCGCCACGGTGCGCAGGCAATCGTCGCCGCGCAGATGGCCGTAGTGGTCGTTGTACTTCTTGAAGAAATCCACGTCGATCATCAAGACGGAAAGCGGATGTTCGCTGCGCATCGCGCGCCGCACTTCGTCCGCCAGCAATTCGTCCACGCAGCGGCGGTTGGGCAGGCCAGTGAGGTGGTCGTTGTTGGCGTAGTACTCCAATTGGCGATTGATCTCGGCCAGTTTCTGCTCGGCCAGCTTGCGGTCGGTGATGTCGTTGAGCGCGGCGGTGATGCCGATCACCTGCCCCAGCAGGTTGTGCACGGGGTTGGCCAGCACCTGGTAGTACTTGCCCTGGTGTTCGATCTCCTGCGCGGGCACGTCCTGGCCTGCATCCATCAAGCGCAGGCTTTTGCGGATGCCGGGGGCGGCGCTGGGCATCAGCTCGGCCACCTTGCGGCCCACCAGCGACTCCGCCGCCACGCCATGGATCGCGACGTAGGCGGCATTGGCGGCGAGGTAGCGCCCATCGCGGCCGATCAGGCATAGCGCGCTCGGCGCGGTGTTGTAGATGGCCATCATGCGGTACACGTTTTCGCTGTGCGTGAGGTCCATCACGCCGAGCGCCACGCCGCGATAGCCGTGCAACTGGCCTTGCTCGTCCTTCAGCGCGACGGCGTCCGATTCGATCGCCACCATGCTGCCGTCGGCGCGGCGATGCCGCGTGATGGCGCAGGAAAAAGCGCTGGGCCTGGCGGCCAGGAAGCGTTCCGCGCGTGCCGCTTCGCGCGGTTCCATGAATGCGTGCACGGGTTCGCCGAGCACGGCCTCGCGCTGGTGCCCAAGCATGTCGAGCAGACTCTCGGCGACCCGGGTGAAACGGTGGCGCTGATCGATTTCCCACTGCCATTGCGGATGCGCGTGAATCACCGCATGCAGCCGGTCGAGCGCCTCACCTTGCATGTCCATGAACATTGCCGACACCTCGCACTGCACAACCACGACAGGAAATCCCGGCAGGCATAACTCACAGGGGGTTATGCATGCCTGCCGCCGGCGTAAGCTCGCCGACACACGCTCATCCATGGGCGTGCGGGAAATCTCGAACGCCGCCGCCTGGGCGAATGGCGTTGCTTGATGTCGGGAAGGATGCGGTTCGGGGGGTGGGTGGCTGTATCGGACGATTCCTAAAAGCGTCCGCTTGCGCAGATCAGCTCCCTCTCCCCCATCTTTGATCAAGGATGGGGGAGAGGGATGGGGTGATGGGCCACTCTTGCGAGAGTGCTGATTCAGAGCCGCGTAGGTTGGGTTAGCGCAGCGTAACCCAACAATGCCGCCGAACACGTTGGGTTACGCTGCGCTAACCCAACCTACGAAGGCTCAAAGCAAGCCGTAGGTACGCGCGTACTCGAACAACTGCGTATTGCTGGTGATCCCCAGCTTGCGCATCGCGTCATTCTTCTGCTGGCTGACCGTCTTCACGCTGCGATGCAGCTGTTCGGCGATATGGGTGACGGACAAACCCTGCGCGTACAGCCGCACCACTTCCACCTCGCGCCGGGACAGCACGGCGGGGTCGGTGGCGCCGTCCAGTTCGGCGGAGGGGGACCAGTCGATCACGTGCTCGCGCATCCCTTCGCATATATAGGTGCGGCCGTTCAGCACGGCGCCGACGGCGAGTTGCAGTTCCTTGGTCATCGCGCCCTTGGCGACCAGACCGTTGATGCCGGCTGCCAGCATGCCGCGGGTGAGCGCGGGGTTGTGCAGCATGGTGAGCACGATGATCGGCAGCGCGGGATGGTCGCGTCGCACACGGCGCAGCAGCGGCAAGCCGTCGCCGGAACCATCCTCGTAGGGCATGGAGAAATCGGTGATCAGCAGGTCGCACGGCTCGCTGGCCAGCAGCGCCAGCAGCTCGCGGCCGTTGCTCGCCTCGGCCACCACCTTCAGGCTGCTGTGTTCTTTCAGCAGCGCGCGGATGCCGAGCATCACGACGGGATGATCGTCGGCGATGACGATCCGGGTTATCTCACCATTCGGGGACATAGCGGGGACAGTTCCCAACCGGCGGCGTATGTGGCCGCTCTGTGCGCGATTCTACCTAAAGAACGCGCATGGCTAGCCGGGCTTGCGGCATCATGGCGCCACGGCGGGCGCCCACGCCCGTCCACAGGGACCCTTCTTGCTCGATATGCCGCCGTGACTCTTGCCCTTTTCATCAGCAACGTGGCTTCCGGCTGGCTCGAGGCCAATCCCATTTCCCTTGCCGTGGTGGTGCTGGCCGTGCTGCTCAGCCTTACCGCTCTGCTGGCGCTGGCGGTGCTGCGCATGCTGTTCGTGCAGCGGCAGAAACTGGCCGACGCCGAACGCTTCGCGCAGCAACAGGCGGCCTTGGCGCAGGCGCAGCTCGATGCCGTGCCCTTTCCAATCCTGATCAAGGATGCCGCCGGCAAATATCGCGCGCTCAACCAGGCCTGCCTGCAGCGGCTGGGCATCGATCCCGTCCAGGCCATCGGCAAAAACAGCCTTGAACTCACCGGGCAGCGCTGGCTGCCGCTTGCCGACGGCACGCCGGCGGCCCAGCGGCTGCAGCAGATCGGCATGGATGCGCTGGGCGAGAACAAGGTGCAGCGCGTCGAACTGGATTACGTCAGCCACGACGGCCGCCAGCGCACCGGCCTGTTTTTGGAAGCGCCCACGCATGCAGCGGACGGCAGCGCCGACGGCAGCATCGGCGTGCTGCTGGACATCACCGAATACCGGCAGATCGAACTGAGCGCGCGCGCCACCGAACAGAGCCTGCGCGATATCACCCAGCGCATGCCGGTGGTGGTGTTCGCCGCGCGCCGCGGCAACGACCGCCAGCCGCGGCTGGCTTTCGTCGCGGGCAATCTGCACGCCTTGTTCGGCCTGGCGCAAGGCGAGCTGCTGGAGCGCGACGACGTACTGCGCGACTGGCCGTTTCACGACCGCATCCATCCGGAAGACGCGCCCGCCCTGCGCCGCCTGTTGCAGCGCGCGACGCGCCATCGTGGCACCGTCACGCTGGATTTTCGCGCGTATGGTGCCGAAGGCCTGCGCTGGATCCACCTGGTGATGGGCACGCGCCGGCTGCCCGATCGCAAGATCGAGTGGATCGGCTATTTCATCGACACCACCAGCATCAACGCGCACAACCAGACGCTGCTCGCGGCGCGCGATGCCGCCGAGCGCGCATCGAAAGCCAAGGCCGATTTCCTCGCCACCATGAGCCACGAGATCCGCACGCCGATGAACGGCGTGATCGGCATGCTCGAACTGCTCGGCCGCACCGCGCTCGACCAGGAGCAGCGCGAGCTGGTGCATGCAGTGGAGGATTCGGCCGGCGTGCTGCTGCAGGTGCTCAACGATGTATTGGATTTCTCCAAGCTCGAAGCCGGCAACATGCGCCTGGACGACGAGCCGTTCGACCTGCGCACCCTGATCGACAACGTGGTCGGCATGATGGCCGGCTCCATGCACAAGAAAGGCCTGGCCGTGGAGGTGGGCGCGGATGCCACGCTCGCCGGCAAGCTGCTGGGCGACAGCGTGCGCATCCGCCAGATTCTGCTGAACCTGCTCAACAACGCGGCGAAATTCACCGAGCGCGGCGGCGTGTCCGTCGGCCTGCGTGTGATCGGCGACGACGGCCACGCGCAGCGCGTGCGCATCAGCGTGACCGACACTGGCATCGGCATCGCCGCCGACAAGCAGGCCACGCTGTTCACGCCGTTCTCGCAGGCCGAATCCTGGACCACGCGCCGCTATGGCGGCACCGGCCTGGGGTTGGCGATCTGCCGGCACTTGGTGCAGCTGATGGGCGGCAGCATCGAACTCAGCAGCCGGCTCGGCGAAGGCACCAAGGTCACGCTCGACTTGCGCCTGCCGGTCGCGCAGCGCGAAGCCGATCGTCCACCGGAACTGGCCGGACGGCACGCGATCGTGCGGCTCGCTTCGGCCGGCACCGCCGGCGCCCTGGCCGCGCACCTGACCGCGCTGGGTTTGACGGTGGAGCAGATTCCACCCACGCAACCGATGCGGCGCGGTGCGGCGGCCAATCTGTTGTTCATCGACGCGGGCGATCAGGAAAGCGCCGCGGCGATCGCCGCGCAACCGATCCTGGTCGACACCAGCGCCAACGGCAGCAGCGGCGTGCGCGAACGCGACGACCATCTATGGCTGCACGCCAATCCGCTGAAATGGCAGGCGGTCTCGCGCATCTGCGTGCAGGCCTTGCAACCGCTGGCGCAACCTTCGCGCGGTACGGTTCCATCCGCGCCGACCATCGCGGCGCCCGGCGGCCGCGTGCTGGTGGCGGAAGATCACCCGATCAGCCAGACCCTGATCCGCCGCCAGCTTGGCCTGCTCGGCTGGGAATGCGACGTGGTCGGCGACGGCCACGCCGCACTCGACGCCCTGCGCCGGCACGACTACGCCATGCTGCTTACCGATTGCCAGATGCCGCTGATGAACGGCTACGAATTGGCCACCGCGTGGCGCCAATACGAAGCGCAAACCAACCGGCACACACGCCTGCCGATCATCGCGATGACCGCCAACGCGCTGGATGGCGAGATCGAACGCTGCCGCGACGCCGGCATGGACGATTACCTGAGCAAGCCGGTGCAACTGCGCCCGCTGGAAGAAAAGCTGCGCGCATGGGCGCCACAGACGAAGGCCGATCCGCCCAATGCCGAACCGGTGTTTTTCGAAGACGTGTTCGCCGCACCGGGCATGGAAGACCTGCGCGCGCAAATGCTGCAGGCGATGCTGAA
>CBJMMB010000194.1:0-5077 GCA_966430775.1 uncultured Dyella sp. | reverse complement strand
CGTGTCCAGCAATTCCACCGGCAAGCTGTTTACCGTCACCACCTTCGGCGAAAGCCACGGGCCGGCCATCGGCTGCGTGATCGACGGCTGTCCGCCGGGGTTGCCAATTGCGCCGGAGGAATTCCGCAACGACCTGGAGCGCCGCGCCACCGGCCGCAGCCGGCATACCTCGCAGCGTCGCGAAGCCGACGAGGTGGAGATTCTTTCCGGTGTCTACGAGGGGCGCACCACCGGTACGCCGATCGCGTTGCTGATCCGCAATACCGACCAGCGCAGCAAGGATTACGGCGATATCGCGCAGACCTTCCGTCCCGGCCACGCCGATTACACCTATTGGCAGAAATACGGCATCCGCGATCCGCGCGGTGGTGGGCGTTCGTCCGCGCGCGAAACCACCATGCGCGTGGCGGCGGCGGTGATCGCCAAGAAGTGGCTGGCCGAGCGCTACGGCGTGCGCGTGCGCGGCTACCTGGCGCAATTGGGCGATGTCGTTCCGGCCGGTTTCGACTGGAACGCGGTCGAGCAGAATCCGTTCTTCTGGCCGCACGAGGCACAGGTGCCGGAGCTGGAGAAATACATGGACGCGCTGCGCAAGTCCGGCGATTCGGTCGGCGCGCGCGTCAACGTGGAGGCCGATGGCGTGCCGCCCGGCTGGGGCGAGCCGATCTACGGCAAGCTCGATGGCGACCTTGCCGCCGCGCTGATGTCGATCAACGCGGTGAAAGGCGTGGAGATCGGCGACGGCTTCGAGGCGGTCACGCAGCACGGCAGCCAGCATAGGGACGAAATGCATATGGACGGCTTTACGTCCAATCATGCCGGTGGCATCCTGGGCGGCATCAGTACGGGGCAGGCGGTACGTGCCTCGATCGCGCTCAAGCCCACCTCGAGCATTCTCATTCCCGGCCATAGCGTGAACCTGGCCGGCGAGTCGGTCGACGTGGTCACCAAGGGGCGCCACGATCCCTGCGTCGGCATTCGCGCCACGCCCATCGCCGAGGCGATGGTGGCCCTGGTGTTGATGGATCACGCGCTGCGCCATCGTGCGCAATGCGGCGACGTGGGCGAAATAAAACCGCGCATCCCTTGATGGAACAAGGGCCTGTCGCCTTACAGCAGACAGGAAGCAAGCGCCCCACGGTAGTCAATCGCATGAGCAAGTCACACAGCGTCTGGGTTTCCCGCCCGCTTTTTCCGGAAGTACTGGCCCACCTGGCTCAGTACGTGGACGTGCGTGCGGAAACCGACGAGCGCCAGCGCCCACCGGCCGAACTGCGCGAAAAGCTGGCTGACGTGGATGGCGCCATCGTCGGGCTCGGCGAGCGCATCGACGCTGGCGTGATCGCCGGCAATCGCAAGCTGCGCGTGGTGGCCAATCTCGCGGTGGGCTACAACAATCTGGACGTGCCGGCGCTGACTGCGGCTGGCATCCTCGCCACCAATACGCCGGACGTGCTCAACGAAACCACCGCCGACTACGCCTGGACGCTGCTGCTGGCGGCGGCCCGGCGCGTCAGCAGCGCCGAACGCTGGCTGCGCGCCGGCCAATGGCGTGAAGGCATGCGCTTCCACGACTGGCTGGGCATGGACGTGCACGGCAAGACGCTGGGCATCCTCGGCATGGGCCGCATCGGACAGGCCATCGCCCGTCGCGCCTATGGCTTCGGCATGCCGGTGCTTTATCACAACCGCTCGCGGCTGCCGGAAAACATCGAACGTGATTGCCGCGCCCGGTGGGTCGAAAAAGCGGACCTGCTCAAGCGCGCGGATCATCTGATACTGGTGCTGCCCTACAACGCGCAGAATCACCACGCCATCGGCGCGGCCGAACTGGCCTTGATGAAACCTTCGGCCGTGCTGGTGAACATCGCCCGCGGCGGCATCGTCGACGATGCCGCGTTGGCCGTCGCCCTGCGCGAAGGCCGGCTGGCAGCGGCCGGGCTGGATGTGTTCGAAGGCGAGCCTTCGGTGCATCCGGGCCTGCTCGAACTCGACAACGCCGTGCTCAGCCCGCACATCGCCAGCGCCAGTGCCGATACGCGCCGCGCGATGGCGCAACTGGCGGCCGATAATTTGCTGGCGGCGCTGGGTCATGGACCCGACGCCGGACATCCACCTTCACTGCTCAATCCAGAGGCAAGGAGCCGAGCATGAAGCGAAAACGTGATATGTCTCACGTCAGCAAGGTTGTGCCGTGCAGTTCGCGTACCGCGCAGGCTAGATTCCCCGATCGGGGTTTCGATGCCATCGCGGCGATTTCCCCTATCAGACAAGTGACCCGATGAGATGAGCAAGAAGAGTAGTTACAAGGTAGCGATGGTGGGCGCCACCGGCGCCGTGGGCGAGACCCTGCTGAGCATCCTGGCCCAGCGCGATTTTCCGATCAGCGAGCTGGTGCCGCTGGCCAGCGCGCGCTCGGCCGGCAGCAAAGTGGAGTTCGCCGGCAAACAGATCACCGTGCAGAACCTGGACGACTACGACTTCAACGGCGTGGACATCGCCTTCTTCTCCGCCGGCGGTTCGGTCAGCCGCGTGCATGCGCCGCGTGCCGCCGCCGCGGGCGCGGTGGTGATCGACAACACCTCCGAGTTCCGCTACCAGGACGACATCCCGCTGGTGGTGAGCGAGGTGAATCCACATGCCATCGCGCAGTACACCGTGCGCGGCATCATCGCCAACCCGAACTGCTCCACCATGCAGATGCTGGTGGCGCTCGCGCCGATCCATCGCGCGGTGGGCATCGAGCGCATCAACGTGGCGACGTATCAGTCCGTTTCCGGCGCCGGCCGTTCGGGCATGGAGGAACTGGGCAAGCAGACCGCCGCGCTGCTCAATTTCCAGGACGTGGAAACCAAGAAATTTCCCAAGCAGATCGCCTTCAACGTGATCCCGCACATCGACGACTTCCAGGCCAACGGCTACACCAAGGAAGAAATGAAGATGGTGTGGGAAACGCGCAAGATCCTGGAAGACGAATCCATCCAGGTGAACCCCACCGCGGTGCGCGTGCCGGTGTTCTACGGCCACTCCGAGGCCGTGCACATCGAGACGCGCGACAAGATCACCGCCGAGCAGGCGCGCGAGCTGTTGGAGCAGGCCGATGGCGTGGTGGTGCAGGACGAGCGCAAGGCCGGCGGCTATCCCACGCCGGTGGGCGATGCCGCGGGGCAGGATCCGGTGTTCGTCGGCCGCATCCGCGAGGACATCTCGCACGAACGCGGGCTTGACCTGTGGATCGTCTCCGACAACATTCGCAAGGGTGCCGCGCTCAACGCCGTGCAGATCGCGGAATTGCTGATCGAGGATTACCTGTAATGCAAGTAGAGCCTGTTTGCGCTCCCGGCGTAGTCCGCGTTGCGTCTGAGCGGTCGTCAGGTGGTGGCGCCTGGCGCAGCGCCAGACTGGCCGTCTGGTCAAGCCGCGTGCCGCCGCATGGCGATCGCTCAGGCGCAACCCTTGGGCGTCGCGCGGGCTGCGCCGGGGGCGTAAACAGGCTCTTAGGACTGGTTTTGCTGGGTTGCCTGCTTGCTTTCCAAGGTTGGGCGCAATCGTCCACGGCCACCAGCCGTGAGGCGGCCAAGGTCAACCAGCGGGTCGCCCAGCACCAGGCCGAAGTGCAGCGTTTGCAGCAGGACGTAAGCAAGCAGGAATCGGCCAGCCAGCAGGCAGCGCAGAAACTGCAGCAGCAGGACCAGGCCATCGCCGAACTGCGCAAACAGATCGAGGCTGCCCGACAGGCCTCCAAGGTCCCGTCGGGCAAGCATTGACGGCCGTCACGCCGGGCGAAAAATTCGGCGCGCAAAAGGGCCGCCAGGTAAAATCTGGTATTGTTGATTGACGTTTATCTAACTAAAGTGACGCCTTCCAAGAGGAAGGCGCCGCAAGCTGCGGTGTCTTTTCAGTAAAGCGTCCGGGTCGACTCGGGGAGCCAAGCGATGAATCGTTCTTTGAAGCTGTCGATACTGCTGGCGCTTGCGCTGGGCAGCAGTCAGGCGGCAGCCGTGGAACTGGGCCAGGCACATATCAAGTCGGCGCTGGGGCAGCCGCTGTTGGTCGACATTCCGGTCACCAAGGCCACGCCCGACGAGCTGCAGAGCCTGAGCGCCCAGCTGGCGCCCAACGACGCCTTCGTCAAGGCCGGCGGCGAGCGTCCCTCGATTCCCTTGCAATTCAACGTGGTGGACGACAACGGTCATAAGGTGATCCGCGTCACCAGCAGTTCCGCCGTGGACGATCCGTATCTGGACCTGCTGGTGGAAGTGAACAGCAGCACCGGCAGCAGCGTGCGTGAATTCGCCATCCTGCTCGATCCGCCGAACAAGGTGGCGCAGGCTGCCAGCAGCAGCGCGCCATCGCGCCGTCGCGGAACGGCCGCCAGCACGTCTGCACCGGCCAGCGAAACCACCGCCGCCACACCGCGCCGCGCCAACGCGCCCGCCCGCGCCACGCAAGGCCCGGTGCCGAGCGGCGGCCAGATCGGGCCAGTAGAGAAGGGCGCCACGCTGTCGCATATTGCCGCGATAGCCGCGCCGGCGGGCGTCGACGTCAACCAGATGATGCTGGCGCTGAAGAGCGCCAATCCGGATGCGTTCTACCGCGACAACATCAATGCGCTGAAGGCCGGCGCGATCCTGCGCGTCCCCTCGCGCGACGACGCACTCGCCACGGCCGCGGCCGCGGCGGCCGCCACGGTGCACCAGCAGAACAGCGACTGGCGCAATGGCGCCGTCAGCACGCCGGTCGCCGTCGCCACCGGCGGTACGCGCGAAAACGCCTCGGTCGCTCCGACCGCCAACAGCAAGGCTGACCGCCTGGCATTGGTGCCGCCCGGCAGCGAGGGCCAGGCCCCCGGCGGCACGAACGGCAAAGGTGGCGCCAGCGCCGCCGTGCGCCAGCAATTGCAGCGCAGCCAGGAAATGCTTTCCTCCCTGCAGCAGCAGAGCGAGGAGCTGAAGTCGCGCCTGAAGGACCTGGAAGACATCAACAGCAAGAACCAGCGCCTGCTGTCGTTGAAGGACAACGAAATCGCCGATCTGCAGAAGCAGCTCGCCGATGCGCGCAAGGCCGCCGGCAAGCC
>CBJMMB010000193.1:0-5132 GCA_966430775.1 uncultured Dyella sp. | reverse complement strand
CGGCCAGCAAGGCATCGGTAAAGATCTGCACGATGGCGTGACGATATTCCAGATGGATGCGGCGCATGGAGGTCGCATCCAGTTCTCCGCGATTGAGCACCTCGATGGCCACATGCCGGGCCACCGGGTGATTGGCAATGGTCTGCCGCAACCCTTGCACGAAAGCCGCGTTCTGTTGCCACAGATCGGCCGGCACGCTGGCCTGCATGGTGGAGATGGCTTTGGTGCGGGGGTGATCCAGATCGAGCATCGACGAATGCATAAAGGTTCCCTCCAGCGTTGGCTACATCGACCAAGCGCCGATCGCCGGCGCCCATCCATTTGATGGCGAAAGCGTGCGGGACTGTTTCAGCCGAGGGTTGAACCGCGTGTCGATTTTTCTGGAAGCTTTGGTTAAGCGAGCCGGATCATCTGCAAAATGTGATCCGCGCCAGCTGGCGTCGTCTTCACCCACCTGTCCCGCTTTTACCAAGGCAACGCATCGATATCCACGTTGCCGCCGGTCAGAACGAGCCCAACGCGGCGCCCGGCGAAACGCTCGCGTTGCTGCAGCACGGCGGCGAACACGGTGGCGCTCGATACTTCCACTACCAGCTTCAGCGTCTGCCACAGTAGTTTCATGGCGGCGATGGTTTCCGCATCGCTTACCGTGATCACTTCCACGCGGTGCTTGCGCAAGGCCTGCAGGTTCGATTCGCCGATCAGTGCGCGTAAGCCGTCGCAAACGGTATCCGGCGTGAACTGTTCGATGCGCGCGCCCTGCGCCAGCGACTGCGCCGCATCCGCCGCACCGGCGGGCTCGGAGCCGTACATGGCGATGTCCGGCGACATGCTGTGCGCGGCAATCGCGCAACCGGCCTGCAAGCCGCCGCCGCCGATCGGCGTGATGATCGCGTCCAGTCCTTCGCTCTGCCGCAAAAGCTCCAGCGCCAGCGTGCCTTGGCCAGCCATCACGCGCGTATCGGCATAAGGATGCACCAGCACCGCGCCGGTGGCCTGCTGGATATCCGCGGCCTTGGCTTCGCGCGCGGCAATGCTTGGCGCGCAGCGATGCAGCGTGGCGCCCGCCCGCTCGATCGCCTCGACCTTGGCGCGCACCGCGCCCTCGGGAACGATCACATGCGCGGTGACGCCGCGCGTGGCGGCCGCCATCGCCAGGGCATTGCCGTGATTGCCGGAGGAATGTGTGACGACGCCGCGCCGGGCTTCGTCATCGCTCAGCGACCAGACGGCATTGCATGCGCCGCGAAACTTGAACGCGCCGCCGCGCTGCAGGTTTTCGCACTTGAAGTGCAACTGCGCGCCGACCATCGCATCCAGCGCCGCGTGGCGCAGCACCGGCGTAACCACTGCATGCGGCGCGATGCGCGCGGCGGCGTCGCGTATGTCATCCGGGTTCGGCAGTCGCACGCTCATGGCCGGTCGATCTCCACGCCGCAACGGAACACACGCTCGGCGCCTGCTTCGAGGCGAATCGCATCGGCGCAATCAGGGCGATTGAACGCATTGGACAGGCTTTCCATCGGTTCCAGCGCCACCGAACGCCGCACATCGCGGCTCACCGTGTCGGCGCTGAATACCAGGACCACGCCATGCTCCTGCCACATGCTGATGCGCAAGCCGCTGCGTGGATCGCTCATGCGTGTACGCACGCGGCCGTCGGCCTCGCGCACGAGGTCGGCATAGGCGTTATCGATTTTGGTGGCGCCGATCGGTTTTGCTGTGCGGAAATCCAGCGCCTGCGGTGCCTGATCCAGCGCCTGAAAAGCGTCCGCGCCCGGCAGCGGCAGCAGCTCAGGCGAGGTGCGCACCAATTGCCTGGCGGGCACCTCAAGTTCCCACCTATCCACCTCGCTGTCGAAGCGGAAATAGGGATGCCAGCCGAAGAAGCACGGCGCAGCCGTATCGCCGACGTTGCGCATGCTTACCGTCAGCGACAGGCCTTGCGCATCGAGCCTGTAACCGATCGCCAGGTCGACGGCGAAGGGATATCCGGGAAACGCATCCGGACGAATCACCGAGGTCGTGAAGATGATCTCGATGCTGTCATCACCGACGTGCTGGCGGGCGACGTCGAAATCCACCGTGCGTACAAAGCCATGACGGATGCCGCGCTGCGCATCCACGCCGGGCTGCATGTCGTAGGTCTTGCCATCGAACGTGTAGCGTGCGTCGGCGATGCGGTTGGCGAACGGCGCCATGATCGCGGAGCGCGAACTGGGACAACGCACCAGTTCGTCGGCATCGCGGTAGCCGTCGATCAAGGCATGCGTTGCGCCATCGACCGTCTGCTCGAGCGACACCAGGTTCGCACCGCGGCGCGCCACCCGAGCGCAGCGGCCATGCTTGGCGTCGCGCAGCACGAACACGTCGTGCGCGCCCCATTGGATCTGTTCGATGTCGAAGGCGCTCATCCGCTTGTCCTGTGGATCAAAGGGCCTCATGTTAGCCTGACCCGTCCCCGTACTACATCGGCCCGGCCTGACATGACACTCGTGAACGAAACCGCCCCGATCCGCCTGCGCGACTACCGCCACCCTGCCTGGCGGGTGGAGGCCATCGAACTGGAGATCGATCTGGGCATCGACGCCACCGAGGTTTCATCGCGCCTGACGCTGCGCAGCGATCCGGCGCAAGCATCGCCGCTGCGGCTGGATGGCGAAGGGCTGAAGCTGCTTGCAATTTCGCTCGACGGCCGCACGCTCGACGCGCAGGACTATCGCTACGAGGACGGCGTCCTGGAAGTGCGCGACGCCCGCGACAGCAGCGTGCTGGAAACGCGTGTGCAGGTGCATCCGGCGTCCAACACTACGCTGGAAGGCTTGTACCTGTCCGGATCGCGCGAGCACGGCTTTTTGTTGACGCAGTGTGAAGCCGAGGGTTTCCGCCACATCACTTTCTTTCCCGATCGACCGGACGTGCTGGCACGCTACAGCGTGACCCTGCGCGCCGATCGAGCGCGCTTTCCGGTCCTGCTTGCGGGCGGCAATCCGGCCGGCAGCGGCGAGCTTGCCGACGGGCGCCACTGGGCGCGCTTCGTCGATCCGCATCCCAAGCCGGGTTATCTGTTCGCGCTGGTCGCCGGCCGGCTGGAAAACATCACGCGCGATTACGTCACCGCCGACGGGCGCAAGGTGCAGCTGGTGATCTGGTCGGAAGCGAACGTGATCGATCGCTGCCATTACGCGCTCGATGCGCTGGAACGCTGCATGCGCTGGGACGAGCGCACGTATGGCCGCAACTACGATCTGGATGTATTCCACGTGGTCGCCACGCACGATTTCAACATGGGCGCGATGGAGAACAAGGGCCTCAACATCTTCAACGCCAAATACCTGCTGGCCGATCCGGACAGCAGCACCGACGAGGAATACCGCGCCGTCGAGGCCGTCGTGGCGCACGAGTATTTCCACAACTGGACCGGCAATCGCGTGACCTGCCGCGACTGGTTCCAGCTTTCGCTCAAGGAAGGCCTGACGGTGTTCCGCGAGCAGCAATTCTCCGCTGACATGAATTCCGCGCCGCTCAAGCGCATCGAGGACGTGTCACTGCTGCGGCGCACGCAGTTTCCGGAAGACGCCGGCCCGCTGGCGCATCCCGTGCGTCCGGCCGAGTATCGCGAGATCAACAATTTCTACACCGCCACCGTCTACGAAAAAGGCTCGGAACTGGTGCGCATGATCGCTGGCCGGCTCGGGCAGGAAGGGTTTCGCCGCGGCATGGATCTGTATTTCGAACGGCATGACGGCCAGGCCGCCACCATTGAGCATTTTCTTTCCGCGCTCGGCGATGCCAATCAGCTCGATCTCACGCCGTACCTAGCCTGGTACGCGCAGGCCGGCACGCCGCGTCTGCACGCCAAGGGCGAATACGATTCGGCGCGGCACGAGTACACGCTTACCTTGTCGCAGCAAACGCGCCCCACGCCCGGGCAGCCGGAGAAAATGCCGCTGCCGATTCCGGTGAAGCTTGCGCTGTTCGATCGCAACGGCGCGATGTTGCCGCTGCATGTGCAGGGCGACGAACAGGCGGACGGCACCGAGCGCGTGATCGTACTGGACCAGCCGTCGCAGCGTTTTACTTTCACACAGGTTGCCGCGCCGCCCGTGCCCTCGCTGTTGCGCGGCTTCTCGGCGCCGGTGGTGCTGGAGTGCGACTACTCGCCGGAAGAGCTGGCCTTGCTGCTCACGCACGACGCGGACGGCTTCAATCGCTGGGAAGCCGGCCAGCAGTTGGCCATGCTGGCCTTCGACACCCTGCACGACGGCAACGATTCGGATGCCTGCAAGGTATGGTGCGCAGCCCTGGCGGCGCTGTTCGCGCAACAAACCATCGACGATGCCCTGCTGGCGGATCTGCTCACGCCACCCGGCGAAATCGAATTCGCCGATCGGCAGAGCGAAGTCGACCCGGCGAAGATTCACGCACAACGCCAGGCATTGCAGCGTCGCCTGGCCGAGCGCATCGGCGTGGACACCTTGCTTGCGCGCTATCGCCTGCTGTCGGCCGATTCCCGCGCATCACTGGAGGCGGCAAGCCAGGCGAAGCGTCGCCTCAAGCGCCGCGTACTGGAACTGCTGGCCTTGCTGGATGCCAGGCAGGCGCATGAGCTTGCCGCAAAACAGTACGACGCCGCGCAGGGCATGACCGATCGCCTGGCTGCACTGAGCGTGCTGGTGCGCTATCACGCATCGCAGGCGAGCGCGGCGCTCGCGCATTTCCGCCAGCGTTACGCCGACAACCCGCTTGCGCTGGACAAATGGTTCACAGTGCAGGCGCAGGTTCCCGGCGATGCGGCGCTGGCCATCGTGCAGCAACTGGAAAGCGATCCGGCGTTCACCCTGAAGAATCCCAATCGCGCGCGCTCCCTGCTCGGCGCATTCGCCAGCACCAATCCCAGCGGCTTCCATCGCACTGACGGCGCCGGCTACATGCTGCTCGCCGAACGCCTGGCGCAACTGGATGCGCTCAATCCGCAGATCGCGGCGCGCCTGGCCACCGCCTTCAACGGCTGGCAGCGCCTGGAGCCGGTACGCCGCAGCGCTGCGCGGGTGGCGCTCGAGACATTGGCGCAACGCACGGATCTGTCGCCCAATCTGAGCGAGATCGTGGGCAACGTGTTGCAGCGCTGA
>CBJMMB010000192.1:0-5147 GCA_966430775.1 uncultured Dyella sp. | reverse complement strand
AGCAGCAGCGTCACGGGCGAGAAGGCCGGCATCAGTGGATGGCGCCGTCGTTGTCGCGCAGGTGGCCGCCGTTGCGATGGTTCACCACGGCCATGATTTCGGCGGCGATCGCCAGCGCGATTTCCTCCGGCGTTTCCGAGCCGATATCCAGGCCGGCCGGCGCATGCACGTGCATGCCGTCGAGCGCGGAACTGCCGCGCATGCGCGCCACGCGTTCGCGCGAACCCAGGGCGCCGAGATAGGCCACCGGTGCATCGCGCAATGCGCTGAGGTAGGCAATGTCCTGCTCCAGGTTATGAGTCATCACCACTACGGAACTGTGCGTGTCCAGCGCCACCGTATCCATCAGCTGCTGTGGGGTGGCGCACGCAGTGTGCAGGCCTGCTGGCAAATCGGCAGCGCGCAAACGGGCCGGATCGCTATCGACCAGCGTGGTGCGCCAACCCAGTGCGCTGGCAAGGGGCAGCAGGGCGCGCGCGGCGGCGCTGCTGCCGATCACCACCAGGGCATGCGGCGGGGCGATCACTTCCAGCAATACGTCGACGCTGCCGCGGATGGATGGAAGGCTAAACGCATGCGCGCGATGCGTGGGTGATGCGGATGCCTGCGCCATGATGGCCTGCGTCAGCGATGCATCGCCGATGGCGTCGTAAAGCATCTCGTCGCCATTCCATGCCAGTCGTCGCGGCATCACGGCCTGGTCGTTTTGTGCAAACAGTGTGGCCATGTGGATG
Source organism: uncultured Dyella sp. (assembly GCA_966430775.1). Lineage (GTDB taxonomy): Bacteria > Pseudomonadota > Gammaproteobacteria > Xanthomonadales > Rhodanobacteraceae > Dyella_B. The sequence continues at coordinate 4,413 of CBJMMB010000192.1, read as the reverse complement.
ATGCGTCGCTCGTCCAGGCAACGCGTCAGGGTGTCGATAAAGTCGGTGTCGTGGACCGCCAGCAGTGGCTCGATCAGCACTTCCAGTTCGCCGCCGCAGCCCATTTCGATCAATACGTCCAGGCCCGATTCGGCGTTGTAGCGCACCAGTTTCGGCTCGCCGCTGTCGATGATCTCCAGCGCGCGCGCCACGATGTCGCGTTGCGGGCAGCCGCCGGAAAGTTCGCACACCACCTGGCCGTCGCCCAGCACCAGCATGCGCGTACCAGGCCGGCGAAAGGTGGAGCCACGCGTGCGCGTCAGCGTGGCAAGGGCGGCTTTGGATGCGCCGTTGCGATGGAGGTCGCGCAGTGCCGCGATCAAGATGCTTAGCTCGTGGGCCGAATTCATCTTTGCTGTCGATGGATAAAGGGAGCAGAATCGCCAGGCGTGATGGTGTCACGTCTTTGCCGGTCGATGCCATCGCACCTGGTGATGGATGTCCAGGTCTCATGCTGCATACAAGGCAGTGAAACGAAGGTCGTCGGACTACAGCTTTTTTACGCAACATTTGCTCAGATATCGCGATACGCCGCGCAAGCATCGCTGCAGTATTAGGCAAGCGTTTCGAGCATCAGGCAGCGTACACGGTTCGCAACGGGGAGGTTCCATGCTGTCCTTGTCCATCAACGGCCAGAGCTACCCGGTCGACGTTCCCGACGACATGCCGCTGCTATGGGTATTGCGTGACGTCATCGGCCTGACCGGCACCAAGTTCGGCTGCGGTATTGCGCAATGCGGTGCGTGCACCGTGCATCTGGATGGCCAGGCGGTGCGTTCGTGCGTGCTGCCGGTCGGCAGCCTCGGCAACCGCGCCATCACCACCATCGAGGCGGTGGGTAACACACCCACCGGGCAGAAGATCCAGCAGGCATGGCTGGACGTGGACGTGGTGCAATGCGGCTACTGCCAGTCCGGCCAGATCATGGCTGCCGCCGCGCTGCTGGCGCACACGCCCAATCCCAGCGATGCGGACATCGATGCGGCCATGTCCGGCAATCTTTGCCGTTGCGCCACCTATGTGCGCATTCGCGCCGCGATCAAGCAGGCCGCCACCGGCAAGCTGGAAATCCTGCAGACGATCGCACCGGAAGGAGCCGCGTCATGAGCATCGAACTTCCGCTGCCATCCTCCACACAAAACGACCCCGTCGATCTGCGCCGCCGCCACGCGCTGAAAACCGGTGGTCTGGCGATCGCATTCCTCTGGCTGGGCGGCACCGGCGCCGCATCCGCCATGATCAGCGCGCGCCGCCAGCCTGGCGATACCGCCGCCGCCATGGCCGATGGCAATCCGCCGTTCGCGCCGAACGCCTTTATCCGCGTCGATAGCGAAGGCCCGGTGCGGCTGGTGATGCCCAGCGCGGAAATGGGGCAGGGCGTCTACACCGGCTGCTGCATGCTGCTGGCCGAAGAACTCGGCGTGGGGCTGGATCAGATCAAGGTGGAGCATTCGCCGGCCAGCGACGAGCTGTATGGCATTCCGGCGCTGGGCGGACAGATCACCGGTGGTTCCACCACCACGCGCGCGACCTGGTCGGTATTGCGCGAAGCCGGTGCGGTGGCGCGCAGCATGCTGGTGAGCGCCGCGGCGGTGAAGTGGCACGTGGATCCGTCTACCTGCACGGTGGAACGTGGCGTGGTGCACCATCCCAAGTCAGGGCGCAGCGCCACCTTCAACGAACTGGCCGACACCGCCGGCAAGCTGCCGATGCCCGACAAGGTGCAACTGACCGATCCGAAGGATTTCAAGCTGATCGGCAAGCCGATGCGGCGCGTGGATTCGCCGGACAAGATCAAGGGCGCCACGCAGTTCGGCATCGACGTGCGCATGCCCGGCATGAAAGTGGCCACGGTCGTGGCATGCCCCACCTTCAACGGCAAGCTCGCTTCGCTGGACGACAAGGCGGCGCGCAAGGTTCCCGGCGTGGTCGATGTGTTGCGCCTGGACGATGCGGTGGCCGTGGTGGGCGAGCATTTCTGGGCGGCGCGCAAAGGCCTGGATGCGCTGGTCATCGAGTGGAACCGCGGCGAAAACGCCAACCTCACCACGCAGCAGCTGCGCGATGCCATCGCCGACACCGCACGCAACGGCAAGGGCATCGTCGCGCGCAACGATGGCGATCGGCCGCAAGGCACCGTGGTGCAGTCGGAATACCAGTCGCCGATGCTTGCGCACGCGACGATGGAACCCTTGAACTGCACCGTGCACGTCACGCCCGAGCAATGCGAGATCTGGGTCGGCACGCAGGTGCCGATGCGCGCTGTGCAGGAGTCGGCGAAGATCACCGGCCTGCCGGAAAGCAAGGTGATTCTGCATCAGCAGTACTTGGGCGGCGGTTTCGGACGCAAGCTGGAAACGGACTGGGTGGAACAGGCGGTGGCTTTCGCCAAGCAGGTGCCGTATCCGCTGAAAGTGGTGTGGACGCGTGAGGAAGACATTCGTCACGACCGCATGCGCCCGATGTATCACGACGTGATTTCCGCAGTGGTCGACGCCAATGGCATGCCGGTGTGGTACGACTATCGCACCAGCGGCGGTTCGGTGCTGGCGCGGTTCGCACCGGGCGCGATGGGTAAGGATGGCCTGGACAGCGACGCGGTGGAATGCGTGGCCGAACTGCCCTACGACATTCCCAAGGGTCACGTGGAATGGATCCGCCACAACATGCCGCCCGGCATCATCGTCGGCTGGTGGCGCGGCGTAGGGCCCACGCACAACCTGTTCGTGGTCGAGAGCTTTATCGACGAACTGGCCCATCACGCCAACAAGGATCCGCTCGAATACCGCCGCGCATTGCTGCAAAAGAACGCGCGTGCGCTGGGCGTGCTCAACCTTGCCGCCGAGAAGATCGGCTGGGGCAGCGGCGCCTTGCCGCCGCGCGTGGGTCGCGGCATCGCGCTGGGCAGTCCGTTCGGCAGCCACGTATGCGCCATCGTGGAAACCGAAGTCACACCGCAAGGCGAAGTGCGCTTGCGCAAGGTGGTGATGGCGATCGATTGCGGCATCGCCGTCAATCCCAGTTCCGTCGAAGCGCAGGTGCAGGGCGGCGTGCTGTTCGGCCTCAGCGCCGCGTTGTACAGCGGCCTCACGCTCAAGAACGGCGCGGTGGAGCAAAGCAACTTCAACGACTACCGCGTGCTGCGCATCAACGAAACGCCGGTGGTGGAAGTGCATCGCGTGATCAACGCCGAACCGCCCGGCGGCCTGGGCGAAGTCGGCACCGCCATCGCCGCGCCTGCGCTTGCCAATGCCATTTTCGCGGCGACCGGTGTGCGCCTGTACAGCCTGCCGGTAAATCGCGACTTGCTGGTGCAAAGCCCGAATGCATTGAAATCGGTAGTGACGGCTGCGGCACCGAAACGGAGGGACATCGCATGAGACGCTTCGGGCTCATCGTGCTGATCCTGCTGCTGATCGGCAGCGGCGTGTATCTGTATTTGAATCGCAGCGATCGCGCCGAAGGCACCTCGCCCCCCATCGCCGGCGCGCCGCCTTCGGCCGAAGTGCTGGCGCGCGGCGAGTACCTTACCAAGGCCGCCGATTGCGCTGCCTGCCACACCGTGCCCGGCTCCAACAAGGCATTCGCCGGCGGCGTGCCGTTCCGCCTGCCGTTCGGCACCATCTATTCCTCCAACATCACGGCGGACGAAGCCACCGGCATCGGCAACTGGAGCGATGAGGATTTCCTGCACGCGGTGCGCGACGGCATCGGCAAGCACGGTGAGCATCTGTATCCGGCGTTTCCGTATACCTCGTACACGCAGCTGAGCCGCAGCGACGCGCTGGCGATCAAGGCGTATCTTTTCAACCTGCCGAAGGTGTCGCAGCCGAACCGGCCGAACGATCTTTCCTTCCCCTTCAACCAGCGCTGGACGATCGGCTTCTGGAATGCGGCGTTCTTCAAGAACCAGCGCTTCCAGCCCGACGCTTCGCAATCGCCGCAGTGGAACAGCGGCAAGTACCTGGCCACCGCCTTGGGCCATTGCGCCGAATGCCATACGCCGCGAAACCGCATGTTCGCCCTGCAGCACGACCAGGAGCTTTCCGGCGAAGAACTGCAAGGCTGGCATGCCTACAACATCACCTCCGACAAGGTGCACGGCATCGGTGCATGGAGCGACGCCGAGCTGGCCAGTTATCTCGTCACCGGCCATGCCGACGGTAGAGGCTCGGCGTCCGGCCCGATGGCCGAAGCGGTGGACAACAGCCTGCGCTTCCTGCAACCCGCTGACACCGCCGCGTTGATCACGTATCTGCGCACCGTGCCTGCGCGCGAAGGCAAGCTTCCCGTCACCGTCGATCCCAAACCCGCCGCGGCGCTGGCGTCCAGCGACTACGCACCCGCCGGCGATGCGCATGCCGACGCCATGGG
>CBJMMB010000191.1:0-5176 GCA_966430775.1 uncultured Dyella sp. | reverse complement strand
TCGTTGTAGCTGGCGATGCGGCTGGCGAAATTATGGAAGCCGCGCGCCAGCGTGCCGATGTCGCCGCGCGCCTGGCTCAAGCGATCCGGCTGCGTATCCAGGTCCGACTGCCCTTCCTTCCAGTTGCCGACCCATCGCGCCAGCGCGCTCACCTGTCGCCAGGCGCGCTCCGTCGCAAGCCAGGTGAGCACGCTGACGATCACGATCAGCAGCAACACCGCAGCAGCCGGCGCGACGTTGTAGTAGCCCATCAGGCATACCACCGCCACGGCCACCAGTTGCATGCCGAAAATCAGCAGCAACCGGCGTTGGAAACCGCCGCGCGCAGGCTCGCCGCGCGGCATGGGGGCACCCGTTGTCGACATGCAGGTATCGGGCGGTTACGCGATATGGCTGGCCGGAATGGTAGCCTCGGTCTCCAGGTCGGCCAGGCGGTAGCCGGCCGAATGGATGGTGTGCAGCAGGGGCCGATCGAACGGTTTGTCGATCACCCGGCGCAGGTTGTACAGATGCGAGCGCAGGGTGTCCGAATCGGGCAGCGTGTCGCCCCAGATTTCCCGTTCGATATCGCGCCGGCTCACCACCCGGGGCGATTCGCGCATCAGGATCGCCAGCAGCTTCAGGCCGATCGGGGAAACGGTCAGCTCCTGGCCGGCGCGGGTCAGGCGCAGGGTGGCCGTGTCCAGCGTCATGTCGCCCACCGTCAGCACCTCGCTGGAGACCTGGCGGCGGTCGCGGCGGATCAGGGCGCGCAGGCGCGCTTCCAGCTCCCGTACCTCGAAGGGTTTCACCAGGTAGTCGTCGGCGCCGGCCTCAAGGCCGATCAGCTTGTCCTCAAGGGTGTCGCGCGCGGTCAGCATCAGCACCGGGGTGGATTTCTTGGCGTCGCCGCGCAGCTTGCGGCAGACGTCCAGGCCGTCGATGCCCGGCAGCATCAGGTCCAGCACCACCACGTCGTAGCTGTTGGACACAGCCAGATGCAGTCCGCTCACACCATCTTGAGCAAAATCAACGGAATAGCCACGGCGTTCGAGAAATTCGCCGACCATTTCAGCGATCTGACGGTTGTCTTCCACCAGCAGGATCAGCCCAGCATGTTCGTCACGTGAACTCATGTTCGCCCTCTCACCGTTTTGGTCTTCACATTTGTGAAGACTAACCACTGGGGTAGTAAGGGCAGCGTGAATTTCAGCGGATGATCGCGTCGTGATCGGGCGCTACAGCAACGGTTTAAGTTTCGGCCAGACGTTATCCAGCACCTTGGGCTCGCCGGCGGCCAGGGGGTGCAGGCCGTCGTCCTGCATCAGGGCCGGGTCCAAGGCCACGCCTTCGAGCAGGAACGGCACCAGCGCGACGTGCTTTTCTCGGGCCAGATCCGCGTACACCGCGCGCAGGCCATCGCGATACTGCGGCCCGTAATTCACCGGCATTTCGATGCCCAGCAGCAGCACCTTGGCGCGGGCATGCTGGGCCGCGTCGATCATCGTCGCCAGGTTGGTGCGCAAATCGGCCAACGGCAGGCCGCGCAGCCCATCGTTGGCGCCCAGTTCAAGCACCACTACGCGCGGACGGTATTGGGCCAGCAAGCCGGGCAGCCGGTTGCGTCCGCTCACCGAGGTGTCGCCGCTGATGCTGGCATTGATCACCGCCCAGCCCGGCTCCATCTGCTTGAGACGTACTTCCAGCAGATGCACCCAGCCTGCCTCTACGGGAATGTTGTGCGCGGCGGACAGCGAATCGCCGAGCACCAGCACGCTTTTCGCGGGTACGTTCTGCGTGGACGCCGCCTGCGTCGCCCCGATCCCGAACAACAGCACGAACAAACATAGGAAACGACGCATGAGTGGTGGTTCTCGCTCTAGGCAGGTACTCGAGGTTCGCGATGTTAGCAAGTCGGTGAACGGTCCCGAGGGAAGGCTGGATATCCTGAGCAACGTGGCCATGCAGGTGAGCGCGGGCGAAAGCTTCGCCATCGTCGGCGCTTCCGGCTCCGGCAAGACCACCCTGCTCGGCCTGCTCGCCGGGCTGGACACGCCCACGCGCGGCAGCATCCACCTGGACGGCCATGCGCTGGAACAGCTCGACGAGGAAGCGCGCGCGGATCTGCGCCGGCGCCTGGTCGGTTTCGTATTCCAGTCGTTCCATCTGCTGCCCGCGCTCACCGCCGAGCAGAACGTGATGCTGCCGCTGGAGCTGGAAGGCCATGCCGATGCGCGCGAACGCGCCCACGCCGCGCTGGATGCGGTCGAGCTCGGCACGCGACGCAAGCACTATCCGGCGCAACTTTCCGGCGGCGAGCAACAGCGCGTGGCGATCGCGCGCGCCTTCGTGCACGGTCCGCGCGTGCTGTTTGCGGATGAGCCCACCGGCAATCTGGATCGTCGCACCGGACGGCATGTGTGCGATCTGCTGTTCGCATTGAATCGCGATCATCACACGACTTTGGTATTGGTCACGCACGACATGCAACTGGCCGAGCGCTGCATGCGCCGCGCGGAACTGCAGGAAGGCCGGCTGGAGTCGATAGGGTCGATCTGATCTATGTTGCGCAGGCGCCATGAACACTGTCCGCGCGCATCTCTTCGGTGCGCCGGCTCAACAGACGGCCAGTCTGCCTTCCCCGACGCCCCTGTGATATGCACACGGACAGCGCCCATGTCACCCACGCAACACAAACCAGAGCGACCCACATGAAAATCCTATTACTCGCGTTGCGCAGCCTGCGCCGCGAATGGCATCTGCCGGAGCTGCGCACGCTCGCCGCGTCGTTGGTGCTCGCGGTGGTGGCGCTGGGCGTGGTGGCCACGCTCACCACGCGCATGGAGCGCGGCGTACTGGCCAGCGCAGCCGAACTGATCGGTGGCGACCTGGGCGTATCGGCGCCGCAGTCGATTCCCGCCAAATTCGCGGTGGCCGGCAGCCAGCGCGGTTTGCAGGTCACACAGACGGCGAGTTTCCCCAGCGTGGCCTTTGCGCAACAACAAAGCCAGTTGCTTGACGTGTTGGCGACCGATACCGCGTATCCGCTGCGCGGCACGCTGCTGATCGCTGATGCGACGGGGCGTCAAACCGTCGCTCATGGACCGGCAGCCGGAACGGTTTATCTCGATCATCGCGCGCTGGTGGCCTTGCATCGTCATGTCGGCGAGACCGTGCAATTGGGCGGCCGCGATCTGCGCATTGCCGGCGAACTGCTGCAGCAGCCCGATGGCGGCGAGCTGGTGGCGATGGCGCCGCGCGCGTTGATGAATCTGGGCGATGCGCAGCACGCCGGCCTGCTGAGCGTGGGCAGCCGCGCGCGACATAACGTATTGCTGGCCGGTCAGCCTGCCGCTGTGCAAAGCTGGCGCGCATGGGCGCAATCGACCACGTTGCCGCAAGGCGGCGAGCTGATTACTCCCGAGCAAACACAGGAGCGCATGCGCAGCGCGTTTGATCGCGCCGGTTCGTTCTTGCGCTTGACCGCCTTGCTCTCCGCGCTGCTGTCAGGCGTGGCGATCGCCCTGGCGTCGCAACGCTATGCACGGCGCAAAACCGGCGAGGTCTCGTTGTTGCGCGCGCTGGGCACATCACGCGCAAAGGTGTTTATCCTGCTGCTCGGCACGATGGGTGGTCTGGCTTTGCCCGCTGCTGCGCTCGGTGTCGTGCTGGCGTTGGCGCTCGCGCAAGCGGCGTGGATGTTTGCCAGCCAGTTGTTCTCCGGCGTACCGACGGTGTTGCCGGTATTGCCTTCATTCGCTGCGGCCGGCATGGGCATCGCGGTGCTGATCGGCTTTGCGCTGCCGCCGCTGGTGCGCTTGGCCGACGTGCCGCCGGTGGCCGTTTTCCGCGCCAGCATGGCACGTCGGATCCGTCGTTTCGATGTGCTTTACCTGATTCCCGCGGTGGTCGCGCTGGCCTTGATCTGGAACCTCAGTGGCTCAGCCAAGCTCGCCGGCATACTTGCGGTGAGCCTGCTCGGCGTCGCAGCCTTCGCCGCATTGTTGGCGGCGTTGTTGCTATGGACGGTGCGACGGATCGCGCCCGGTGGCCATCCTGCGCTGCGTTTGGGGATGGCCGCGCTGGCGCGCCGGCGCGGCTTGAGCATCGTGCAGGCGACGGCGCTGAGCATGGGCCTTACCGCATTGCTGCTGCTCGCCGTGGTGGCGCCTGCATTGCTGGATGGCTGGCGCAAGGAATTGCCCACCGATACGCCGAACTGGTTCGTGCTCAACCTGCAGGACGATCAGCGTGACGGTTTCAGCAAGGCGCTTGCGGACATCGGCGCCAACCAGCTCAACATGATGCCACTGGCGGTCGGCAAGCTCACCGCCATCAATGGCCATCCGATCGATACGATGACGTTCAAGGACGAACGCGCGAAGGAATGGAGCGATCGCCAGTTGCGCCTGTCGTGGGCGGACGAGTTGCCGCCTGCCAACACGGTGATCGCCGGCCACTGGTTCGCGCCGCAGCCGACGCAGGCCGAAGTGTCGGTGGATACGATGTGGCGCGACATGTATGCGCTGAAACTCGGCGACACCATGCGCTTCGACGTCGGCGAGGGACAGATCGACGCGAAAATCGCCAGCTTCCGGCATGTGGATTGGACGTCCTTTCGCGTAAATTTCTTCCTGTTGCTGGATCCGGCGCATGCACGCGCGTTGCCACATACCTGGCTGGCGAGTTTCTATCTGCCGCGTGGCCATACCGAAGCACTGGCCGGCCTGTCGCGCGATTATTCCAACCTGAGCCTGGTGGACGTGGATGCCTTGCTCGATCGCGTGCGTGACATCGTGCAGCGCGTGACCGGCGCCGTGCGCTGGGTATTGGGCTTCAGCCTGCTGGCCGGCGCGTTGGTGCTGGCGGCGGCGTTGGCGACCAGCGGACAGGAGCGCCGGCATGAAGCGGCCTTGCTGCGCACGCTGGGTGCACGACGCGGCTTGCTGCGCATCGCCGCGGCCTGCGAATTCGCCTTGCTTGGCTTGATCGCCGGCATCACCGCCGCATGCGGTTCGATGGTCGGCGGCTGGTGGCTGGGACGCAGCGTCTTCCACATCAAGGATTTCATGCCGCATCCATTGCCGCTTGCGTTGGCGGCACTGGTCGCAGCGATCGTGGTGATGTTGCTTGGCCTGGCCGGCACGCGGAAGGTGACGCATACGCCGCCGATGCGCTTGTTGCGGGCGGAATAAGC
>CBJMMB010000190.1:0-5179 GCA_966430775.1 uncultured Dyella sp. | reverse complement strand
TGGGGCAGCTACTGGGATCCGCTCCTGGCGCGCGACAAGAACGGCGTGCTGCGCAAGCTGATGATGGAAACCATCGACGGCGAATACCAGGCGTGCAAGGCCTTCGGCGGCGCGTACACGCGCGAGCATTTCTTCGGCAAGTATCCGGAGACGCGCGAGATGGTCGCCAACCTGAGCGACGACGACATCTGGCGCTTGAACCGCGGCGGCCACGATCCGCACAAGGTGTACGCGGCCTATCACGCGGCGGTGAACACCAAGGGCATGCCCACCGTGATCCTCGCCAAGACGGTGAAGGGCTACGGCATGGGCGCGGCCGGCGAATCGCAGAACCCCACGCACCAGCAGAAGAAGCTGGACGACGAGGCCGTGCGCCACTTCCGCGACCGCTTCAACATTCCCGTGCCGGACGCCAAGCTGGCCGACGTGCCGTACTACCACCCCGGCAAGGATTCGCCGGAAGTGCAGTACATGCTCGAGCGCCGCAAGGCTCTCGGCGGTTCGCTGCCGCAACGCCGTCGCCACAGCGACGTGAAGCTGAAGGCGCCGGAACTGACCGCATTCGAGCAGATCACCAAGGGCACCGGCGATCGCGAAATCTCCACCACCATGGCGCTGGTGCGCGGCATGAACCTGCTGCTGCGCGACAAGGCCATCGGCCCGCGCGTGGTGCCGATCGTCGCCGACGAAGCGCGCACCTTCGGCATGGAAGGCATGTTCCGCCAGATCGGCATCTACGCGCCGTTCGGCCAGAAATACCGTCCTCAGGACGCCGACCAGCTGCTGTACTACCGCGAAGACCAGAAGGGCCAGGTGCTGCAGGAAGGCATCTCCGAAGCCGGCGGCATGGCCGCGTGGATGGCGGCGGCCACCAGCTACAGCATCAGCAACCAGCCGATGCTGCCGTTCTTCATCTACTACTCGATGTTCGGCTTCCAGCGCATCGGCGACCTGGCCTGGGCCGCCGGCGACATGCGTTCGCGCGGCTTCCTGATCGGCGGCACCGCCGGTCGCACCACGCTCAACGGCGAAGGCCTGCAGCACGAAGACGGCCATTCGCACCTGATGGCCGGTTCGATTCCGAACGTGCGTGCGTATGACCCGACCTTCTCCTACGAAGTGGCGGTGATCATGCAGGACGGTACGCGTCGCATGCTCGAAGAGCAGGAGGACGTGTACTACTACATCACCGTGATGAACGAGAACTATGCCCACCCCGACCTGCCGCAGGGCGTCGAGGAAGGCATCGTCAAGGGCATGTACCTGTTCAAGGATGCCGGCAAGCCGAAGAAGGGCGAGCCGCGCGTGCAGTTGCTCGGTTCCGGCACGATCCTGCGTGAAGTGATCGCCGCCGCCGAACTGCTGGAGAAGGATTTCGGCGTCAGCGCCGACATCTGGTCCGTGCCCAGCTTCATCGAGCTGCGCCGCGACGGTTTCGACGCCGAGCGCTGGAACCGCCTGCATCCGGAAAGCGAGCAGCGCGTGCCGTATGTCACCGGCCTGCTGCAGGGTCGCCAGGGTCCGGCAATCGCCGCCACCGACTACGTGCGCGAATACGCCGACCAGATCCGCGCCTTCATGCCGGATGGCATGCGTTACACGGTGCTCGGCACCGACGGCTTCGGCCGCTCGGATACGCGCGAACACCTGCGCGGCTTCTTCGAGGTGGATCGCTATTGGATCGCCCATGCCGCACTCGCCGCGCTGGCGAAGGACGGCAAGGTCAACGCCAAGGATGTGGCGCGTGCGATCCGCGAGTACAAGCTCGATCCGGAAAAGCCCAATCCGCAGACGGTGTAACGAAAAAGCCCGCCGAAAGGCGGGCTTTTTTGTAGGTTGGGGTGCAGACCCCAACCTCGCCGTGTCGGGGTTTGCACCCCAACCTACCGGATCAGTCTTCGTCCCGGTTCAGCGCGCGGAACAGCAGGAACAGCGCACCTACCGTGCCTGCCACGATCGCTGCCGTGGCGACGGGATGCCTGCCTGCGTGGCGTCGCAAGCGGCGGTACTGATAGTTGGCTTCGTCAGCGAAATCCTCGGCGCGCCGTGCAATGCGCTTGCGTGCGTCGGTGCGGCTGAAACGGCCCACGGCGCGGCGTCCGCGGGACAGCCAGCCGTCGGCGGTATCGGCGGCCCCGTCTGCGTATTCGCGCACACGGTTGCCAAGGTGGTCGAGTCGGCGTTCGATGTCGGCTTGCCTGCTCATGGCGTTATTCCTCCAATGTCCGGGTGATTGACCTTGCCAGCGGTCACGTGAGTGGCACGTTAACCGTTCGTGCACGCTCAGCCATGGATTTTCGTCACTTCTGGCAAGGTTCTAAAATAGCGTCCCGCCGCCGTGTGGAGTAGGTCCGCTGCGGTCCATCCGCGTGGCATGCGAGCGTTTGGGCGCCTGTATGCGTCCACGATCATGACGGCGTTCCCATATGCAGCCGCTGGCGCCGCAGCAGGGTGGGAAACATCACCATCCACAAGCCGACGACCACCAGCGTGCCGACGCCACCGACCACGGCCGAACCGACCGCGCCCAGCCATGCGGCGACCATGCCCGACTCGAATTCGCCGAGCTGGTTCGACGTGTTGATGAAGATCGCATTGACCGCGCTCACGCGCCCGCGCATCGCATCGGGTGTATCCAGTTGCACCAGCGAACCGCGGATCACCATGCTCACCATGTCGAACGCGCCCAGCGCGAACAACGCCACCAGCGACAGCCACAGCACGTTCGACAGCGCGAACACCAAGGTGGCCACGCCGAAACCGGCGACCGAGGCGAACATGATCTTGCCCACGTTGCGCTCCATGTTGTGGCGCGCAAGCCAGAACGACATGAGCAGCGCCCCCACCGCGGGCGCGGCGCGCAACAGGCCCAGTCCCCACGGCCCGGTGTGCAGGATGTCCTTGGCGAAGATCGGCAGCAGCGCGGTCGCGCCGCCGAGCAGCACGGCAAACAGGTCCAGCGAAATCACGCCGAGCACGTCCTTGCGTTCGCGGATGAAATGCACGCCGGCGAACAGGGTCTTGAGCGTGGCCGGTTCGCGCTTCGGCGGCGCATGCTCGTAGCGCAAGCGCGCCACCATCACACCGGAAATCAGATACAGCACCGCCGCCACCGCATACACCACGCCGGGGCCGGCGACATACAGCAGGCCGCCGAGCGCCGGTCCCATGATCATGGCCGCCTGCATGGCCGAGCCGTTCACCGCCATGGCGCGCGGTAGCAGAACAGGCGGCACCAGCGCCGGCACCATCGATTGCAGCGAGGGCGATTCGAATGCCTTGGCTGTGCTGATCACGAAGATCAGCAACAGAATGCCCACCTCATCGATCGCGTGTAGGAAAGTCAGCACGGTCAGCAGCACGATCGCGATCCATTCCACGATCTGCCCGATCAGCACGATCCGCCTTCGGTCGAACTGGTCGGCCAGGTGACCTGCCGGCAACGCCAGCAAAACGGAAGGAAAGAATTGCACCAGGCCGATCAGGCCCAGATCGAAGGCGCGCCCGGTGATGGCGTAGATCTGCCAGCCCACTGCCACCGAGAGCATCTGGAAACCGAAGGTGGAAGCGGTGCGTGCGCACCAGAAAGCAACATAAGCCGGATGGTTGAGCAGCGAATCCGCGGAACGCGGCGCGGGGGAGGAAGACATGCGGGGTCCTTGTCTGGAACCGGCATTATCTGGAGCGGCGGCCATGGCGCAAAGTGGTGCGTCGCGCATCGCCGTCAACCGGTTGCATCCAGGCAGGCCCTGGTTTCAAGCTAGGGACCTCTTCTTGCCGGAATCGCTCGCGATGATCCATTCGTCTTTCCGTCATGCCTGGGTTGCAGCCGCTGCCGGTCTGCTGTTGCTGGCCGCCTGTTCGCAGCAGGATCAAACCCCTTCGCCGCAGGACGCCGCCAAGGCGCAGGCGCAGCAGATGGCCGACGAGGCGAACCGGCAGTTGCAGACCTATCGCCAGATGCTGCAGATGAAGAACGACGAAATGGCCTCCCAGCTCGGCGAGGCGATCGTCAAGCAGTTCCCCTCCAGTGATGCCGCCAAGGAAGTGCAGCAGACGCTGCCGGATGTCGAAAAACGCGCGAAGGAAGCCGCCGAGAAGCGCCGTCTTGCCGGATTGTGGACCTACCAGGTCGGTCCGATGGAAGGCGGCACCCAGTCGACGGCCAGCCTTTACAGCACGCGTCCGGGCGGTGATCGCGCCGTGCGGCTGGTGCTGCGCCGGCATACCAAGTGGGGCGAAAGCGTGTTCCTGTTCGGCAATGGCCACGGCTTCGTGTGCAAGGGCAATTGCACGCTGCAGGCGCAGTTCGATGGCAAGCCGCATCCCTTGCGCGCGTTCCTGCCGACCACCGGCGAGCCGGCGATCTTCATTCGCGATGACAAGGCCTTCATCGCCGCGATGGAAAAGACCCGCCGCATCACCATCGACGCGGAAATGCAGGATGGCGGCAAGCAGGAACTGGTGTTCGAAACCGGTGGCTACGATCCGTCCAAGTGGGAAGCGGTAGGCAAGAAGTAGGCGTGCACCGGCAAGCGGTTCGTGCGTTTTTTTGCGTAGGCTCTTCATGGAGACGTGCCATGTCGAAGAAGATGCAATGGCTGGTTTTTTCGCTGCTCGCGCTGTGCGTGGCGGCGTGTTCGAGCGTGCCCTACGCGCAGCGCTTGCAGGAGCGCCAGCAGGCCTACAGCGCCGCCGCCGGCGCGCCGGTGCGCAGCTTCCGTTTGCTGCTGGGCGGGGACATCTATTCGTGGGAGCCGCTCAGCGATACCCAGCTGGTGGTCTACACGCAGCCGAGCAAGGCTTATCTGCTCGATGTCTGGCCGTGCAACAACCTCACCTTCACCAACGCCATCGGCCTGACCAGCTTCGCCAGTGAAGTGCAGTCCGGCTTCGACAAGGTGCTGACGGGGCGGCCGTACATCCCGTGCATCATCAAGCAGATTCGCCCGGTCGATCTGGCCAGGTTCAAGCTGGAAAAGCAAAGCCAGCGCCATGTCGACAGCGTGCCGCGCAGCGAGGCGCCGCCATCCAGCGGCGGGCAGTGAGGTTTCGTGCGCGAACCGGAGATCTACTGTCCGCAATGCGCCTGGCGCCCGCTAGGCACCAGCCGTTGGCTGTGTACGCCGAAGATGGGCGGCTGCGGCACGATCTGGAACACGTTCTGGACCGGCGGCGT
>CBJMMB010000189.1:0-5219 GCA_966430775.1 uncultured Dyella sp. | reverse complement strand
GGCATCCAGTGGCGCACGCTGAACGCCTCCAAGGGCCCGGCCGTGCGCGCCACGCGCTGCCAGGCCGATCGCGCGCTCTATAAGGCAGCGATCCGCCGGATCGTGGAAACCCAGCCGAACCTGGACCTGTTCCAGCAGGCGGTGGACGACCTGATCATCGAGCAGGGCCGCGTGGTCGGCGCGGTGACGCAGATGGGCGTTTCCTTCCGCGCCAGGGCTGTGGTGCTCACCGCAGGCACCTTTCTGGCCGGCAAGATCCATATCGGTCCGGCGCAGTACGCGGGTGGGCGCGCCGGCGATCCGCCGGCCAGCACGCTGGCCCAGCGCCTGCGCGAACTGCCGGTGGCGGCCGACCGGCTGAAGACCGGCACGCCGCCGCGCATCGATCTGCGCAGCATCGATTTCAGCGGCCTGGAAGAACAGCCCGGCGACGATCCGGCGCCGGTGTTCTCCTACCTGGGCTCGCGCGACGATCACCCGCGCCAGGTCAGCTGCTGGATCACCCACACCAGTGCGCACACGCACGAAGTGATTCGCGGCGCGCTGGATCGCTCGCCGCTGTATACCGGCCAGATCGAGGGCGTCGGTCCGCGCTATTGCCCGTCCATCGAGGACAAGGTGGTGCGCTTTGCCGACAAGGCTTCGCACCAGATTTTCATCGAGCCGGAAGGGCTGGACAGTTTCGAAATCTATCCGAACGGCATCTCCACCTCGTTGCCGTTCGATGTGCAACTCGAGTTGGTGCATTCGATCAAGGGTTTTGAAAACGCGCACATCACGCGTCCCGGCTATGCGATCGAATACGACTACTTCGACCCACGCGGCCTGCATCCGTGGCTGGAAACCAAGACCATTCCGGGCCTGTATTTCGCCGGCCAGATCAATGGCACCACCGGTTATGAGGAAGCGGCGGCGCAAGGCCTGATTGCCGGGCTCAACGCCGCGCTGGCGGTGCAGGGCAAGGTGCCGTGGTATCCGCGCCGCGACGAGGCCTACATCGGCGTGCTGATCGACGATCTCACCAGCAACGGCACGATCGAGCCGTACCGCATGTTCACCTCGCGCGCGGAATATCGGCTGCATCTGCGTGAAGACAATGCCGACCTACGCCTCACCGAGATCGGCCATGCGCTGGGCGCGGTGCCGCAGGCGCGCTTCGATGCGCTGCGCGCCAAGCGCGACGCGGTGGAGCGGGAGACGCAGCGCCTCAGCGCACTGTGGGCCGCACCGAGCAACGCGCTGGGTGCGGCGATCGAACGCCAGCTCGGCATCGCCGTGAGCCGCGAAACCAATGCGCTGGATCTATTGCGCCGTCCCGAACTCGATTACGCCAAGCTGTCCCGTGTGCCCGAACTGGGCCCGGTGGTGGATCGCGAAGACGTCGCCGCGCAGGTGGAAGTGCAGGCCAAATACGCCGGCTATCTCGAGCGCCAGCGCGAGGAAATCGAGCGCCAGCGCCGCCACGAGAACACCGCCATCCCATCCGGCTTCGATTACGACAAGGTGCGCGGCCTGTCCGCCGAAGTGCTGCTGAAACTCAAGCGCAGCCTGCCGGCCACCATCGGCCAGGCCGCGCGCATCAGCGGCGTCACGCCCGCGGCCATTTCGCTGCTGCTGGTGCACCTGAAGCGACGCGACGCGGCCTAAGCCACCACGCACATCCGCGTTCGATGGCATCATTCGCCTCTGTTTATCAAGGAATACGCGATGGAAGTCTGGATCGGCCGAGATGGCGAACGCCACGGTCCCTATCAGGAAGAACAGGTGCGCGAATGGTTGCGCAGCGGCCAACTGAGCCCCGACGATCTGGGCTGGCGCGACGGCCTGGCCGATTGGCAACCGCTGTCGGTGCTGTTTCCGCAGGACAAGCCCGCGCCCGCACCAGGCCCCTACGGTCCGCCGCCGCTGCAACAAGCGCGGACAAGCACTGTCAGCATCGACTACGCCGGCTTCTGGCAGCGCTTCGCCGCGTGGGTGATCGACCTGATCGTGCTGATGATTCCTTCCATGATCGTGATGTACGCATCCGGCGGGCTGGAGGCGTACAAGCACCTGATGGAGCAGATCCAGGGCGGCACCGAAGTCGCCACCGCCATGCGCACCTACGCGCAGGCGACGGAAGGCGCGTCGCTGGTCTCGCTGGTGATCACTTACGTGTATTACGTGTTCTTCGAAGCATCCAAATGGCAAGCCACGCCAGGCAAGCTGGCGCTGCGCCTGCGCGTGACGGATCTACAGGGCAAGCGCATCACGCTCGGGCGTTCGGCCGCGCGCAACGTGGTGCGATTGTCGGCCGCGATCTTCGGCTTGATTCCGGTGATCTGCTACCTGGCCATCACCTGGACCCAACACAAGCAAGGCCTGCACGACCTGTGGGCCGGCACATACGTGCTCAACGGCACCGCGCAGGAGCAACCGCCGGAGCGGCCAACCGGTGAGCACGGCCGCTTCAACGCTTGACCTATCCATCTGATGACGGCGCGAGCGCTGGGCTTGCGCCGTCTTTTTTGTCATGCTCGCCAACCTTACGACGCATGACGTTTTCGCCATACGTTCGTCGCACCACGAAGCCTAAGGAAATTCAGTAGTCCCATGCTCAGCATCGAACAACGCATCGCCCAGGACATCTCCGCCAAATCGGAACAGGTACGCGCCGCTGTGGATCTGCTCGATGGCGGCGCCACCGTGCCGTTCATCGCGCGCTATCGCAAGGAAGTCACCGGCGGCCTCGACGATACGCAATTGCGTCTGCTCGAAGAACGCCTGCGTTATCTGCGCGAACTGGAAGAACGGCGCGCGGCGATCCTCGCCAGCGTGGAGGAACAAGGCAAGCTCACCGATGCGTTGAAGCGCGACATCCTCGACGCCGACACCAAGGCGCGACTGGAAGATCTTTACCTGCCCTACAAGCCCAAGCGCCGCACCAAGGCGCAAATTGCGCGCGAGGCGGGATTGGAGCCCTTGGCGACCAGCCTGCGCGAAGATCCCACGCAGTCACCCGAAACGCTCGCGGCGCAGTTTGTCGATGCCGAAAAAGGCGTGCCCGACGTACGCGCCGCACTCGACGGCGCGCGCGCCATCCTGATGGAAAGCATCGCCGAAGATGCGCAATTGCTTGGCGAGTTGCGCGACTGGTTGTGGGAGAAAGGCCAGATTCGCGCCAAGGTCGTGGCAGGCAAGGAAAACGAAGGCGCGAAATTCCGCGACTATTTCGATCACATGGAACCGATCGGCAAGATTCCCTCGCATCGCCTGCTCGCGCTGATGCGCGCGCGCAACGAAGGCGTGATCGAGCTGGAACTGCTGCCGAACGTGGAAGCCGAACAAGGCCACCTGGAAGCCGAAGGCCGCGTCGCCTCGCACGCCGGCATCATCGATCGTGGCCGCGCCGCCGATGCATGGCTGCGTGAAACGGTGCGCATGACCTGGCGCGTGAAGTTGCATCTGCATCTCACGCTGGATCTGTTCGGCCGCGTGCGCGAAGGCGCCGAAGACGAAGCCATCCGTGTGTTCGGCGACAACCTCAAGGATCTGATGCTGGCCGCGCCAGCCGGCGCCAAAACCGTGATGGGACTGGACCCGGGCATCCGCACCGGCGTGAAGGTCGCAGTGGTCGACGCCACCGGCAAGCTGCTGGCGACCGACACCATCTATCCGCATGAGCCACGCAATCAATGGGATCAGTCGATCGCGCGCCTGGCTGTGTTGAGCAAGCAGCACGGCGTGAACCTGATCGCGATCGGCAACGGCACCGCCTCGCGCGAAACCGACAAGCTCGCCGGCGAACTGATCAAGAAACATCCGGATTTGAAGCTTTCCAAGATCGTGGTGAGCGAAGCGGGCGCATCGGTGTATTCCGCTTCGGAAACGGCGGCCAAGGAATTCCCCGATCTGGACGTGAGTTTGCGCGGCGCCGTGTCCATTGCGCGCCGCCTGCAGGATCCGCTGGCGGAACTGGTGAAGATCGAACCCAAGGCGATCGGTGTCGGCCAGTACCAGCACGACGTCAACCAGGTGAAGCTGGCGCGCGCGCTGGATGCGCGCGTGGAAGACTGCGTAAACGCCGTCGGCGTGGACGTGAACACCGCATCGGCCGCGTTGCTGTCGCGCGTCGCGGGCCTCACGCCCAGCGTCGCCGAAAACGTGGTGAAACATCGCGACGCCAACGGTCCGTTCGCCAATCGCAAGGCGTTGCTCAAAGTGCCGCGCCTGGGCGATAAGGCGTTCGAGCAGTGCGCAGGCTTCTTGCGCATTCCCAACGGTGACAATCCGCTCGATGCCAGCGCGGTGCATCCGGAAGCCTATCCGGTGGTGGAGCGCATCATTGCGCAATGCGGCCGCGAAGTGAAAAGCGTCATCGGCGACATCACCTTCCTGCGCGGCCTGAAGGCCGAGCAATACACGGACGAGCGTTTCGGCGTGCCGACCGTGCGCGACATCCTCAAGGAACTGGAAAAGCCCGGCCGCGACCCACGTCCTGAATTCGTGGCGCCCAGCTTCGCCGAAGGCGTGGAAGATCTGAAGGATCTCAAGCCCGGCATGATTCTCGAAGGCCGTGTCACCAACGTCGCCGCGTTCGGCGCGTTCGTCGATATCGGTGTGCATCAGGACGGTCTGGTGCATGTCTCCGCGTTGTCGCACAGCTTCGTGAAGGATCCGCGCGATGCGGTGAAAGCCGGCGACATCGTGAAAGTGAAGGTGATGGACGTGGACATTGCGCGCCAGCGCATTGCGCTTTCCATGCGCCTGGACGACGAGCCCGGCCAGGCCCGCGGCGGCAAGCCGGCGGGCGGTGAAGTGCGCGGCCAACGGGACAACCGCGGTCCGCGACCGGGCGCCGCGCCGGCGAAGGCCGCTCCGGCCCCGGCCAACAGCGCGTTTGCGGACGCGTTGTCGCGCGCGTTGAAGCGATAGTCCACACATCGACTTCACATACGACTGTTCGAAACTCTCCCCGGGCGACATCCGGCTGGGACCGGCCTCTCGCAACGAGTTCCGCATACGGCAGCGCAGCATGCGCTGCCGTATGGCATGCATTAACGTAACGCCCCGATAACAAACAGACGCAGGAGCACCCACATGTTCCACCCTCGCAAGATCGCTGGCGCCGTGGCGCTGGCCCTCGGCATGGTTGGCGCCGTACACGCCACGGGCAACCCCAATTCGACGTTCAACAGCGTGGTGGTTTTTGGTGACAGCCTGAGCGATGCAGGCAATAT
>CBJMMB010000188.1:0-5242 GCA_966430775.1 uncultured Dyella sp. | reverse complement strand
TTCGTGCTGGCGATGGATTCCGGCCTTCGCCGGAATGACGATGTGGCTTTTCCTAGCAATGAGTCAGCATGAAGTTCTTCGTTTTTGCTGTGGAAAAGCACTGAGAAAAACGTGGGGAAATTTCATGGTGCAAAACCCCAACATCGCAATGCACGGCAAGAGACGAAATCGTTGGGTTACGCTGTGCTAACCCAACCTACGACTTGCGATCGTCTCCGGTTACGTCGTTCGCTTGTACGGCTGCATGGCAATGCGCACCAGGTAGATCACGATCACGATATTGCCGATCAACGCCCCCAGCTTCAGCCAGCCAAACTTGTGGAACACCTCGTACGCCTCCACCGGGATCAGCGAACCGGTGGCGATCACGGTGAACCATTCCGCCCAGTGTTTGCGCAGCCACAAGCCGATGCCTTCGGTCGCGAAGATCGCGGCGTAGGCCAGGGCAACGATGCCGATGGCCATGAACTTGCTCGGCCCCATTTCCTGCAGCAGCCCGACCAGGCGCCAGCGCATGCCGCTGCTGTCCTGCAACGACAGGTGCTCCAGGGTGTGCACCAGGTGATCGAAGTTCTGTTCCTGGTGCAGGCCGAACGCGACGAAAGCGACGAAGAGCAGGCACAGCGTTTTGATCACCTCATAGATGGCGATCACGCGCAGGCCGAAACTGTGGCGGGCCTCGATCTCGGGGACGGGCTTGGTCATGGGGGAGTGCCCAGGGCGATGGCTCGGTGGAAGGGGACAGTGTAGTGGCAGCTACGGCTTGCGCACGTGCGGCTGCATCGCAATCCGCACCAGATAGATCACGATGGCGATGTTGCCGATGAACGCCCCCAGCTTCAGCCAGCTGAACTTGTGGAACATCTCGTACGCTTCGAACGGAATCAGCGAACCGGTGGCGACCACGGTGAACCATTCCGCCCAATGCTTCCGCAGCCAAAGGCCGGTGCCTTCCGTCGCAAAGATCGCCGCATAGGCCAGCGCCACGATGCCGATGGCGATGAACTTGTTCGGCCCCCAGTTCTGCAGCAATCCGACCAAGCGCCAGCGCATGCCACTGATGTCCTGCAGCGAGAGGTGCTCCAGCACGTACAACAGATGCGCGAAGTTCTGTTCCTTGTGCAAGTGGAACGCCGCGAAGGCCATGAAGACCAGGCACACCGATTTGATCGCCTTGTAGATGGCGATGAGGCGCAAGCCAAAGCTGTGGCGGGCTTCGATGTCGGAAACGGGCTTGGTCATAGGAGCGCATCCCGGGCCATGGCCCGGGTCGGAAGAACCAGTTTAATCAGGAGTAAATACAGCAAAGCCATGTCTCTATATGGACACGGCCTTGGCTTTCCAGCGTGACGAACGACAGGGGCTAGCAGCAGCGCCCGCCCGTGCCCTTGTAGCGCGCAGTCTGCCGGTCGCGGAAGAACTCGGCATAGGTGGGCACCCGGCGTTCCGGGTGATGTGCGCGCAGGTGGGCGACGTACACGTCGTAATCAGGCACGCCGCAGCTGAGGCGGGCGGTCTGCACCAGGCGTCGCCAGAATGTCAGCAGCGTCATGGTCATGCCCCTCGATTGGCAGGCACGCTGGCCAGGGCGACGCGCGGTGCTTCGCGTGCGGTCGGCGCGTTGCTGCGCAGGGCCTTGACGATGGCGTACAGGCTGAAGCACAGCATCGACAGCACCAGCAGGATGAACACCGCCGTGAGCGTGGCGTCCACCCGGTTGTTGGTGATGATGCGCTGCATCTCGCCCAGGTTCTTGGCCGGCGCCAGCAGTTTGCCGGCCGCCAGCGCATCGGTGTATTTCTGCGCGGCGGCGGTGAAACTGATCGAACCGGTGAGCTTTTCGAACCCCGCGGTAAGCGTGCAGATCACCAGCCATACGGCAGGAATGCCAGGCACCCACGCATAGCGTTGCCGCTTGAGCTTCACCGTCACCACGGTGGCAAGCATCAGCGCGATCGCCGCCAGCATCTGGTTGGCGATGCCGAACAACGGCCACAAGGTGTTGATGCCGCCCAGCGGATCGACCGCGCCCTGATACAGGAAATAACCCCACAGGCCCACGCAGATGGTGGTGGCCAGCACGTTGCCGATCCACGATTCGGTGCTCTTCAGCGGCGCATACACCAGGCCGGCGATTTCCTGGATCATGAAACGGCCCACGCGCGTGCCGGCATCGACCGTGGTGAGAATGAACAACGCTTCGAACAGGATCGCGTAGTGGTACCAGAACGCGACCATGCCTTCGCCGGGCAGGATGTTGTGCAGCAGTTGCGCCATGCCCACCGCCAGCGTGGGCGCGCCGCCGGCGCGACCGAGGATGGTGGTTTCGCCGATGTCTTTCGCGGTGCGCGTCAGTTCGTCCGGTGTCACCACGAAGCCCCACTGGCTGATCACGCCGGCTGCATGCTCGACCGTGGTGCCTACGGCCGCCGCTGGCGAATTCATCGCGAAGTACACGCCCGGGTGCAGCGATGCCGCCGCGATCAAGGCCATGATCGCCACGAACGCTTCCATCAGCATGCCGCCGTAGCCGACCATGCGCGCTTCGCCTTCGTTCGACAGTAGTTTCGGCGTGGTGCCCGAAGCGATGATCGAATGCCAGCCCGATACCGCGCCGCACGCGATGGTGATGAACAGGAACGGGAACAACTGGCCCTGGAACACCGGCCCGGTGCCATCGATGAAGCGCGACACCGCCGGCATCTGCAACTGCGGCGCGGCGAAGATGATCGCGATCGCCAGCAGAAGAATCGTGCCGATCTTCAGGAAAGTGGACAGGTAATCGCGCGGCGCCAGCAGCAGCCACACCGGCAGCACCGAGGCGACGAAGCCGTAGACGATCAGCAGCCAGGCCAGCGATTTCGCATCGAAATCGAACAGCGTGGCCAGGCCCGGCGTGGCCGCCACGTGCGCGCCGTAAGCGATGGAGCTGAGCAGCAGCACCAGGCCGATCAGCGACACTTCCAGGATCTTGCCGGGCCGCAGCCAGCGCAGATAAATACCCATCAGCAGCGCGATCGGAATGGTGCAGGCCACCGAGAACGTACCCCACGGGCTGTGCGTCAGCGCTTTCACCACCACCAGCGCCAGCACCGCCAACACGATCATCATCAATGCCAGCAGGCCGAACATCGCCACCACGCCGGCCAGCGCGCCCAGCTCTTCGCGCAGCATGTGGCCGAGCGAGCGCGCATCGCGACGCACCGACAAGCCCAGCACCATGAAATCCTGCACCGCACCACCGAGCACCACGCCGAACAGGATCCACAAGGTGCCCGGCAGATAACCCATCTGCGCCGCCAATACCGGCCCCACCAGCGGGCCCGCACCTGCGATGGCGGCGAAGTGATGGCCGAACACCACCCATTTGTCGGTGGGCACGTAATCCAGGCCGTCGTTGCGTAAGACCGATGGGGGCGCGCGGCCCGGATCCATCTGCAGCACGCGATGTTCGATGAATTTGCCGTAGAAGCGGTAGCCGATCAGGAAGATCGCCACCGCGGCCGCCACCAGCCAGATCGCATTGACCGGTTCGCCGCGCCGCAGCGCGATCACCGCCAGGCATGCGGCGCCAATCGCGGCGACGATGGCCCAGAGGATCTTGCCCGCAATACCCGTCGGCCTCAGTGCAGCGGTAGCCATAAACACCCCGGATCGTCAAAGCCTGCCTAAGATTCGTCCTGTCGACGCCGGGGGTCAATACCGGATCGGGCGCGTTTTGCAACGGCTTGGGTTTACGCCTCGTCGTCCGCAGTTAGACTTCCAGGCAATCGGCATACGCGACGAGGTTGGCATGATCCGCGAGATTCTGAAGATGGGCGACCCGCGCCTGCTGCGCGTCGCGCCGCCCGTGCCCGACAGCATGGTCGGCAGCGCCGAGCTCGATGCGTTGATCGCCGACATGTTCGACACCATGCACGACGCCGGCGGCGTGGGTCTGGCCGCGCCGCAGATCGGCGTGGATCTGCAACTGGTCATTTTCGGCTTCGAAAGCTCCGAGCGTTATCCGGATGCGCCGCCGGTGCCGCAGACCATTCTGCTCAATCCCATCATCACGCCGCTCTCGCAAGACATGGAGGAAGGCTGGGAAGGCTGCCTTTCGGTGCCGGGATTGCGCGGCGCTGTGAACCGTTATTCGCTGATCCGCTACGAAGGCATCGATCCCAAGGGCGCGCGCATCGATCGCAACGCGGAAGGTTTTCATGCGCGCGTGGTGCAGCACGAATGCGATCACCTGATCGGGCGGCTGTATCCGTCGCGCATTACCGATTTCACCAAGTTCGGCTTTACCGATGTGCTGTTTCCGGGCATGGATGCCGGCGCGGAGGATTGACTCCGCGGTTCAGGACCGCGATACGGACGCGCGACCGGCCAGCAAGCTCGTCGCGGTTTTGTGGCCGATGCGCGTGGCCACTGGAGCGGCCACGAACGCCAGCGCGACCAGGCAAACGCCGTTCCATCCGGCGCGCGCCCACGCGAGCCCGGCGACCGCCGCACCGATGGCGCCGCCGATAAAGAAGATGCCGGTGAACAATGCATTGATCCGGCCGCGTGCTTCCGGCCTCAACAGGTTCACCGCACGCCGGCCCAAAGCCTGATCGCCGATCGTGCCGGCATCGAGCAGGATCGCCGCGAGCACCAGCAGAAGCAGCGACAACGCTGGTGAAAATCGAGTGGCCATCAATCCACCGATCCAGGCCAGCGCGATGCCGGCGATCGCCACGAAGCGCGCCGCGTGTGTGCCGAGGCGATCGTGGCCGCGATCGCCAAGCCGGCCCGCAATCGGCGCCGCCAGTGCGCCGCTTACGCCGACCAGCGCGTAGAGCGCGATACCGTTGGCGTGCAAGCCGAACGGCGCGTTCGAAAGCCGCAGCACCACCGTGCTCCAGAACGCATTGAACGCCGCAAACACCAGCGCCGCCGAAAAAGCACGCTGGCGTAGTACTGGCTCTTCGCGCAGCAAGCTCGCCATGGACGCAAGCGGCGCGACATAGCGCCCGGTATGCGGCGGTTGCCGGCGCGGAAGCATGCGCGCCAGCAGCAGCGTCAGCGCGCCCACCGTCACGGCCAGCAGCAGATAGCTGGCGCGCCACCCAAAATATCCGGCCACCACACTGGCCAGCGGACGCGAGAGCAGCACGCCCAGGATCAACCCGCTCATGATGTTGCCGATCACTCGTCCGCGCTGCGCTTCGGGCGCCATCGCCGCGGCCATCGGTATCAGCATCTGGATCGCCACCGC
>CBJMMB010000187.1:0-5243 GCA_966430775.1 uncultured Dyella sp. | reverse complement strand
GACGGGTGGACATGGCGTTAATCCTTCTCCCTTTAGAAGCGACGTCATTCCGGCGTTCGCCGGAATGACGAACGGAAAAATATGGCACTAACGACGAGCAACGTGTTGCTACTTTTTCATCACGCTCGCCAAATCCTGCAGATGCAACGCCTGCTTCAACTTCTCCAACGCAACCTTGCTATGCACCGTCACCGTCACGCTCTGCCCCGGCAGCAGATCGAACGCGTTGTCCGAAACTTCCGCATCCAGATCGCCAAAGGAAATCCACACATTGCGTGCAAGCGTGTCGCTGCTCAGCGTCAACGCATAGCCGTCCGAATTCGCCGCCAGCGAGGTATGAATCTGCGGCTGCGGCAGGCTCAGATTCTTGGCCTCATCAAAGAACACCAGATTGCGCGACACCACCTTGTCGCCATCCAGCAATTCGAACACCGCGAACGTCGCGTGCGGATCGGCACCGTTGAGCAATTGCGCATCGGTATACGTGCCAGCCTTGGTGCTACTCAACGCGGGCAGGTCGGCGGCCTGTTCGTGCTCGCTCAACACCTTGCCAGAGAAATCCATCGTGCGCATGCGCCAGCGCAGTGTGGTCGGCGTGGTGCTATCGGACACCAGCGACACCGTGGTCGTGCCGTTGTTGCGCAAGGCCGCGATCAACTGCGGCGCATAGAACCGTCGCGCGTGGTACTGCAGCGCCTTCCAGCGACCGAAGTAGTCGATGCTGGCCCACGACGCGCCGGGCCACACATCGTTGAGCTGCCAATACATCGAACCCATCGCCCGCGGGCGCGAGGCGCGCAGATGCTCGGCGGCAAGCTGGATGCCTTCGGCCTGCATCACCTGGCTCAGATACACGAACGATGCGAAATCCTTCGGTTCACCGTAGCTGCGCGTGATGTACAGCAGCAGGCGCTTGTTGCCGTTGCCGCTGTCGAACTTCTGGTGCGCGCGCATTACCGGCGATTCCGGCTGCAGATCGTCCTTGTCGGCGAATGCGCGGATGGTGCGCATTTCCGGGAACGACTGCAGGCCATACTCGGACTGGAAGCGCGGCGTGATGTTGAGGTATTCGGTGACCGGCTTGGCTTCGCCGGACCACACATTCCAGTAGTGGTAATCGCCATCGTCGAGCACGTTGGCGGGGCCTTCGTAATCGGTGCTCGGCGAGCTGGCCCAATAGGGCACACTGGGGTCGTATTCGGTGACCACGTTGCGCAGCGTGTTGCTGAACAGGTTGACCATGCCGGTCACCAGCTTCTCGCGCTCATCGCCGGAAATGGCTTTTTTCAGCGCCAGGCGATCGCCCCAGCCATCCCAGCCGGTCTGCACTTCGTTGTTGCCGCACCACAGGACGATGCTGGGATGATCGCGCAGGCGCTTCACCTGCTCGATCGCTTCCTGCCGCGTGTTCTGCACGAAGGCGACGTCGCTGGGCGGAATCGCGCCGCCGAACATGAAGTCCTGCCACACCATCAGGCCAAGTCGATCGGTCATTTCGTAGAAGCTATCCGGCATGTAGTAGCCGCCGCCCCAGATGCGCACCGCATTCATGTTGGCGTCGCGCGCCGATTGCAGCACGCGCATCATCTGCGCATCGGTGGCGCGCGTGGGGAAGCTGTCGAATGGAATCATGTCCGCGCCCTTGGCGAACACCGGAATGCCGTTGACCACGAAGGCGAAGCTCTTGCCCCAGGCGTCTTTCTCGCGCCGCAGCTCCACCGTGCGCAAGCCGGTAGCGCGCTGCGTGTTGTAGACCTCGTTGCCGCCGTCACGCACGCTGACCTTGAACGTGTACATGTCCTGCGCGCCGTAGCCGGCCGGGTACCAGCGCTTGGGATGCGCGATGCGCAGCGGCAGGCTGATCGCGTTGCTGCCCGGATCGACGGTGACGTCCTGTTCCACGTGCGCCGCTGTCTTTCCATCCGGATCGACTGCATCCACGCTTACGTGCAGCGGCTTGCTGCTGTCGGCAAGCACCTCCAGCTGCGCGGCAACCTGGGCCGCTTCACCGCTCACGTAGTTCTGGCGCACATGAAAGTCATCCACGCGCACGCTGTTCCAGCTATCCAGATGTACGGGCTGCCAGATGCCCGCCGTCACGATGCGCGGACCCCAGTCCCAGCCGTATTGATAGGCTGCCTTGCGCACGTAATTGGCGGTCTGCTTGCCTTTGGGCTCGTCGCCGAAGGCGGAATCGAATTCGCCCGGCAGCGCATACGGTTGCTTCAGCAGCCACGGCAGCAGGCGCTTGATCGGCGAATACAGCCGCACTTCCAACGTGTTGCGGCCTTCGTGCAAGGCGGTTTTCACCGGCACGCGCCAGCGGCGGAACATGTTGTCCGCCGAGACCAGCTTCTGGCCGTTGAGATAGACGTCCGCAAACGTGTCCAGGCCGTCGAATACCAGTTCCACGTGGTCGCGCGCGAGCGTGGCCTTGTCCACGTTGAAGGTGGTTTCGTATTGCCAGTCGGAAAGACCGACCCACTGCACGTGCGCTTCGTTGTCGCGGTAGTACGGATCGGGCAGCAGCTTTACCGCCATCAGGTCGGTCTGCACCGTACCCGGCACCGTCGCGCCGTGCCAGCGCGTGGTGTCGTGATGGTCTTTCGCATGGGCGTCGCCTTCCATCAGGCGGAAACGCCAGCCGCCATCCAGGTTCTGCGAGGTGGTCTGCGCCCACGCCGCCATCGGCAACAGCAGCAGCGACAGCAGGGCGATTTTCGGAAGGCGCCGCGATGCGCGCGCGGACAGAGGGATTCGTTCAAGCATGCTGCTCAGCCATATCTATATGGAGTAATGGAATCCTGCGCTAGCGCAGGGGCGGTGACACGCCGCAATGCGTCCCTGGTTTAGATCGATCTATATCAAGGACGTTAGCAGTTGGCTAGGGGGCGTGCATGCGGCGTTGCAATAGGTTCTCCCGCTCAACCGGCCAGTCTCGGTCTATATCCCTCAAACGTATGACGTCATTTGGGAAAAGTCTGATGGGGTGAGACGTGGCTCACGCTACAATAGGCGCTTGACGACCAGCCATGTCAGTGCGCGGCTCGTCGATAGACCGCAGGAACCAAGGAATGCGGTGAACAGGGGCTAGAGACGGACTCGGCACGGAGCAATTGGCAGCATGCGTAAAAACAGGGGACTTGAGCGGCGTTCGCATGGGCGCCGCGCCACATCGACGTGGCGGACGTGGGCAACATCTACGTTGATCATCGCAGCTGCGGGGCAGGTGCCCGCAGCACACGCACAGAGTGCGGCAGCCGAACAAGCCCAGCGCGACCAGGCACAACGCCAGGCGCAGCAGCGCGAAGCCTTGCGCGCGGCGCCGGACGTGCGCCTGCAGACCGGCCAGCCGATCGATTACCACGTCACCACGGTGCCGGCGGAAACGCCGTGCTTCCGCATCGACACGCTCACGCTGGAAGGCGCACACGTGCGCGAATTCGGCTTCGTGCAGAAATATCTGGATGCCTATCGCGGCCGATGCATGGGCCAGGAAGGCCTGCGCCTGCTCGCGCATCGCACCTCCGACCTGCTGCTGGCGAACGGCTACATCACCAGCCGCGTGGTGATTCCGGAGCAGAACCTCGCCAACGGCAAACTGCGCGTGGTGTTGCTGGCCGGCACGGTAGGCGCGGTGCGCTTTGCGCCGGGCTCGGCCACGGCCGATTGGCAGAGCGCCTTGCCGATTCGCCCGGGCGACGTGCTCAACCTGCGCGCGATCGAACAAGGGCTGGAACAGCTCAAGCGCGTGCCTTCGCAGGAGGCGAAGATCGACATCGCACCCGGCGCGCAGCCGGGCAGCTCGGACCTGGTGCTCACCATCGCGCGCGGCAAGCCGTGGCGCCTGATCGCCAACCTCGACGACAGCGGCGCCTACAGCACCGGCAAGGAACAAGGCGGGCTGACGCTGGCGGTGGATCAGCCGCTGGGTATCAACGACCTGCTCAGCATCGGCTACACCCGCAGCGTGGGCGACTACGACCACGTGAAAGGCACGCACGGCAACAACTTCAACTACAGCGTGCCGTGGGGCGACTGGACCTTCAGCCTGACCGCATCGAGTTATGCCTACCGGCAATCGGTGTTCGGTTCGCTGCAGACCTTTGCCTACACCGGCAGCTCCAGCAGCACCGCCTTCAGCGCCACGCGCCTGCTGCATCGCGATCAGCACAGCCGCACCTCGCTGCAGCTCACGCTCAGCACGCGCCACGAGCACAGCTATGTCGACAGCGTGGAAATCCAGACCCAGCGCCGCAAGGTGAGCGCCGCGGAACTGGCCTTGGTGCAGCGCCGCTATCTCGGTGCATCGCAGCTGGATCTGCGCCTGGCCTATCGCTGGGGCGTGCCGTGGCTGGGCGGGCAATGGCAGCCCAGCGAACATGGCGGACCGACCAATCGCTACGGGCTCGCCACCTTCGATGCGAGCCTCAGCACGCCGTTCCAGCTGTTCGCCACACCATGGCTGTGGCTATCGGAACTGCACGCACAAGCCACCGGCGATCGCCTGTATGCGGAGGACTACCTCACGCTCGGCGGCCGCTACACCGTGCGCGGCTACGACGGCAACACCGTGCTGGGTGGCAACCACGGCGCGTACTGGCGCAACACGCTGAACCTGCCGCTCGGCGGCAGCGGTTTGTCGCTGTACGGCGGCGTGGACTGGGGCCATGTCGGCGGCGGCGTGTCGAACACCTATGCAAGCCACAGCCTGAGCGGCGTGGTGACGGGCGTGCGCGGTTCGCGCTGGGGCCTGAGCTGGGATCTGTTCGCCGGCTGGCCGCTTCAGGCGCCACGCGGCTTCCCGACCCGGCATCCCACCGCGGGCATGCAGTGGATCTACACGTATTGATGCGAGTTGCAGTTTGAACGACATGCCGGCGCAGCCGGCATGCAGGGGACACATCGAGGACCGATGCTATGAAGGATACTGCTGTACGCGACACGACCCACGCCGCCACGTCGTCACTCCCTCTCCCCTCCGCGGAGGGGGTTGGGGTGAGGGGCCAATCTCGGCTCAAGATTGATCCCTCGCTTCAGCCTTATCCTCGCAAGAGAGAGGGAGCTAAAGCATGGCGCCGCCAAGCATTGTGGGCCGCCCTGACGCTGGCCCTCGGCTTGCCGAACGCACACGCCCAAACCGTTCCCGACGGCGCCACCCACACCAACGTCATCGCCGCCCCCAACGGCACACCGGTGGTGAACATCGCCGCGCCCAACAACGCCGGCGTGTCGCACAACAC
>CBJMMB010000186.1:0-5247 GCA_966430775.1 uncultured Dyella sp. | reverse complement strand
GCCCGCTGATTTCGCTCAACATATCAGGCGAAAAACGTGGGGATATTTCAGGGTTTGCACCCCAACCTGCATGGCCGCTGCAGCGATGTGTAAAGAAGCTTAGTGCCGGATATCCCGATCGCGATATTGCCGCCGGAATGGCACCACGTTACTGCCTTCGGCCGTAGTTGCTTCCGGTGGCGAATGCTCGGGTAGGTACAGCTCGATCGTGGGCAGAATCAAGGCGGTAAGCACATTGCCGACCATCCACAGATGCCCGGCTTCGCGATCGTCGCCGTCGATGCTGACTTCGAAACTGTAGCGCCGCTCCAGCACCCTGCGCTCGTGGAAGCGACGCAGCCGCACACCGCTGAGGCCCACCGTTTCGTCCAGCAATTGCAGGCCGTGTTGCTGGCAGCGCCAGCGTGCTTCCTGCACGGCGCGATCACGCGCGCGGCTCAGCACCAGCCATGCGCCGGCGAGGCCGGACAGCACGAGCAGCAGCAGTAGTGTTGCGAGGTCGCCCATGCCTGCAGTGTGTGGGCGACCGGGGCGGGCCGCAAGTCAAGTCAGTTAACTTTCAAACGCAGCGAAAGATCGATCGCCCGCACGTGCTTGGTCAGCGCGCCCACCGAGATGTAATCGACGCCGGTGCGCGCATAGTCGCCGATGGTCTGGAGATCGACGTTGCCGGAGATCTCCAGCGGCACGCGGCCATCGGTCTGCGTAACGGCTTCGCGCATCAGCGGCAAGGTGAAATTGTCGAGCATGATGCGATCGACGCCCGCATCCAGCGCCTGCTGCAGTTCGTCGAGGTTTTCCACTTCCACTTCCAGCAGCAGCGTTGGATGCAGCTGGCGGGCGGCCTGCACCGCGGCGACGATACTGCCGGCGGCGATGATGTGGTTTTCCTTCACCAGGATCGCATCGTAAAGACCCATGCGATGGTTATGGCCGCCGCCGCAGCGCACCGCATATTTCTGCGCCAGGCGCAGACCCGGCACGGTCTTGCGGGTATCGAGCACGCGCGTGTGGGTGCCGGCCACGGCCGCAACGTAGGCGGCGGTGATGGTGGCGGTGCCCGACAGCATCTGCAGGAAGTTCAAGGCCGAGCGTTCGGCGGTGACCAGCGAGCGCGCATGGCCGCGCATGTCGCACACGATGCTGCCGGGTACGACGCGATCGCCGTCGGTCACATGCCAATCGATGCGTGCGTGCGGATCGAGCTTGCGCACGCAGGCGTCGAACCAAGGAATGCCGGCGATCACCGCATCTTCGCGGCAAGTCAGTTGCGCAGTCGCGGCGGCATCGGCCGGCAAGAGGCTGGCGGTGGCGTCGCCATGGCCGATGTCTTCGGCAAAGGCGCGTTCCACGTCGGCATCGATCAGACGCTGGTCGGGCGGGGCAAAGCGGAAGCTGGTGGACATGCGAGGCAGGGGGCGTGGTGGAGAATGCCGCGCATGCTACTCGGATTAGGGCGCGTGCGCCTTCGCAGGCTGGGATGGCATCCCAGCTTTCCGGTGTCCGTATGCATGGCAACTGCTGGGATAGCATCCCAGCCTACGAGGTTTAGGACGCCTCGCCCGGACGCGCCTCTTCGTGGCTCAGGCGATCCACGATCGCGTCCATCGCGCGATCGAACAGCGCGTTCGACGCCAGCACGCGCGCACGGCCCTCGGCCATCACCGTGGCCAGCTCGTAAGGCGAGTAATCGCCCACCTTCAGGCCACGCCGATTGACGAACAGGTAGCGGCCGCTCATCGGGCTGATCCACGACAGCTTGGCGCGCTCGAAATGCGCTTCCTGTCCGCTGAATTCCAGCCAGGTGCCAGGCTTGAGCGCTTTGACCTGCTCGAGCTGCTCGCGTACTTCCGGTGTGACCGTGTCGGCCGGCGGCTCGGCGCTGGCGGGGTCTTCCAGATCCTCGACGCTTTCGGCGATCGGCTGGATGCTTTCCGGAATCGGCAGCGGTGCGGGCGCGGCTTCGGCGGCAGGCTGCGTAGGTACGTGCGCCGATTCGCCCAGCTGATGGCGGTAGTAGTTGTGCAATTGCGCCAGCAGCTTCTCGATGTCGGCTTCTTGGAAGGCCACGTTCGCCAGGCCCTTGCGCAGCGCGCGCTCGATACCGGGCAGCAGCTGGCGCAGATCGCGCTTGGCTTCCGGCGTGCGCACCGGCTTGGTGCTGGCGATGAAGGCGTCGACGAAGCGCAGCGCTTCGCGGAATTCGTTCGATTCCTCGCCCTTGCGCAGGATCGTCAGCACCAGGTAGTTGGCCCACGCGCGCGACAGCACGCCATGGATCAGCGGCGGCAGCACGTGATCGCCGATGCGGTTGAGGATTTCGCGCGCGGCGCGGCGACGCGCCTGCTCCAGCTTTTCGCGGCCGCGGGTGGATTCGGCCACGCGCTGCTCGGCCAGTTCGGCGCGGCGGCGGTTGGATTCCTGGAACTGCTGCAATTCGGCGGACAGGCGATCGAAGATCGTCATGTCGTCGTCGAATTCCTGCAGCAGGCGTTCGACGATGGCCTTGATGGTGTCGTGCAGGCGGCCGTCGCGATCGGATTCTTCGGACCAGCTCTTGGCCGCATCGGCCAGGCCGTCGAGCAGGCGACGCGCCGGATGTTGGCGGTGCGCGAACAACTTGCGATCGAGAATGGCGGCCTTCAGATACGGAATCTGCAGGCGCGCCAGCATCACCTGCATCTGCGGCGGCAGGTTGCGGTCTTCGAGGATGAATTCGAACAGCATGCCGACCAGGTCGATGGTGTCTTCATCGATGGTGGCGATCTGGCCCGGGCGCTGGCCGCGCAGCGAGCCGAGCTGGCTGAGCAGTTGTTCTTTCAGATGCAGCACTTGCTCGGCGATGTCGACCGCGCTGCTGCCCGGCGCCGCCGCCGTGACCGGCATCTGCACCAGCGCTGCCTGGCTTTGCAGCACGCTCAGCGCGCCGATCAATTCGTTCGCGGTCGGCAGCGGGCCTTGCGGCACCGCGCCCATGGCTACGGCCGGCTGGCCGCGGCGCGCGCTGAACAGGGTGCGCAGGGTTTGCAGCAGTTCGGCCGAGGCTTCGCTGTCGTCGGCCGGCAACGGCGCCGGCACTTCGCCCGCGGCTGCCGCACCGCTTGCGGCAGCGCCGGTGCCGCCGGCGGTGTTGCGCACCACTTCGTGACGCAGCTGCGGCAGCACGCCCGCGCGCATCAGTTCGGCGTTGACCTCTTGATAGAGTTCTTCCAGCGCCGCCATCACGTAGCGGTCGAACAGCTTGTAGATGATGAGCTTCACGCGCATGTCGGCGTTGAGCTCGCGCATCGCCTGGCGGAACGCCTGGGCGAGCAGGGCAGGGCCGATCGGATTGCTGGCGTCTTCGATGCGCGTGCCGCCGCAGATCACCGACAGGCGCTGATTCACCGCGAACAGATCGCGCGACAGGCGCGTCTCGTTCTTGCCGATCATGCTGGTGATGGCCAGCGATTCTTCCAGTTCGTTGTCGGCCACCAGCGAGAGTTCGACGGAACCTGGCATCGGTCCGGTCGGTGTGCTGACGCTCGGCGCGGACGGCGCACGGTTGCCGCCGGCGAAATCGTTCAACTCGCGCGACACCAGCGCGAGGAAGCCGCGCTCGATCACCGGCCGGCGCTTGCGCACTTCGCGCATGCCGTCGAAGTAATGCATCTGCGCGGCGTTGTTTTCGGCTTTCTCGGCCAGATCGAACAGGGCGTCGTCGACGTGCTCGAACATGTTGCCGATGAACTGCTGCAGCCGGCGCGAAGAAATGTTCCGAACAGCGTTCAACAAATCGCCTCCGCGTCCGCTGGAGGGGTCCAGCCGCTGGCTGAGATTGACGACGTTGGACGATTCGTTGGCTTCTTTCATCGCCACACCCCTGTGGTTGGCTGGCTAGGCCGGTGACTACTGCCGTAAGTGGCAGCCGATTTACCTTGACGACCACGAAGAATGATCGGGACAGGGATGCCGCCTATGCGTGGAACATAAGCGAAATCGTGTTTCACCGCCATGTCCCAAGTCATCCTTTTGTGTACTGTCCGTACAGGTTACGTGAACCTGACGCAAGTTCTTACGCGGCGGCCGGGAAATCGGTGAACTGGGTGGTGCCGATGCCTTCCTCCGGCAGCATGACCGGGATGCCGTCCTCGATCCGGTAGATGACCTTGCGGTCGACCGTGATCAGGCCTTCGCTCAGCCGGCCTTGCACCGCGCCGCCGGCTACGTTCACCACCTGGCCGGCCTCGATGGCGCGGTTCAGGGCGTCCAGTTCATGGGCGGTGAGCGGGCGTACCGGGGTCTTGCTCACCGGGCAGCAGAGGATGTCGAGCAGGCGTTTGTCCATCGTGTCGAAAGGTATCGTTGCAATGCGGCGAAGTCCGTACAATAGCCCCTTTTGGACGACCGGACCATGACGGATACAGCTTCTGCACCGCGGGTAGGTGTGGTGATGGGATCGCGTTCGGATTGGGAAACCATGACGCACGCGGCCGAGGTGCTGACGGAGTTGGGCGTGGCGCACGAGGTGCGCGTGGTTTCCGCGCACCGCACGCCGGATCTTTTGTTTCAGTACGCCGAAGAGGCGGTCGAACGCGGTATCCAGGTCATCATCGCCGGGGCCGGCGGCGCGGCGCATCTGCCGGGCATGCTGGCGGCCAAGACCCGTCTGCCGGTGTTCGGCGTGCCGGTGCAATCGAAGGCCTTGAACGGCATGGACTCCCTGCTTTCCATCGCGCAGATGCCGGCCGGCATTCCGGTCGGCACGCTGGCGATCGGCCGTGCCGGGGCGGTCAACGCCGGCCTGCTCGCCGCATCCGTGCTGGCGCTGCACGACCCCGCCGTGGCCAAGGCGCTGGAAAGCTATCGCGCGCGCCAGACCCAGACCGTGCTGGACAACCCGGACCCGCGCTCGTGAGCAACACGCTTCGCCAAAAGCAGCCGGTGCTGGGCATCCTGGGCGGTGGGCAGCTGGCCCGCATGCTCGCCATCGCCGCCGCCCCGCTCGGGGTGAAGACGCTGGTGGTGGACAGCGCGCCCGACGCCTGCGCCGGCCAAGTGGCGCCGCTGCGGGTGGCTGACTGGACCGACTACGCCGCGCTGGCGAAATTCGCCGCCGAAGTGGACGTGGTCACCTTCGATTTCGAGAACGTGCCGGCCGATACCGCGCACTGGCTGGCCGAGCGCGCGGCGGTGTTTCCCAACCCGCGTGCGCTGGCGGTGGCGCAGGATCGCCTGGCCGAGAAAACCCTGTTCCGCGAATGCGGC
>CBJMMB010000185.1:0-5294 GCA_966430775.1 uncultured Dyella sp. | reverse complement strand
CCGCGCGTGCTGGTGATCGATTCGATCCAGACCATCTGGACCGACCTGCTTACCGCGGCGCCCGGCTCGGTAAGCCAGGTGCGCGAGTCGGCCGCGAAGCTGACGCGCTTCGCCAAGGAAACCGGCACGTCGGTATTCCTCGTCGGCCACGTCACCAAGGAAGGCGGCATTGCCGGGCCGCGAGTGCTCGAGCACATGGTCGACGCCGTGCTGTATTTCGAAGGCGAATCGGGCAGCCGCTTCCGCGTGCTGCGCGCGTTCAAGAACCGCTTCGGCGCGGTGAACGAACTGGGCGTGTTCGCCATGTCCGAGAAAGGCTTGCGCGAGGTACCCAATCCTTCCGCCATTTTTCTTTCCGCACACAGCGGCCCCACCTCGGGCAGCGCGGTAATGGTCACGCGCGAAGGCACGCGTCCGCTGCTGGTGGAAGTGCAGGCGCTGGTGGATCAATCCTCGCTGGGCAATCCGCGTCGCGTGGCGTTGGGTCTGGAACAGAATCGATTGGCCATGCTGTTGGCCGTACTGCATCGTCACGGCGGCGTGGCGGCGTACGACCAGGACGTGTTCGTCAACGTCGTCGGTGGTATTCGTGTGCAGGAAACCGCTGCCGATCTGCCCGTGCTGCTGGCGGTGCTGTCTTCGCTGCGCGACCGACCGCTGCCGGAAAAAACCATCGCTTTCGGCGAAGTCGGTTTGTCCGGCGAAATCCGCCCGGTGCCGAACGGCGAGGATCGCCTGAAGGAAGCGGCGCATCACGGCTTCCAGCGTGCGATCGTGCCGAAGGCGAATGCAAGCAAGAAAGGGCGTGTCGGTGAGATGGAAGTGATCGGCGTGGAGCGGCTGTCACAGGCGATCGACGCTTGTCGCTGATCAATCCACCGCGCGGTGCAGCACCACTTCCAGCACGAACTTCGACCCGAAGAACGCCAGCACCAGCACGCTCATGCCGATCAAGGTGAGATTCACCGCACTGCGCCCGCGCCAGCCGTGCCGCCAGCGGCCATAGAGCAGGGCGCCGAACACCAGCCAGGCGATGATCGACAGCACCGTCTTATGCACCAGGTGCTGGCCAAATAGGTTGCTGACGAACAGGATGCCGGTAAGCAGCGCCACGGTAAGCAGCACGAAACCCGCGCCGATCAGGCGAAACAGCAACGATTCGGTCAGTGTCAGCGGCGGCAGGGCGGTCAACCAGGGCGTGATGTGGCGATGCCGTAGCGCGCGCTCCTGGATCGCCAGCAGGATCGCCATGGCCGCCGCGATGGAGAGCACGCTGAAGGCGAGCAGCGCCACCGTGACGTGCAGCTTGATCTGCCAATCCATCGCCAGCGGCAAGGTGGGCGGCGCGAAAAAGCTGTCGACGAACAGCAGCAGCGCGCTGAGCGGAAACACAATCACGCCTAGCGCCACGACCGGACGAGTGAGGTTCACCGCCAGCGTCAGCGCGGACACCACGCACGCGACCAGAGATAGGGCGGCAAAGAAATGCAGATCCAGCGCACCGCGATGCGCCGCGAGCAGCCACGCGGCATGCGCGGCGACCGCGAGCGTGCCGACCACCAGGGCGGGGCGCGCCAGTTTCGTCGGTCCGCCCTTGCCGTCGAACAGCGGCCACGCCAGCAGTCCGCTGGCAAGCAGGTAACAGGCGATGGCGAAAACGGCGAGGGCGGTAAACATGGCGTGCAAGTGTGGCACAGGGCAGGTGGCCGGGTGAACGCGCGAGGGTTCGCATGCCGGCACTTGCGATATTTAGAGATTTGTCTAAATATCTAGGCATCCGATCGAAGCCGCTGACCCATGAAGCAGCAAGCCGTCTTTCGTGCTCTGGCCGATCCCACCCGCCGCGCCATCCTCAAGCGGCTGCAGGGTGGGCCGATGAGCGCGGGCGAAATCGGCGAGGCCTTCGACATTACCGGCGCGTCGCTCTCGCATCACTTCACCGTGCTCAAGCACGCGGATCTCGTGCGTACCGAGCGGCGCGGCCAGTACATCGTCTATTCGCTCAACAGCACCGTGATGGAAGACCTTACCCGCATGGTGCTCGACTTATTTCCATCCGCCGGGACGCGAGGAGGCAAACGATGAAACCCGCACGTACGTTGTTTATTTCGGCCTTGTTTGTGCTGATTCTGCTGGCGGCCTTTGTCTGGCTGTCCCCGCACATGCCCGCCCGTGTGCCCACGCATTGGGATGCGCAGGGCCAGGTCAACGGCTACATGTCGCCGCTCGGGGCGATGCTGACGCCGATGATCGTGATCGCCGTGCTTGCGCTGCTCACGCTGTTGCTGCTGGCCATTTCGCCGCGCGGCTTTGCCATCACGCCATTCGG
Source organism: uncultured Dyella sp. (assembly GCA_966430775.1). Classification (GTDB taxonomy): domain Bacteria; phylum Pseudomonadota; class Gammaproteobacteria; order Xanthomonadales; family Rhodanobacteraceae; genus Dyella_B. Next base: position 2,965 of record CBJMMB010000185.1, on the reverse strand, counting down.
TTCGATCTTCGCGCTCATCATGCTGGCGGTACAGGCATTCGTGCTGGTTACCGCGCTGGCCGTGCTCTTGAATGCGGCAGGCCATTCCGTGCAGATGCCATTGATCAGCATGCTGGGAATAGGCGCGCTGCTCATGGTTACCGGCAACTACCTGGGCAAGGTTCGAAAGAATTTCTTCATCGGTATTCGCACGCCGTGGACGCTTGCCAGCGACGCGGTATGGGAGCGCACGCATCGTATCGGTGGATGGCTGTTCATGCTGGCCGGTGCGGTCGGTATCGCGTTGGCGCTCGCGGGAGGGTCGCTTGTTGTGCTGGTTGCGATCGTCTTGGGTGTTGCGCTGGTTTTGACGGTCTACTCGTATGTCGCCTATCGACGCCTGGAATCGCACGGCCCGTGATGGCGGGCTAACCCTGGGGAAACGCCCGGCTCTGGTATATTTGCCAGTCCATTTGCTCTGCCCATCCCATCGCCATGTTCGAGTCGCTCAGCCAACGCCTCTCCGCCACCGTCAACCGCCTGCGCGGCCGCGGCCGATTGACCGAGGAAAACATCCGCGAATCGCTGCGCGAAGTGCGCATCGCCTTGCTGGAAGCCGACGTGGCGCTGCCGGTGGTGCAGGCGTTGATCGAGCGCGTGAAGGTGCGCGCGGTTGGCCAGGAAGTGCTCAAGAGCCTGTCGCCCGGCCAGGCGCTGGTGAAGGTGGTCAGCGACGAGCTGACGGCGCTGATGGGCACCGCCAATGCCGAACTGAACCTCGCGCAGCAGCCGCCGGCCGTGGTGCTGATGGCCGGCCTGCAGGGTGCGGGCAAGACCACCACTGTCGCCAAGCTGGCGCGCTTCCTCACCGAGCGCAAGAAAAAGCGCGTGATGGTGGTGAGCTGCGACGTCTATCGTCCCGCCGCCATCGAGCAGCTACGCACGCTGGCCGAACAGGTGGACGTGCGCTTCTTCCCGTCCGAGGGCAGCCAGAACCCGGTCGACATCGCCAAGGCGGCCATCGCCGCCGCGCGCAAGGAAGTGATGGACGTGCTGCTGGTCGACACCGCCGGCCGCTTGCACGTCGACGAGGCGATGATGGCCGAGATCAAGGCCTTGCACGCCGCGATCACCCCGATCGAAACCCTGTTCGTGGTCGATTCGATGACCGGCCAGGACGCGGCCAACACCGCCAAGGCCTTCGCCGAGGCGCTGCCGCTTACCGGCGTGGTGCTGACCAAGACCGACGGTGATGCCCGCGGCGGTGCGGCGCTGTCGGTGCGCTATGTCACCGGCCGGCCGATCAAGTTCCTGGGCGCAGGCGAGAAGACCGACGCGCTGGAGCCGTTCTACCCGGACCGCGTAGCGCAGCGCATCCTCGGCATGGGCGACGTGCTGTCGCTGGTCGAGGAAGTCGAGCGCAAGGTCGACCAGGAAAAAGCGCAGAAGCTCGCCACCAAGGTGATGAAGGGCAAGCGCTTCGATCTCAACGACATGCGCGACCAGCTCGAGCAGATGAACAACATGGGCGGCTTGGCCGGCCTGATGGACAAGCTGCCGGGCGTCTCTTCGCTGCCGGACAACGTCAAATCCAAGGTCAACGACGGCGAGATCAAGCGCATGATCGCCATCATCGGCTCGATGACCAAGAAGGAACGTCGCCATCCGGACCTGCTCAACGGTTCGCGCCGCGCCCGCGTGGCGCGTGGCTCGGGCACCCAGCCGGCCGACGTCAACCGTCTGCTGAAGCAATACATGCAGATGGAAAAGATGATGTCCAAGCTGTCCAAGGGCGGCACCAAGGGCCTGCTGCGGCAGATGCGCGGGGCCATGAAGGGCATGGGCGGGATGGGCGGCGGTTTTCCGCCGATGGGGCGCTGAACTCCCTCCATCGTTCCGGCGAAAGCCTAGGACCTAGTGCCTTTCAAAGCAGGAACAAGGCACTGGACCCCGGCTTTCGCTGGGGAGACGGGAGATCGGAGCAAGCGAAATCGACCGGTCCCCTTCCTTTTTCCATCAATTTCATTAAAATGTCGCGTTTACCGCGTCCGGCCTAGGACGTGCTTGCCGGGCAAGTCGGCAACTCTGGAGCTTTTTACTATGGTCAAGATTCGTCTTTCGCGCGGCGGCGCCAAGGGCCGTCCGTTCTACCACGTGGTTGTGACCGACTCGCGCAGCGCGCGCGATGGCCGCAACATCGAGAACGTGGGTTTCTACAACCCGGTCGCTTCGGGCAAGGACAAGCGCCTTGAGCTGAACGTCGCGCGCGTGCAGGAGTGGGTGGCCAAGGGCGCTCAGCTGAGCGACAAGGTCGCTTCGCTGGTGAAGGAAGCCGCCAAGCAGGCTGCCTGAGCATGAGTGCAGCCGGTCGGCGCGTCCTGGTCGGACGCATCGTCGGGTTGTATGGCGTGCAAGGCTGGCTCAAGGTCGAATCCTGGACCGAGCCGCGCACGCAGATCTTCAAGTACCAGCCCTGGCTGCTTTCAGCGGCGCCGGGCCAGGAAATGGAGATCAAAGGTGTCAAAGGTCGGCCTCAGGGCAAAGGGCTCATCGCCCAATTCCCCGGGGTGGACGATCGGGATGGCGCCGCGGCGCTGGTGGGGCAGGACATCTACGTCGCCCGCGAGCTGCTGCCGCCGCCCGGCAAGGATGAGTACTACTGGGTCGATCTCGAAGGACTCGAGGTCGTGACCACCGAAGGCGTAGCGTTGGGACGCGTCAGTCACCTGTTCGCGACCGGCGCCAACGACGTGGTGGTGGTAAGGGACGGCGAGCGCGAGCGGCTGGTTCCTTTCGTCCAGGGTGTTTACGTGCGTTCGGTGGATCTTTCCGGCGGGCGCATGGTGGTGGACTGGGATCCGGAGTTCTGAGGATCCATGCGCATCGATGTCGTCACGCTGTTTCCGGACTTCATGCGCCAGTGCGCCGCCGTCGGTGTCGTAGGACGCGCGCAGCAACGCGAGCTGCTGCAGGTGGAAGCCTGGAA
>CBJMMB010000184.1:0-5299 GCA_966430775.1 uncultured Dyella sp. | reverse complement strand
CCGCATTCAGCCCGATTCGTTAGGGGGAGATGAAGGTTTTTCCAGCGTCTCACGCAGTGCCGCCTGCAACCGTGCATGCACCTTTACCAGCCCGCGCCACAGCACCACGGCCAGCAGCACGCACACGGCGACAAGCGAAATCGCCACACCGCGCGGCGGCAAAATCGTCGATCCGAGCACACCCACCAGCAGCGCCAGCACCAGCAAGGTCGCCAGCGGAATCAATTTCGCAAGAACCTGACGGATGGCCTGCGTATAGGCGCCGGCGAAGCGTTCGCGTATGCCCAGCTCCGCCAGCAGCATCCCCAAGGCTTCGGCCTTGCGATACACCGCGATCAACAGCGGCAGCGAGAGAAACAACGCGCATGCCCAGATCATCGAATGCCGCATGTCGCGCCCGAAGCCCCAGCGCTCGAACCAGGCCGCGTTATGCGCATTGACGTACGCGCCGATCACGAACAAGGTGACGACCAGCGCGATATTGATCGCGATATGCCACAGCAGCCGGCGAAACATCTGCGCCAGCACCGCGTTCTCGTTGACGGGACGAAGATTTTCCAGCCATCCGCTGTAGCTGCTGATCAGCAACCGCAACGGGCGCGGAATCACGCGCTTGCCCACGTGCGCGATCATGTCCGCGGAACGAAGCAGATAGGGCGAGGCGACCATGCAGATCAAGGCGGCCGCCACCGCGGTGGGATAGATGAAATCGTCCACCGCACGCAGCGTGAGTCCAAGCGTGGCGATCACGAATGAAAACTCGCCGATCTGCGCCATGCACAATCCCGCTCGCAGCGACGTGCGCAGATCGTGACCGATGAAGAACATGCCGACACTACACACCAGGCTCTTGCCGAGCATCACGATCGAGGCGATCGCCACCGCCGGCAACGCGTAATGCGCAAGCTGGGACGGATCGATCTTCAAGCCGATCGCCACGAAAAACAGCGCTGCGAACATGTCACGCAACGGTTCGACCAGATGCACCACGCGCGACGCGCTATGCGCTTCGGCCACTACCGCGCCGGCAAGGAATGCGCCCAGCGCCACGCTGAAACCCAGCCACGCCGCCAGCAGGCTGGTGCCGAAGCAGATGCCCAGCACGCTTACCAGCAAGGTTTCGTCGCGGTCGAAGCCGGCCACGTAATCCACCAGACGAGGCAGCAACAGCAAGCCGACGATCATGCCCGCCACCACGAACAAACCCAGATGGCCCACCACGGCAAACGCCGTTCCGGTTTCCACCGTTCCGCTGATGGCAATCGCGGTGAGCAGGGTGAGCAGCACGATGGTCAACATGTCTTCGGCCACCAGCATGCCCACCACCAGGCGCGCGAACGGCCACTGGCTGAAGCCGTTTTCCGCCAGCGCACGCGTGGCCACCATGGTGGAAGACAACGCCATGATCGCGCCCAGGAACAACGCATTGCGGCTGCCCCAGCCGAACAGCAGGCCAAGCTGATAGCCGAGCCACAACATGAAGCCCACTTCGATCACGGTGATCAGCAGCAAGCTGCCGCCGACCTGGCGCAGCTTGCGCACGCTGAACTCCAGCCCCAGCGTGAACATCAGCAGCACCACGCCAAGGTTGGAGATGTCGCTGATCGCGCGCGCATCGGCCACCAGCACACCCGGCGTGTGCGGACCGATCACGATGCCGGCCAGGATGTAGCCGGGAAGCACAGGCAAGCGCAGCCGTTGAAACAGGATCGTCGTGGCGCCCGCCACGAGCATCACTAAGGCAAGATCGCGAATGAAGCCGATGTCGTGCATGCCGCGCTCATGGAGATGTCTCGATCACAGCTTAACCTGATGCGCCGTTGTCGCTGCCGCATCGGCGATCTCGTCGCGCACGTTCAATGGCGATGAAAATTTTTCCAAAAATTGCTTGACGGAATTCAGAACCCAGCCTATTCTTTCGGGCTTCCAGCGGCGGGGCCATAGCTCAGCTGGGAGAGCGCCTGCATGGCATGCAGGAGGTCGGCGGTTCGATCCCGCCTGGCTCCACCAACACATACGTCCCCATCGTCTAGAGGCCTAGGACATCACCCTTTCACGGTGGCGACCGGGGTTCGAATCCCCGTGGGGACGCCACTCTTAACCCAGAACACCGGGCGGAGTGGAAAAGGACTTAGTGAGTTGGCCCGCTGGATAGGCTGTACAACGTGGAGCGGTAGTTCAGTCGGTTAGAATGCTGGCCTGTCACGCCGGAGGTCGCGGGTTCGAGTCCCGTCCGCTCCGCCATTGTTTGCCAAGAAGCCCGCTTTTTGCGGGTTTTTTGTTGCCTGCGAAAAGCCGACCTCGATGCAAGCAGTGAAAATGGCAACGCTGGGGTTCGGCTTCGCCTCAGCCCAGCCTACGGTCACGCTCCTGCCGTAGGGACACGTTCCAGCGTTCCGGCCGAGTGCCCTTGCTCGGCCAGGTACTCCAGCCAGCGCGTGAGAAAGCTGTTCATCTGCAGCCGATGCTGGAACACCGAATGCGCCGGCGGGAACGGACCCAGCACCTGCCACAGATGGCGGCCCGGGTGGCAATGCAGCGCCTCGGCCACGTGCGCATCGTGGTACATGCGCAATTGCGCCGAAGGCGACCTGTGCCCGGTCTGGGTATCCACAAAGCCGTAGGTGAGTTCCAGCTCCAGCGTGTACGGATGGCGCTCCTGCAGCACCAGGTGCACGGGCAGACCGTCGTCGACGTCCGACACGTAGCTACCCAGCGCCAGCTGCTGCGGCGCGAACAGGTGCGTCAGCCGATGATAGTTTTCGGCATAGAGTCCCATCAGGAACTCGAAACGTCCTGGCAGCAAGGCGGTGCGGCGGTCGAGTACGGCGCTCATGAGCTTGGGTGGGGTCCTCGTCAATACATGGTTTTTTCGATACCGAATTGATCGAGGATTTTGCTCGCAATCTCTTCGATCGACACGTGCGTGGTGTTGAGATTCTGGATGCCGGCCTGGCGCATCAAGCGATCGGCCTGCTCCAGCTCCCACCGGCATTGCTTAAGGTTGGCGTAGCGACTGCCTGGGCGCCGCTCTTCACGGATCTGCGCCAGGCGCTGGGGTTCGATGGTGAGGCCGAACAGGCGGTTCTTGTAAGCACGCAGACGCGCCGGGAGTTCGAGCTTTTCCAGGTCCTCCTCGGTGAGGGGATAGTTGGCGGCACACACCCCATAATGCAAGGCCATGTACAAGCAGGTCGGCGTTTTGCCCGAGCGCGATACGCCGATCAGGATCAGGTCCGCCTGCGCGTAATCCACCGCCAGGCCGTCATCGTGGCTCAGGGCGTAGTTGGTGGCGTTGATGCGCGCTTCGTACTTGGCGAAATCCACCAGGCCATGGGAACGGTTCACCGCGCCGGAATGGCGCGTGCCCAGCTCGTCTTCCAGCGGCCCGATAAAGGGGGCGAACACATCCAGCATCAAGGCGCCGCTGGTGGCGACGATTTCGCACAGCGCCGGATCAGCCATGGTGTTGACCACGATCGGCCTCTGCCCGCTCTGCGCATACCGGGTCTTGATGCGCAGCGCGGCATTCTCGGCCTTCTGCGCATTGTCGATGAACGGCAGCCGGTGCTTTTCGAAGCGCACGCCTTCGAACTGGGCAAGAATGCTGTTTCCGATCGTCTCGGCCGTAATACCAGTGGAATCGGATATGAAAAAAACCGAGCGTTGCATACGTGGTCCGTGGGCGGTCGGGATGCCTGTCTCGCACCATAACCCAAGCAACAAACCTTGTCTTTGCTTGACTTTTTACTGACTGGTATGCAGGTGGCGCGGCTCGATGCAGCAATGGTCTTCTTGTGCCGCGCACCATTGGCAGCGGACAATACCAGTCTTGTGCAGCCGGTTTTGTTCCGCGCCGCTCCCCGCTTTTTCCATTGCGAGCTCTTGAGGAGATCCCCTTGAACGACCTGGTGCTTTGGCTCGACCAACTGCGCATGACCGACCTTGGCAAAGTCGGCGGCAAGAACGCGTCGCTCGGCGAGATGATCGGCAACCTGGCCCAGCTCGGGGTGTCCGTGCCCGGCGGCTTCGCCACCACCGCGCAAGCCTTTCAGGAGTACCTCGAAAAAAGCGGCCTTGCCAAGCGCATCGCCGATCGCCTCGCCACGCTGGATGTGGACGACGTGGACGAACTGGTCAAGGGCGGCAAGGAAATCCGCGGATGGATCGTCGACACCGCCCTGCCCGCCGAGCTGGAAAAAGCGATCCGCGACGCCTACGCCAAACTATGCAAGGACGCCGGCGCCGACAACATCGCCGTGGCCGTGCGTTCCTCCGCCACCGCCGAAGACCTGCCGGATGCGTCGTTCGCCGGCCAGCAGGAAACCTTCCTCAACGTGGTCGGCATCGACGACGTGCTGCACAAGGTGAAGGAAGTCTTCGCCTCGCTCTACAACGATCGCGCCATCGCCTATCGCGTGCACCAGGGCTTCAAGCACGAAGACGTGTTCCTCTCCGCCGGCGTGCAATTGATGGTGCGTTCGGACGTTGGCGCATCAGGCGTGCTGTTTACGCTGGACACCGAATCGGGCTTCCGCGACGTGGTGTTCGTCACCGGCAGCTACGGTCTGGGCGAAATGGTGGTGCAAGGCGCGGTGAACCCGGATGAGTTCTACGTGTTCAAACCCACGCTGAAAGCCGGCAAGCCCGCCGTCCTGCGCCGCAGCCTGGGCGCCAAGCAGCAGCGCATGGTGTATTCGGACAAGCCCGGCGAGCGCGTGCGCATCGAGGAAACACCCGCCGCCGATCGCCATCGTTTCTGCATCAGCGATGAAGACGTGCAGGAACTGGCCAAGCAGGCGCTGGTGATCGAGCAGCACTACAAGCGCCCGATGGATATCGAATGGGCGAAGGACGGCCACACCGGCAAGCTCTACATCGTGCAGGCGCGTCCGGAAACGGTGAAGTCGCGCGCGCATGCGATGCAGTTGGAGCGCTTCCACCTCAACGAAAAAGGCAAGGTGCTGGCCGAAGGCCGCGCGATCGGCCAGAAGATCGGCAGCGGCAAGGCGCGCGTGATCCGCTCGCTGGCCGACATGAACAAGGTGCAGCCGGGCGACGTGCTGGTCGCCGACATGACCGACCCCGACTGGGAGCCGGTGATGAAGCGCGCCTCGGCGATCGTCACCAACCGCGGCGGCCGCACCTGCCACGCGGCGATCATTGCGCGCGAACTGGGCGTGCCCGCGGTGGTGGGCACCGGCCATGCGCTGGATACCATTCCTGATGGTCATGACGTCACCGTGTCCTGCGCCGAAGGCGACACCGGCGTGATCTACGAAGGCCAGCTCAAGTTCGA
>CBJMMB010000183.1:0-5302 GCA_966430775.1 uncultured Dyella sp. | reverse complement strand
ACCGGGGCGAGTGGCCGATCGTATGCCTGGACGACCTTGCCTCCGAACTCGATCAGGCCCATCAGGCCGCCGTAGTCGCTAGCCTCAGGGAAACGCCCGCTCAGGTATTGATCACCGGAACCGAGCTGCCCAGGGTGCTGGAGCACGCGCCGGTAAGATTGTTCCACGTGGAACAGGGGAAATTGACGCCCCTGCTATAATTGATCGGTTGCATCCAGCTCGGCCCTCATGGCGCCGCACCGGGCAGGATTACTGGCGTCGGAACATGGTTACTGCATGAACGCATCCTACGATTCGAACAGCATCAAGGTACTCAAGGGCCTCGAAGCGGTGCGCAAGCGCCCAGGCATGTACATCGGCGATACCGATGACGGCACCGGCCTCCACCACATGGTGTTCGAAGTCGTCGACAACTCTATCGACGAAGCCCTGGCCGGCTACTGCGACCACGTGATCGTGACCATCCACGACGACGGCTCCGTCAGCGTGCAGGACAACGGCCGTGGCATTCCCGTCGACATGCATCCGGAAGAGGGCCGTTCCACCGCCGAAGTGGTGATGACGGTGCTGCACGCCGGCGGCAAGTTCGATGCGAATTCGTACAAAGTGTCCGGCGGCTTGCATGGCGTGGGCGTGTCGGTAGTGAATGCGCTCAGCGATCATCTCTGGCTGACCATCTACCGCGATGGGCACGAATACCACCAGGAATACCAGCTGGGTGAACCGCTGTATCCGGTGAAGCAGGTTGGCCCCGCCGAGCGCCGCGGCACCACCGTGCGCTTCCTGCCCAGCCCGCAGACGTTCACCAACATCGAGTTCCACTACGAGATCCTGGCCAAGCGTCTGCGTGAACTGGCCTTCCTCAACTCCGGCGTCACCATCGATCTGCGCGATGAGCGCGGGGAAGGGCGCGCCGATACCTTCGCCTACGAAGGTGGCATCCGATCCTTCGTGCAGCACCTGGCGCAGCTCAAGACCGCGCTGCATCCGAACGTCATCAGCCTTACCGCCCAGCAGGATGCCATCACGGTCGACCTGGCCATGCAGTGGACCGACTCCTACCAGGAGACGATGTTCTGCTTCACCAACAACATCCCGCAGCGCGACGGCGGCACCCATCTGACGGGGTTCCGCGCCGCGCTGACGCGCGCCATCCAGGCTTACATCGAGAAGGAAGGCCTGGCCAAGAACGCCAAGGTCACGCTCTCGGGCGATGACATGCGCGAAGGCCTGATCGCGGTGTTGTCGGTGAAGGTGCCGGATCCGAAATTCTCCTCCCAGACCAAGGACAAGCTGGTTTCGTCCGAAGTGAAGACGGTGGTGGAGCAGGTGGTTTACGAGAAGCTCGGCGAATTCCTGCTCGAGCACCCGAACGAGGCCAAGTCCATCGCCGTGAAAGTGGTGGATGCCGCGCGCGCCCGCGAGGCTGCTCGCAAAGCCCGCGAAATGACCCGCCGCAAGGGCGCGCTGGATATCGCTGGCCTGCCGGGCAAGCTGGCCGATTGCCAGGAAAAGGATCCCTCGCTGTGCGAACTGTTCCTGGTGGAGGGTGACTCCGCGGGCGGTTCGGCCAAGCAGGGCCGTAATCGCAAGACGCAGGCCGTGCTGCCGTTGAAAGGCAAGATCCTCAACGTGGAGAAGGCGCGCTTCGACAAGATGCTGTCTTCGGCCGAAGTCGGCACGTTGATCACCGCGCTGGGCACCGGCATCGGCAAAGAGGACTACAACCCCGACAAGCTGCGCTACCACCGCATCATCATCATGACCGACGCGGACGTGGACGGCTCGCACATCCGCACGCTGCTGCTGACTTTCTTCTACCGCCAGATGCCCGACCTGATCGAGCGCGGTCACGTCTACATCGGACTGCCGCCGCTGTACAAACTCAAGCAAGGCAAGCAGGAGCTGTATCTGAAGGACGATGCGGCGCTCAACGCGTACCTCATCTCCAGCGCGGTCGACAACGCCGAACTCACCTACACCCCGGCCGCGCCGCCGATCAGCGGCGAAGCGCTGGAAAAACTGCTGCGCGACTACCAGACCGCGCTGGACCAGATCGAACGCCTGGGCCACCGCTTCGACGCAAACGTGTTGAGCGCGATGCTCGAACACGCCCCGATCGAAGCGCATCATTGGGAGGATGCCGCGGCGATGCAGGCCTGGCTGGACGGTGTCGCGCGCAACCTTGCTTCCAGCGGACTGGGCAAGCCGCGCTATCGGCTCTCGTTCCGTGCTGCGCATGGCGAGCAACCGGCGGCGGTCGAAGTGGTGCGCGACCAGCACGGTCTCAGCCACACCTGGCTGCTGCCGCAGCCGTTCTTCACCGGCTCCGAGTTCCGTCCCATTCTCGCCATCAGCCAGCAGCTGGCGGGCCTGATCCAGGCCGATGCGGTGGTCCGGCGCGGCAATGCCTCGCGCGGCGTGCTGCGCTTCGCCGACGTGCGCAGCTGGTTGCTGGATGAAGCCAAGAAAGGCCGCACCATCCAGCGCTTCAAGGGCCTGGGCGAAATGAATCCGGAACAGCTGTGGGAAACCACGGTGAATCCGGAAACGCGCCGCATGCTGCAGGTCGGCATCGAGGATGCCATCGCGGCCGACCAGATGTTCTCGATGCTGATGGGCGAGGCGGTCGAACCGCGCCGCGACTTCATCGAAGCCAACGCGCTGAAGGTCGCCAACCTCGATATCTGATTTGCCCGAACCGGCGGCGCCGTGCACTCCACGGCGCCGTATCGCCCCATTGCTGCATTAGCGCATTAATACATCGTTACAGGCATACACACGCCCGTCACGACCGCCACCGGATGCTCCTGCTCATGTTTCGGGCAAATTTCGGCCCGCAATGCGGCGCCGTATGGCGACCGCGTTCTAACTTACTGATTTTTAAGAAAGTTTAATGCGGCAATGCAGCTTGTTATCGATAGCACGGTCGGGTTAATCTCAGTGATCCCCCGCACAGCTCGTGCGCAAAATTCGACTCCTTTCCATTTTGAGGAACGCTATGAAACACGCTTCCCTGAAGATGCTGGCCGGCGCGGCGTTTGCGCTGATGTTGGCGAGCACTCCGGCGCTAGCGAGCGACAACTCGTCGGGCGATCAGAAAGCGGCCCCGCAATACCCCAATGCGACCCGTAAAGAACCGAAGCTGGATCTGACCGACAAGAAGGAACAGGAAGCGCTCAGCAAGGGGCTCGATGCCGTACAGGCCAATAACAAGGACCAGGCCACGCAGCTGCTGCAACCGCTCATCGACAGCAGCAAGAGCAAGTACGTTCAAGCGCTGGCGTTGCAGGGCCTGGCCCGCGTGCATGCGACCAACAACGATCTGCCCGGCGGCATCGATCTGTTGAAGCGTTCGCTCGACAACGGCGTCATGCCGAACGACACCTACTTCACGCTGGAACTCGAACTGGCTCAGTTCTACCTGCTCAACCAGCAGTATCAGCAGTCCATCGACACGGTCGAAAAGTGGCGCAACGAAGGCAAGAACGACAAGCCCGAATCGCATGCGCTGGAAGGCGAAGCGTATTACCGCATGCAGAAATATCCCGAAGCGATTGCCGCCATCAAGCAGGCGCAGTCGATGGCGGGCGCCAAGGCCGATCCGCGCTGGAACCAGTTGCTGATGCTGGCCTATAACGATTCCGGCCAAAAGGACAAGGCTGCCGAAATCGCCAAGCAGCAGGTCGCTTCCGCGCCGACCGATCCGACCAGCTTCCACAACGCGTTGAGTCTGGACATCCAGATGAACAAGTACGACGACGCGTTGAAGCTGATGGAAGAGGGCAAATCCAAAGGCCTGCTGAGCTCGGAAAACGACTACGTGACGATGGCCAAGCTTTATATGAATAAAGCCCAGGACCAGGCCACGCAGGATCCGGGCCCCGATTCCGAGAAAGCGGTGCAGACGCTGCAAGACGGCATGGCCAAAGGCGTGGTGAAAGCCAGTGCCGAAAACTATGTGCTGATGGGCGATGCGCACATGATCGGTGGCGATGCCAGTGCGGCAGCGGCGGCGTATGAGAAGGCCGTTCCGCTGGCGAGCGACGGTGAGCCGGCCTACAAGGCGGGCGTCGCGCTGGTTACCCAGAACGAAAACAGCAAAGCCAAGCAGCTGTTGCAGCAAGCCATCAGCAAGGGTGTGAAGCACAAGGGCAAGGCCTATATGGCGCTGGCCCAAGCGAACATCGGCCTGAAGGACAAGGCAGCCGCAGCCACCGCAGTCATGGAAGCTGAGAAGGATCCGGAAACCGCCGCACAAGCCAAGAAGTGGCTGAAGGATGCGAACATCGGCGGTTGATGAAAAAGCACCTGGCGAAAACGTTTTAGTGCGGTCAGATGGACGTCCAAAAGATTGCCATCTTAGGCCTACACAAAAGCTATACAAACGCCATGTGCTGTTGTACCGTTGGACTTTTCCCGCGTTGTCCAGTGGCAAATGTCACCCTTTATGGGAGCGGACTTTTGCCGATGGATGCTGCGACCTCGATTCCGATATCCATTAGCTCCTGATTGAAAGCGACAGATGGCCTCAAGTAACCAAGATACCGGCACTAAGCCGTTCAGTTGGGGGCGCACATGGGCGTTGGCGGTAGCCATTGCGCTGCATGCGTTTGCGTTCCTCATACTGATCGCGCCTGCAGCTCCGCCCAAAACGGCTGAAGTTCAGAAAGAAAAGATCGTGCAGGTGAACTTCATCGAGCCGCCACCGCCACCGCCTCCCCCGCCGCCGCCGCCGCCGGAACCGCCGAAGCAGCCGCCGCCGAAGATCATCAAGCAGGTGGTCCCGCCGCCGACTCCGCCGCCGCCGGCTCCGCCGCCGGCCGTGCAGGAAGCGTCGGCCAATCCGACACCGTCGCCGCCGCCGGCTCCGCCCGCGCCGCCCGCGCCGCCTGCGGATATCACGGCAAGCCAGGACATCAGCTACAACAGCCGCATGCAGCCGAAGTACCCGCCGCAGGCAATTCGCCAACGGCACGAAGGCACCGTGACGCTGTTGATTCTGGTGGCCGTGGATGGCACGCCTAAGGACATCAAGGTCGAACAGTCCAGTGGTTTCCGCGAGCTGGATCGCGCAGCAATTGAGGCAGCCCAGAAATGGCGTTTCAATGCTGAGATGAAAAACGGTAAAAAGGTTGAAGGCTACGTACGCGTACCCGTCAACTTCAATCTCAATCAGCTGTAATACCTCATTACAGTTAAAGTTAACGCCTGACTTTCCCAAGGGTAGCGCTTATGTTCCAACAAACTCCTGCTCCGACCGATGCCGCTCCGGCTCTGGGTGGCAACGCCAACGCCCAGG
>CBJMMB010000182.1:0-5307 GCA_966430775.1 uncultured Dyella sp. | reverse complement strand
GTGGAGCAGGCATGAGTCGAAGCGGTACATCACGGGGGCGCGTGGCGTGGCGTCTGCTGTTGTTGATCCTGGTGCTGGCTTTTGTCGGCGCCGCCGGTTGGTTCTGGCACGACTTCACCCGCTTTGCCGTCGCGCCGCTGCGCGTCAGCGCCGCCGGCGAGAGCGTGGATATCGAACGCGGCACCAGCTTCAAGGACATCGTGCATCAGCTGCGCTCGCAGGGTCTCACCACTTCCACGCCTTTCTACTGGCGCTTGCTGGCCGAGAAGATGCACGTGGCAGGCAAGCTGCATGCGGGCGAATACGCCATCACGCCCGGCATCACACCGCAGGAACTGCTGACGCACATGGCGCAGGGCAAGGTGATGCATCGCGACGTCACCATCGTCGACGGCTGGACCTTCCGCGACGTGCTGCAGGCGTTGAACAAGGCCGACAAGCTGAAGCACGAAACCGCCGGCCTCGATGACGCCGCGATCATGCAGAAGATCGGCGCGCCCGGCGAAAAACCCGAAGGGCGTTTTCTGCCGGAAACCTACGCCTATGTAAAAGGCGACAGCGACCTGGACGTGTTGCGCCGCGCGCACGAGGCGATGGACAAGACGCTGGCGGCGCTATGGGCGCAGCGCGATCCGAAGCTGCCGCTGAACTCGCCGTACGAAGCGCTGATTCTTGCCTCGATCGTCGAGAAGGAAACCGGTCGCGCTGATGAGCGTCCGCGCATCGCCGGCGTGTTCATTCGCCGCCTGGAAAAGAACATGCTGCTGCAGACCGACCCCACCGTGATCTACGGCATGGGCGCGAGCTATACGGGCAACATCCATAAAAGCGATCTGACCACCGATACGCCGTACAACACCTATACGCGTCCCGGCCTGCCGCCCACGCCGATCGCCATGCCGGGCAAGCCGGCGATCGAAGCGGCGTTGCATCCCGCGCAAGGTGACGAGCTGTATTTCGTTTCGCGTGGCGACGGTACGCATGTGTTCGCCAGCACCCTGGACGAACAGAACCGCAACGTGGCCTGCTATCAGTTGAAGCGCTGCCGATGAACGCGCGCGGACGTTTCATTTCCCTGGAAGGCGGCGAAGGCGCGGGCAAGAGCACCTTGCTTGCGGGCCTGCATGCACACCTGCTGCAACGCGGCGCGCAGCTGGTGCAAGTGCGCGAGCCTGGCGGCACCGCATTGGGCGAGGCGATCCGTTCGATCGTGCTCGATCCCGCGCATCCGGCAATCAGCGCGGAAAGCGAATTGCTGCTGATGTTCGCCTCGCGCGCGCAACTGGTGCGCGAACGCATTCAACCTGCGCTGGAAGCAGGGCAGTGGGTGCTGTGCGATCGCTACGTGGACGCCAGTTACGCCTACCAGGGTGGCGGACGCGGCCAGCCGGTCGAACGCATCGCCGAGCTGGAACGCTGGGCCTGCGCCGGCGTGACGCCCGATCTCACGCTGCTGCTCGATCTGCCGGTGTCGACCGGACGCGCGCGCGCTGCAGGTCGTGGCGCGGCCGATCGCATCGAAGTGGAAGCGGATGTTTTTTTCGAACGCGTGCGTCTTGCCTATCGCGAACGTGCGCAGGCCGAGCCGCAGCGTTTCCGCGTGATCGACGCCAGCTTGTCGCCGGAACAGGTGTTGCGGGCGGCGATCGCGGCCACGGATCATTTGTTCGAGGCAAGCCGATGAGCATTCCGTCCTGGCATGTCGAACTCTGGTCGCGCCTGCAGGCGCGCCGTCAGCGCAATGCCTTGCCGCATGCCTTGTTGCTGTGTGGCCCGCAAGGCTTGGGCAAGCGCGACTTTCTACGCCGCTTCGTGCGCGGGCTGCTCTGCCAGCATCCCGACAATGGCGATGCCTGCGGCGCCTGCCGCAGTTGCCTGCTGTTCGATGCCGGCACGCATCCCGATTACGTCGCCTTGAGTTTTGGTTTGCGCAAGGATGGCGTGCAGCGGCAGGACATCGTGGTGGATCAGATCCGCGAATTGTCCGCGCGCCTGGCTACCGCCAGCCAGTTCGGCGGCTGGCAGATCGCCAGCATCGATCCGGCGGATGCGATGAACACGGCGGCGGCCAACGCCTTGCTGAAAACGCTGGAAGAACCCGCCACGCAGACCATGCTGATCCTGGTGGCGGATGCGCCCTGGCGCATGCCGGCGACCATTCGCAGCCGCTGCCAGCGCATCGATTTCCAGTTGCCGAAACACGACGAGGCGTTGGCCTGGTTGCAGGACGTCGGCGTGCGCGATCCGCAGGCGGCCCTGGCCGCGGCGAGTGGCAATCCCGGCCTGGCGCGCATCTGGGCGGAGGAGGGCGCGCTCGCGCAGCGGCAGGACGTGCGCAAGGATCTTGCTGCGCTGGCTTCCGGTCGCGGCGATGCGATCGCCATGGGCAAGCGCTGGCTGGACGATGCGCCCGAGCAGCGCCTGTGGTTCGCCGCGCAGGCGGTGGCCGATGAAATGCGCGCGCGCGCCACCGCACAATCGACGCCGCTCGCCAGCACGCTGGACAGCGAAGACCTGATGGCGTGGTATCACGCCGCCAATCGCACGCGCGAGGCGCTGCGCGGCCCATTGCGCGGCGACTTGTTGCTGCTGGAGTTGCTAGGGCGCTGGCGCTGATGTGGTCGGTTTCCGCGCAGACACGCCTGCTGGTGATTGCGCCGCATCCGGATGACGAAACGCTGGGCTGTGGCGTGCTGCTGCAGCACGTGCTGGCGGCGGGCGGTGCAGTGCGGGTGCTGCTGCTGACCGATGGCGACAACAATCCATGGCCGCAGCGCTATCTCGAACGGCGCCTGGTGCTGAACGATGTCGCGCGCCGGCGCTGGGGCGCCAAGCGTCGCGACGAGGCGATGTATGCGCTGGAAAAACTGGGCGTGTCGCCTTCGGCGTTGCATCCGCTCGGCTGGCACGACATGGAAGTGACGCGTCGCCTGCACGACGATCTTGCCGGTTCGATCGCCGCGATACGCTCGGTGCTGGATGCATTCCAGCCCAATCTCGTTTGCGGCCCGGCGCTGCGCGACAGCCATCCCGATCATGGCGCTGCACATGTGCTGTGCCGGCTCGCGCTGGCGGGGCTGCATCCTGCGCCCACGCTGCTTGCCTATTCGGTGCACGGCGCTGCCGATCCCTCCGCGTATGCGCTGGCGATCGACGCCCCCGAGGAACAACGGCAGCGCAAACTGCTGGCGATCGAGGAACACCGCACGCAGATGGCCTTGAGCGGCGGACGCATGCGGCGGCTGGCGCTTAGTCCCGAGCGCTATATGCAGGTCGACGGCGGTGCAGGCGATGGGCGGTTGCCGTGGCGTCCGCCCATGGTTTTGCGGCGCTGGTTGCGCCTGCTGGTGGCGACGCCCGCCGGCGCTCGGGATTGGCCCTGGGCGGAAGCCCCATGGGTGGACGATGGCGCGCGACTGGACCAGGTAGGGCCGGGGCCGGTCTTCGCCAAGCTGCACCTGGACTGGCCCTCGCCGTGGATCTTCGATCATTGGGGCTGGTGGGAGGCGACGCCTGCCCCTGCCGCCAGGCCGGAGCGCGGCTAGCGCACGCAGCTCTCACTTTGGCTTACCGCGCCTTTGCACCCGCCCGGTGGCATGGTTAGGATGTACCTCCGCCATTCGCCGATGCCGTTGAACATGAATCCGGTCGCCGCCCGCCAGGGCATCATCTCGCTGAAATTCAAGGACACGGCTTCGCTCTATAACGCGTACATGCCGTTCCTGAAGCATGGCGGCCTGTTCGCGCCCACGGCGCAGCGTTATTCGCTGGGCGACGAAGTGGTGCTGCTGATCAGCCTGATCGACGAAAGCGAGCGCCTGTCGGTGGCCGGCAAGGTGGTGTGGATCACCCCGATCGGCGCGCAGGGCAACCGCACCGCCGGCATCGGCGTGCAATTCAACGATTCTTCCGATGGCGAGGCGGCGCGCGGGCGCATCGAAGCCCTGCTGGCCGGCGTGCTCAACTCCGAGCGCGCGACGCAAACGATGTAATCCAACCAGCGGCTTGTTTTAACTGCGCGCGCGGATGACTGCGTGCAGGGGAGGTCGCGTGTCCGTGCAGGCGCGCTTGACCGGGGCGGCGTTGGACAACTTAAGTTGCAAGAAATATCCCATGCTGCGCCACACAAGGCTTGTCGGCGTACCCATGCCCACTGATACAATGTCGCGATCCCTGGGGCTTGTCCCGAGGATTCGAGCGCCTGCATCTGCATCCCACAGAGCGGGACAGCCCGCCGATTTGAACTTCCGGACCGTTCGCCCCGACGGCCGCTGATGCACTCATGTGGTGCGGAGGTAAGTTAAACCGTGCTTGCCGAATACTGGCCCGTGCTCCTGTTCCTGGTGGTTGCCGGCGGACTGGGCATCGTACTTATCGTCATCGGCCTGCTGGCCGGTCCCCGCCGTCCGGAATCGGAGAAGCTTTCGCCGTACGAGTGCGGCTTCGAGGCCTTCGAGGATGCGCGCATGCAGTTCGACGTGCGCTATTACCTCCTCGCCATCCTTTTCATCATTTTCGATCTGGAAATCGCCTTCCTGTTTCCGTGGGCGGTGGTGTTCCAGCACATCGGCATCGTGGCGCTGATTGAAATGGCGCTGTTCCTGCTGTTGCTGGTGGTCGGTTTTGCCTACGTGTGGAAGAAGGGAGCACTGGAATGGGAGTGATCTCCTCCATTGATCGGGTGATGCACAACCCGCAGCCGTTGAACCTGGTGGACGACATCCTGCGTCCGGCTGGCGACAATCCCATCATCCAGCGCGGTTTCGCCACCACCTCGGTCGACGCCCTGATGAACTGGGCGCGCACCGGCTCGATGTGGCCGATGACCTTCGGCCTAGCCTGCTGCGCGGTGGAAATGATGCATGCCGGCGCCGCGCGACTGGACCTGGACCGCTACGGCGTGGTGTTCCGCCCGAGTCCGCGCCAGTCCGACGTGATGATCGTGGCCGGCACCCTGGTCAACAAGATGGCCCCCGCCTTGCGCAAGGTGTATGACCAGATGCCCGACCCGAAGTGGGTCATTTCCATGGGCAGCTGCGCCAACGGTGGCGGTTATTACCACTATTCCTATTCCGTTGTGCGTGGCTGCGATCGCATCGTGCCGGTGGACATCTACGTGCCGGGCTGCCCGCCCACGGCCGAAGCGTTGATCCACGGCATTCTGCAATTGCAGAAGAAGATTCGTCGTACCAGCACCATCGCGCGTTCCTAAAAGGCGCAGTCAGTCATGAGCGATACGCAAACTAACTCGCTGGCCGAGCGGCTTGCCGCGCGATTCGGCGATCTGCTGAAAATCACCGTGGCCAA
>CBJMMB010000181.1:0-5308 GCA_966430775.1 uncultured Dyella sp. | reverse complement strand
TCGAAGCCGAACGGCGACAGCGCCGAATATTGCAGGCCGTTGCCGCGATCTTCGTAGCCGCCGTTGTTGGTCAATGCCACCTTGTTCGGGTACTGGTTGGTGACGTTGTCGACGCCGGCTGCGAACACCCAGTTTTCCAGGCTGTAGTTGGCCGAGAGATTCAGCAGCCAACGCGCCGCGAACTTCTGGCCGACCAGGCCGATGTCCGGATCGGAAACGTCGGTGACCGAACCGTAGCGGGTGAGGTCGGCGTGCACGTCGAAGCCGCCCTTCAACCAGTCGGTGTACAGCACGTACTTGGTGCGTGGCGTGCCCTTGGTCAGCAGGCCCTGGTTGTAGGGACCGAGCAGCGCCGGGTTGCTGATCTCTTCGATATGCACCTGGTTGTAGTTGGCGCTGACACCGTTGTTGAGGCGTCCCCAGTCACCCAGTTCCTGCGTGTAGTTCACCACCAGGTCGGCGCCGCGCGTGCGTGTATTGCCGCCGTTGACGAAGAACTGCAGCTGCGCGATCTGTGGGAAGTTCGGATTGGTGTTGGTGAGCGGATCGCTGTAGAGAATCTGATGCCAGATGCGGATCTGGTACACGTCCAAGGTGGCATTGAGCCGATCGAACGGCGTGAACACGAAACCGATCGAGTAGTTGGCCGATTTCTCCGGCGACAGCGGCTTGGCGCCGTAGGCGATCGCCAGCGGATCGTTCGGCCGCAACGTACCTACTTGCACCAACTGCCCGTTGGTCACCAGCGTCACGGTGGAGCTGTAATTCACCTGCGCCATCGACGGCGCGCGGAAACCGTTGGATGCGGTGGCGCGCAAGGCGAAGGTGTCGGTGAACTGGTAGCGTCCGGACAGCTTGCCCGAGACCACCGAACCGACGCCACCGGAGTAGTTCTCGTAACGGCCCGCCACACCGGCGGAGAACTTGTCGGTGACGTCGTTTTCCAGATCGAAATACGCCGCGTAATTGTGGCGACTGAAACTGCCGGCGAGATTGGGCGTAATGCCCGGCCATACCTGCGAGCCGCCCGGATAGACATTGCCGCTGGCGTCGACCGCATTCGGATTGAAATACCACGACGACGGCTCACCCGCGCCCACGTCGTATTCGTCTTTTTTGTATTCCACACCCCAGGCGACGGTCAGCGGGTTCTTGAGAAAGCCCAGGCTGAATTCGCGCGCCGCATCGAAATCCACCACGCTTAGCTTGGTGGCATAACGGCCGGAGTAGAAGGACGTTGGCGAATAGCCAGTGGAATGGTAGAGATTGGTGTTGATCGTGTTGGTGATATCGAAGATCAGATTGTTCTCGCCGTGGCCGGCGGACAGATCCCAATTCCAGCCCAGCGCCTGCCCCTTGATGCCCAGCGTGCCCTGGTAATCCTTGGTCGGGTTGACGATATGCGGCAGGAAACCATCTGGATGCACCGCAATCACGTTGCGGTCCGGGTTGTTCCACATGCGCCAGTAACCGTTGGAGGTTACGTCGCGCTTGCCGAAGATCAGATCGCCGTAAAGTTCGAGGCTGCCGCCTAGGCGATAATCCATATTGATCACGCCTTGCAGGATTTTCTGCGCCGGTTCGCCATAGCGTTGGTACGGCGTCGGTGGCGGATAGGGGTTGTTGACGAAATCGCGCGGCGGATAGTTGAACGTGGGATCGGTGTTCTCGGCGCGATTGGTGTTCATCACGCTCTGGTAGTTCCAGGAAAAGCGCAGCCAGCCCGGCGCCTTGCCTTCCACGCCGCCCAACGGAATCGCTACCGAACCTTCCACGCCATTGTTGGCGCCGTCGCCGACGTCCATCACGCCGCCGTAGACGTCGATGCTGTTCTTGCCGGGGCCGGGCGCGCCTTTGAGGATGATGTTGATCACGCCGGCGATGGCATCGGAACCGTATTGCGCCGAAGCGCCATCGCGCAGCACTTCGATATGGTCGATCGCGGCGATCGGTATGGAATTGAGATCCACCGGCGCCGAACCGCGGCCCACGCTTTCGTTGTAGTTGACCAGCGCAGAGGTGTGATAACGCTTGCCGTTGACCAGCACCAGTACATCGTCTGGCGAAAGACCGCGCAGCGTGGCCGGCCGCAATGCATCGTTACCGTCGTTGATGGCGGGCCTTGGGAAATCCAGCGACGGCAGCAGGCGATTAAGTGCCGTGGCCAAGTCTCCTGCGCCAGTCGCAGAAAGATCCTTGGGCGTAAGCACATCGATCGGCGCAAGCGATTCATCCACCGTGCGGCTGGTGGCGCGCGTACCGGTTACCACAACCTGCTGCAATTGCTTGACGTTCTTGTTGTCTTGCGTGGTGGTGTCCTGTGCGTGAACGCATGAAACGGAAATCAGCGCGGACAACATCGACAGCCACAGTGCGTGCCGTTTCAACGACGACGTATGCAAACGCGTAGGCATGAGTGACCCCTCCCCTCTCTCAGAGATAAATGAAAGATGCGAAATGAGAGCGTGCCTCCCCGACACGCCAGCACTACCTTCCCCAAAAGGCACTGCTGGCTCGCAAAGTAGGTCGAAAGTCATGCTGGGGTCAAGACAACTTGACGTGAATTCAAAGCTTTCTTGACGAAATGCACAGACGCCGCTTCGCGATGCGCGCGTGACAATGTCAGTCATGCGTAAGCTCGCGCTGGACGCAGCGGATTTTCTGCATACGCACGATCACCTTCACGCGAAATTGATGTATGCCGTTCGCTCGATCCAAGTGGCGCTGCACTGTCACCAGCAAACGTAACGCGCTTGGTCAGGATAGGTCGCGGCGAGCCATCGCAAGCTATGAGACCGGCGCGCGGCAAGCTGCCTCCATCGTGCAACCAAGGAGTTCAGCATGCGCCGCTCAATCAACGATTCCGATCGCCATACGCGTCTGCTCGCCGCGGCATTGCTGTGGCTGTGCAGCGGGAGCGTGCTGCTGGTGACGACGCTGGTGCCCGCCCATACCGAATTGTTCGGCTGGACGCCGTTCTTCTGGTTGTTCATTGCGCCGCTGGTGGTCGCGCTTGCGCTGGAGCCAAAGCTGCCGCGTCAGTTGCTTGGCTTGCGCAGGACGCGCCGCCGCAACAGCGCGCAGTTGATCTGGAACTGATTTCCGCTTGGCAGTGGAGAGCTAGGTGCGACCGGAGCTGTCGCACTCAGGATGACCGGCAGCTAGAAGGGAGTGGTCGCGGCTCACGGTCGGCGCGAGGGAACGCGCGTGCGATTCCGGTTCGCCCAGGGAAGGGTGGCCGGAATGGCCCTATGCCACGATGCCCATGCGTTTGCGTTCCATGCGGCGCATCAGCTCCTGCATGATGCGGCGATAAAGATCCTCGCCCAGGTAGCGGTCTTCCACGCCTGCATCGATCGACGGATTGTCGTTCACTTCGATCACCACGACCTTGTCGCCGACCTGCTTCAAGTCCACGCCATAGAGACTGTCGCCCACCGCGTTGGTGGCCTTGAGCGCCAGCTTGACCACTTCGGCCGGCGCATCGCGCACAGGAATGGTTTCGAAGCCGCCCGATTTGTCGGTGCCTTTCGCGCCATGGTTGTAGATCTGCCAATGGCCGCGCGACATATAGTACTTGCACGCATACAGCGGCTCGCGGTTGAGCACGCCGATGCGCCAGTCGAAATCGGTGTAGACGAATTCCTGCGCCAGCAGCAGGGCGCTGTGCTGGAACAGTTCGCTCGCCGCTTTTTCGAAGTGTGCTTCGCTTTCCACCTTGACCACGCCGCGCGAGAACGAGCCGTCGGGAATTTTCAGCACCAGCGGAAAGCCGAGTTTTTCGGCGACTTCCTTCAAGCCTTTGGTGTCGTCGCGATACAGGATTTCCGTGCGCGGCACGGCGAGCTTGCGCGAGATCATCAAGTCGTTGAGGAAGATCTTGTTCGTGCAGCGCAGGATCGAACTGGGATCGTCGATCACCACCATGCCTTCGCGTTCGGCGCGATGCGCAAAGCTGTAGGTGTGGTTGTCGCTGGCAGTGGTTTCGCGAATGAACAGGCCGTCGTATTCGGCCAGGCGCTGGTAGTCGTTCTTGCCGATCGGATCGACTTCGATGCCCAGCTCCTTGCCCGCCGCGATGAACGACTTCAGCGCCTTCTTGTTCGACGGCGGCATCGCTTCGTTCGGATCGACCAGCATGGCCAAGTCATAGCGGTACAGGCGGCGCGCGCGCGGCTTGCGCCACAGCTTCTTGGAGAAGCGGTCGAGCTCGGCAGCGAAGGCATCTTCCTGCGCGTCGTCCAGCGTGTGCAGGCCCACCGGCTTGATCGAGCTGATCTGCCACACACGCTCGCGCTCGAATTCGATGCGCAGCAGCGGGCAGGGATACATTTCGAACACCTGCCGCGCCAGGTCCTGCAGCGCGGGGTAGGCGGTCTCGCCGAAGTAGACGAGGATGCCGAAGTCCGTCGTGTCGCGTCCGCCCGCCGGCAGGAAGTGGGTGAGCTTGGCGTTGAGGTCGTCGATGGCCAGGCCATACAGCGAACGCCGGCGCAGGTCGTTGACGGTGCGCACCGAGGGCATCACGCGGTGTCCGCGCGCCTCGGCCAGCAGCGACACGTAGTAACCCGTGCCCAGGTATTTGTAGCTGCGGCACAGGTTGATCACGTGGGTGCGTTCCTCATCCCCGCCCACCGGCTCGCGCAGGTAGTCCATGGCGGTGACGACGTCGACGGACGGATAGTAGGAGCCCCAGTCGGAAGCTTTCTCGACGACGATGACGAGTCGGGTCATGACACCTCTATAGACCAGCAGGATGGACGTCGTCGCGTAGGGGAAACGAGGCGGCGCAGCGCAAGGCGGCAGTGTCTTGCAGCTTGGCGAAGCGCACAAGGGTGCGTGATGAAGCTCGAATAAATGTTGGGAAGGGGGAAGGGCGAGCGCGCACGCGCCGTGCACGCCACGGCGAAAAGCCTGTGTGCTCGCTGCGGCCCGGCGTATTCCCTTCTGCCTATTCCCTCCCCACCCCACCTGCACTAGAGTGCCGCGCTTGCTCGACCTGAGCTGAAGCCAAGAACCCGTCCGTCCCATCGCGCCTGCCGCAGGCGCCGCTTTCGCGAGAAGAACCGCTGATGACCGCATCGCCAGCCACCGCCGCCGTGCGGGTGCGCCGCGCCGAACTTTCCGATCTCGACGATCTGGTTGCGCTGGAACAGGCCACGTTCGACAGCGACCGGATCAGCCGTGCGCAGTTTCGCCGCCACCTGGACAGCGACAGCGCGCGGGTACTGGTGGCCAGCGCAAACCATCGGCGCTTTCTCGGCACCGCGATGGTGTTCTTCCGCAAGGGCAGCCGCGTGGCCCGCCT
>CBJMMB010000180.1:0-5349 GCA_966430775.1 uncultured Dyella sp. | reverse complement strand
GAACTGCCCCACGAACCGCCGCGGATCACCCGCGTGCCGCAGCCGGGGTTGACCCATGCACCGCCGTCCACCGGGGCGCGCACGTAGTTGTCGTGCCAGCAATCTTCCATCCACTCCGACACGTTGCCGTCCATGTCGTACAGGCCGAAGGCGTTCGGCGCGAAGCTCATCACCGGCGCGGGGCCCCAGTAGCCGTCGCCATAGCCCTGGAAGGCGTGGCTCCAGCGGCGTCCGCTGGGTGAGCGGTCGGCGGAGCCGGTGAGGTTTTCCACCTTGGTTTTCGGTGTGCCGCTGCCCCACCAGTAGCGCGTGGTGCTGCCGGCGCGCAGGGCGTATTCGAATTCCGCTTCGCTGGGCAGGCGGAATTTTTTGCCAGTGCGCTGGCTCAGCCATTGCACGTAGGCATGCGCGTCGTTCCAGGAAATGTTCACCACCGGCAGGTTGTCGGTGGCGGGATGGCCG
This sequence comes from uncultured Dyella sp., assembly GCA_966430775.1. GTDB lineage: Bacteria > Pseudomonadota > Gammaproteobacteria > Xanthomonadales > Rhodanobacteraceae > Dyella_B. The sequence goes on along the minus strand of CBJMMB010000180.1, from coordinate 4,887 downwards.
GCGTAGTCGTCTTGCCAGGTGGCGTTGGACACGTCGCGCATCACGCCGGTGCGTTCGTCGTAGACGCTGGCGCCGCCTTGCGTGACGGACTCGGGCTTGTAGCCGCTCGCGCGCACGAATTCGCGGAACTGCCCCACGGTGATGTCCGTCTGCGACAACGCGTAGCCCTTGCTGATGGCGACTTCATGTTGCGGCGTCTGTGAATCGGCGCGGCCGGGTTCGTCATCCGGCGCACCCATCATGAATTTGCCGGTGGGCACGACGACCATGGTGGGCGATTGCCCGTTCATGTCGACGTAGCGATCGGTAAACACCTGTCCCGGCTTGAAGCTGGCGTACAGGCGGGCGTTGGTAAGCCGCACTTCGAATTCGTCGAGGCCGGCCAGTTGCGGACTGATCGATTGCGCCTGTCCCGCCAGTTGCTTGGCCAAGTCGATATTGCCGGCATCCAATGCCGAACGCGCTTGCGCCAGCACGTTGGCCGCGCGTTGCTGGCGAATGTTGTCGATCTGGTTGCGCACATCGCGCAGTTGCGGTGCATCGGGCTGGATCGGCGTGGCTTCGGCCATGGATTGTTCGGCGCCGGCAAAATCGTTTTGCGCCACCGCGGCCAGCGCCCGATCCAGCACCACGCGCTGCACCTGCAACACACCTTGCGCTGCCACCGCGTTCTGCGGATCGAGCTTCTGCACCTGACGATACAGCTCCAGCGCGTTGTCGCCGGCGGGCTTGTCCACCTTGCCCTGCTGCAGCAAGGCCGCCGCCTGCGCCAGCATCGGACGCACCTGCAGCAGCGTCTTCATGCTGGCTTCCAGGGGCGCCACGTCGTTGGCGGTATTGGGCAGCGCCTTGAGATTGTCCAGCAGCGTGCCGGCCGATTCGGAATCGCCCACGGCGATGTCCTGCGTGATCTGCGCAATCAGGTGCGTGCGTACCTCGTCCAGGCCCTGCGCGGCGGCGCGGCTGTCGGGCTTGAGCTTCAGCGCCTGCTGGTAGAGCACGGCGGCGCTGTTCTTGTCGCCCACCATATGGCCGGCCTGATAGGCCTTGGTGGCGCGTTCCAGCAGCGCCTTCACCTCGGGCGGATCGGCGCTCAGCTGCTCCGGCAGCGGCGCCGGCTTGCGCGACAGGCGCGCGGCGATCACCGCGGTGGGCGCCAGCGTCAGCGGTGGGCCGGCGTTGATTTCATCCTGCGCCGAAGGGATCGCCGGATTGGCGCGAACCGGTGTCGACGGCGCCGCGCGGCCCACGCCGGGCGCGCTGGGGTTGGCGACTTCTTCCGGGCTGACGTGAAAAATCTCGGGAAAAAAGTGATACGTGAGGCCGAACGCCAGCACGAGCACACCCAGCGCCCCGCCGAATGCGCGTTGGCGTTGTACGGTTTCCTTGCTCGGCATGGTGGGCGTTCCGTGGCTGGCCTGCTATGGTTCGCTGCTTACCATATGGCACCACCGATGACGGGGCAATCGCGAATTGCGTGTTCCGTGATCTCAAGGAACGAACATGCCCCTGCTCTCACCGCCGCCCCAGGCCGACTGGATCGCACAACGCAGCGCGCTTGAACAATGGCTGGCCGCGCTGTCGTCCGGTGCCGTGCTCGGCCTGGATACCGAGTTCATGCGCCGCAACACCTTCTATCCGCAGTTGGCGCTGCTGCAGTTGGGCGTGAACGGTCGCTACGCACTGGTCGATCCGCTCGCGTTCGACATCGGCACCGCTTTGCAACCGCTGGAAAGCGCCAGCGTAGTCACCTTGATGCACAGCGCCAGCGAAGATCTGGAAACGCTCTCGCCATGGCTGCCGGAAGGCCCGCGCGTGTTGTTCGACACGCAGATCGCCGCGGCCTTCGTCGGCATGGGGCTGGGCATCAGCTATCGCGCCCTGGTGGCGGAACTGGTCGGCGCGGAACTCGACAAAGGCGAAACACGTTCGGACTGGCTGCAGCGTCCGCTCACCGCTTCACAGCGCGACTACGCCACACTGGATGTGGTGTATCTGGAAAGCATCCATCAGCAACTCTCCGCACGCCTGGCGCAACGCGACCGCAGCGCATGGCACGCGGAAGATTGCGAACGCCTCAAGCGCAAGAGCTGCCCACGCGAAGGCGACCCGCAACCGCAACTGGCCTATCGGGCCGCCGCCGAATGGCCACGCGAACAACAGGCGCTGCTGCGGCGCATTCTGCTATGGCGCGACGCCACCGCACGGCAACTGGACAAGCCGCGCCCATGGCTGCTGGAAGATGCCCTGGCCCTCAGCATCGCCCAGCATCCCCCGAAGCGCCTGGACGACCTGGAGCAACGCAGCGCCGGCCAGCGCGCACTGCGTTCCGCGCAGCGCGTCGAACTGTTCGAACTGCTGCAGCCCACCGTTTCGGCCGAAGAAATCGCCCACACCAACCCCATTCCGCCGGTACCCCAGGGCAAGGCCAAGCAAGCCCTGTCCGAGATGAAGCAATACGTGGACAGCTGCGCCGCCCAGCTCGACCTGCCCCCCGGCCTGCTCTGCTCGCGCCGCGTGATGGAGGAATTCGTGGTCACCGCCCAGTGGCCCGAGGCCCTGGAAGGCTGGCGCCGCCAGGTGCTGTTCGACCGCCTTACCGCGCTGCTGCCAGGGTAACGCAGAGGCTTGGCGCCTCCCGGCTGCGCTGCTACCATATGCAGCTCGCGTGGGGCGGTAGCTCAGCTGGGAGAGCGTCGCGTTCGCAATGCGAAGGTCGGGAGTTCGATCCTCCTCCGCTCCACCAATTCATTCCAGATTGAACAAAGGGTTAGATGCAAATCTAACCCTTTTTCTTTGTTCGAATAAACGCAGAAACGCATGCCAAAACACCCAAGGGTCCCACGCGGACAAGAGTTCGGTGCTCTTTCTGCAATCGGTATCCACCCGCAATCACTTGGTTTTCTTGAGCTGCTTTTTTGACTTAAATTCGCGCGGATTCGCGTGCATGGGTCGACCACCGTATAGCACAGCACCGTCACCCGTAGGGGCTTCTGGCCAACGCTGCGGTAGCTTGACGCGCAAATCAATCGTCATAGGGACGGCCTCATCGTTGGACAGGTCTCGAAAGCGTGTCAGCTGCGGCATTTGGTAACGCCAGTTGGCTTCATGGCGCTTCCACGTCAGCAGGAATGCCAGCGGATAGAACTTGATCAATTTGAAAACCAGGGGAGCGATCCCGTGCCCTAATCGGGTGAGTGCCGCATCTCGAACAATGACTTGGTCGTTAAAGGGATAGATCCAGTAGAAACATTCCAATTCTCGGGGCGGCGGCAAACGGAGATCCAAGAAAAATGAGGCTAGCCCTTCTTCAAAGGGGCCAACTGGACGGCGTCCGGATTGAGTGGCAAGAAGATGGCCAACCAATGCACGCAACACCCGCATCGGCCGCACATCTACGGCAAAGGTAGCAGGTAAGATCAATCTCGATCGCAGCACACCATCCGCGTGATTGCATAGTCGGATCAATTCTGGATCGCATTGCGCGCCCAAGCGTTCGTTGTTGCATATGCGACATAACGATCGGAACTTTACTCCGTCCTGAGACAGCTCGTGACGACCTTTTGAACCGGAAACAGAAAGACGGTCCATCAAATCGCGCATTTCCATCGCACTAATCCGCGTGGCGCCCTTGGGTGGAACGTGATCCACCGTCAACGAATCTTGGGCCCCACAGATCGAACATGGACCTTTCAGCGGTCCATGCACCAAAAACGGGTCTTTCATCCCTCACTCCTGAGCGACTTGACGGCGTTCGGGTACTGATTAGGGTCCCCGCAAGGGTTCCTGATTAATGCCTCTCGCTACGCCTCCCCATACGAGTCCACAAAGAAACAGCCATGACTAGCATTAACCGCTCTGCTCGCTCGGATGCCGTCCAAAATCCTGTAAAAAAAACGAACAGGTAACCTGCGTCTTTGCTAGGGCGCAGGCTAGACACATTGAAGCGCCCCAAATGGTGAGGCCAATTAGGACTTTCGTGTCAGCGCAAATTGACCGAATGCCCCCGTTAGCTCTTCGGCAGACGGAAAGTGTTCGTCGCCGCCTCGCACTTCCTCATAGACGGTCGTTAGGTTATCGATAACGCCATCGAAATCCATGAGGAGCTCGCCGAAGGTCTCACGATCAGCATCGGTTGCCATCGATGTGGCGAGATATTCCTCCATGAGACGAGACATCGCTTCCACGCACTGTATGGAATGCAGCAGGGTATTTTTGCTTAGTGTGTTTGAGCTCATACATTTGTCCATGTCGTAATGCGCTTGGCCATGACGGACAGCCATTCCATATAGAGCCCGAGCGGCATGTCCCACTTCGGGGCGATAGTGTAGTGGTTGGATTTTCCTTGCCTGGCTGAGTCCTGAGTAACCGCCAGCGGCTCGGGGATGGGAGTTCCTCCAGGAAGTTTCAGATGCTTCCAACTCTCATTGAGCGCATAGGATGGAACCTTGTCGAACAAGGAAATGCCCCAATGCTTGCCGCCTCCGCGCATGGTGCTGCATCCTAAAACCCACGGAGCTCCTCTCGACATGTCGATTTCCACATCAACTGATCGGAATGCCACTTTTCCGTCTGCAGTGAGAATAGTTCTCTCTATGCGCGGCTCGAGCGATTCCGCCTTGACTCGCTCCATATCTCCATTCAACTCTGAGAACCGTGACGTTTTCATTCCTCGCCACAGGTCCTTAGGAACTTCCGCCTCGTTGAATCGTTCCGGCAGATTTGCGGATTTGTAAGCCTGTCGAAACTTATCTGCCTGAGCAATTTGTTCGGGAGTAGGCATGGCTGACCCTCTGTCCATGAAGTGTGATTGAGTGTAGCTGGCAATATTGCCTCAGCACTAAAATAATCGACCCAGCCCAGCCTCATCATCGAGCAGTGAGAGAT
>CBJMMB010000179.1:0-5355 GCA_966430775.1 uncultured Dyella sp. | reverse complement strand
GAACCCCAACGTGGAATGCACATGGCGACGTTGGGTTTCGGCTGCGCCTCTACCCAACCTACGATGCTTTCTCCGTCATGGAGCAAATATCGCGCCGATAACAACCACCGCAGACTTTTGCGTACCTTAATTTCACGCGCCGACCGCTATTTTTTTTACGTTGCAGCGCACCGTGACGCATGCCCGCCGGCGTGCGGAAGAACGCCAGGGCATTGCGCTCTGACGGGGAGGTGACACCAGTCGGAGCGAAGCGATGTTCAGGAGCGACAACTCTCTTTTGCACGTAGCGCTGCATCCGCAGGCGGCGGGGCGCTATGGCGAGGGGGCTTCGGGCGATGAGTCGATGGAGCCGGCGCTGCGGGCGGAGCTGTTCAGCGCCGAGCAGATGGAGCAGCACGGCATCGCGCTGGCCAAGCAGCACAAGCTCAGTCCGCGTTCGTCATCCGATCGCTTGCTCAAGCGCCTGGACGAGAACGCCGGTTTGCTGCTGCAGACCTGCGAATCCCTGACCGCCGCGGCCAAGAGCAACCGGCGCATTTCGCCCGCGGCCGAATGGTTGCTGGACAACTATTACCTGATCGAAGATCAGATTCGCATCGCACGCCGCCATCTGCCGCGGCGCTACAACCGCGAACTGCCACGGTTGGTGCGCGATGACGCCGAAGGCGACGACTTGCCGCGTGTGTACGTGCTGGCGCTGGAAACCATCTCGCACGGCGACGGCCGCGTGGATGACGAAAGCCTGGGCCGCTTCATTTCCGCCTACCAGACCGTGCAGCCGCTGACCTTGGGCGAGCTGTGGGCGATTCCCATCATGCTGCGGCTGGCGTTGATCGAGAATCTGCGCCGCGCTGCCGTGCGCGTGATGTCGAACCGGCATTACCGCGACCAGGCCGGCAAGTGGGCGGACGTGCTGACGGAAATCGCGGAGCGCGATCCGAAGAGCGTGGTGATCGGTGTGGCCGACATGGCGCGCTCCGATCCGCCGATGACGCACGCCTTCGTTGCCGAACTCGCACGCCGCCTGCAAGGGCAGAGCCCGGTACTGGCGATGCCACTGACCTGGGTGGAGCAGCGCCTGGCCGAAAACGGCTCGAGCATCGAACATCAGCTGCAGGTGGAAGCGCAGGAGCAGGCCGCCAACCAGGTATCCGTCGGCAACAGCATCGGCAGCCTGCGGCATCTGTCGGCGATCGACTGGCATGCCTTCGTCGAGCGTTTGAGCATTGTCGATCAGACGCTGCGCAAGGATCCCACCGGCGTCTATGCGGACATGGATTTCGCCACGCGCGACCACTACCGCCACGTGATCGAGCGCCTGGCGCGTTCCTGCGACCAACCCGAAGAAGCCGTTGCGCATGAAGCGCTGGAACTGGCCGTGGCGTGCGCTTCCGAAAACGCGATGGCCGGCATCCGCGCGCACGTGGGTTATTACCTGATCGACGAAGGCCTGCCGGCGCTGGAGAAAAAAGTCGGCTACCGCTATCACCGCTGGATGAACCTGCGTCGCACGCTGCGGCGCTGGGCGCTACCGCTGTATGCGGGCGGAGTGCTGCTGCTTACGCTGCTGTTGACCGCGCCGATCGTCGCGGCCGCCAGCAACGACCGTTACCCCGTGTGGGCGCTGGTGCTGATCGCCATTCCGTCCTTGCTCGCCACCAGCCAGTTCGCGCTGGGGCTGGTGAACTGGATCGCCACCCTTTGCACCAGGCCGAGCATGTTGCCGCGCATGGATTTCTCGCGCGGCGTGCCGCCTTCGGCGCGCACCTTGGTGGTGGTGCCGGCAATGCTGGGCAGCACGCAAGATGTGGAGGACATGATCGAAGCGCTGGAAGTGCATTTTCTGGCCAATCGCGATCAGAACGTCCACCTCGCCTTGCTCAGCGATTTCAGGGACGGCGACGAGGAATGGGAGGAAAACGACCAGGCCCTGCTGCGGCTGGCGCGCCAGCATGTGGATGCGCTGAACGCAAAATACGCGCCCAGTTCGCGTGACCGTTTCTTCCTGTTGCATCGTCCGCGGCGTTTCAACCATGCGGACAAAGTGTGGATGGGCTACGAGCGCAAGCGCGGCAAGCTCAACGATCTCAATCACCTGTTGCTTACCGGGCAGACCACGCCGTTCATGCTGACCGTGGGGCCGATCGACGTGCTGCGCGGCATTCGCTACGTGATCACGCTCGATGCCGACACCCAGCTTCCGCGCGACGCCGCGCAGGCATTCGCCAGCGTGATGGTGCATCCGCTCAATCATCCTGTTTACGACGCCGAGCGCGGGCGCATGCTGCGCGGCCATGGCATCCTGCAGCCGCGGCTAGGCATCAGCCTGCCGAGCAGCGGACGGTCGCGTTACGCCGCGCTGTTCGGCAGCGAGGTCGGTATCGATCCGTATACGCGCATGGTGTCGGACGTCTACCAGGATCTGTTTGGCGAAGGTTCCTTTATCGGCAAGGGCATCTACGACGTACAGGCGATCGCGCAATCGCTGGATGGCCGCTTTCCGGAAAACACCATTCTCAGCCACGACCTGATCGAAGGCTGCTATGCGCGCTCGGGGTTGGTGAGCGACGTGCCGCTGTACGAAGAATATCCCGCCAGCTATCTCGCCGATTACCAGCGCCGACATCGCTGGACCCGCGGCGACTGGCAACTGCTGCCGTGGATGCTGCCGCGCGTGCCAAATGCGCAGGGGCAATGGGTAAAGAACACCCTGGATGGCCTGTCGCGCTGGAAGATCTTCGACAATCTTCGGCGCAGCCTGGTGGCGCCGTCGTTCGTCGCCTTGTTCCTGATCGCGTGGCTGTGTTTCGTGCAGCCGATCATCTGGACGGTGGCGGTGCTGGCGCTGCTGTTCACCTTGCCGGTGCTTTCCGCGCTGCTGGCGATCGTGCAGAAGCAGGAAGACATTACCGTCACCTCGCACCTGAAATCCGCGTGGGCGCCGGCGGGTCAGCATATCGCGCGCGCGCTGTTCAATCTCACCAGCCTGCCGCACGAGGCGTACTACAGCCTGGATGCGATCGCACGCACGGTGTGGCGCATGGCGGTGAGCCGGCGCAACCTGCTGCAATGGCGAACCTCGCGCGAAGTGCAGCAGGAAGACACGCAGTCGGCCTTGCGCACCTATCGCGTGATGTGGATCAACCCGGCGCTGGCGGTGCTGGGCGCCGCGGCCATCTGGGCGCGGCAGCCGCTCGCCCTGGCGCCTGCTGTGCCGGTCTTGCTGCTGTGGCTGGTCGGCCCCGAGCTCGCGCGCTGGTCGAGCGAGCGGCGCAAGGAAATCGTGTTCGCGCCATCGCGTCGGCAGCGGCGTTTTCTGCGTGCGCTGTCGCGGCGCATCTGGGCGTTCTTCGAAACCTATGTGGGCGAGGAAGACCACTGGCTGCCGCCGGACAACATGCAGGAAGTGCCCACCACGGTGGTGGCGCATCGCACCTCGCCCACCAATATCGGCCTGTCGCTGCTTTCCTGTTTGTCTGCATACGATTTCGGTTTCATCACCGCCGGGCGCCTGCTCGATCGCGTGGCCAAGACGGTGCAGACCTTGCAGAACATGCAGCGCTACCGCGGTCATCTATACAACTGGTACGACACCACCACGCTGCAGCCGCTGACGCCGCACTACATTTCGTCGGTGGACAGCGGCAATCTCGCTGCGCATCTGCTTACCTTGCGTCCCGGTTTGCTCGCGCTGCTGGAAGATCCGCTGTTCCATCCGCGCCTGCTGGATGGCCTGCGCGACACGCTGACGCTGCTGCGCGACGCCTTGCCGGACGGCCAGCACAACGCGGCCATCGCCAGCCTGCGCCATCTGCTGCGCGACAACGTGCAGACGCCACCGCCGTCGCTGGAGCGGGTGATGGTGCACGTGGTCGATCTGCAAATGCGCATCGACGATCTGCGTACCCTCGTGCCGAACGATCCGGAATCCGAAGCACACTTCTGGTATCAGCGCCTGCGCGAGCAGCTCGCCGATCTCCGGCACGAGATGGACCTGGTCACCTCGTGGACGGCCGGCATGCCCGAGCGCGACGGCATTCCCACCTTGTGGCAGGTGCTGGTGTCCAACCATCTCGCGGCGGAAGGCACGCCGCCGTCGACGCCGAAAGGGCGCCGCGACGAAATCCTGCGCTTGACCGCGGTGATTTCGGAACTGGCCACGATGGATTTCCGTTTTCTGTACGACCCGCGCAAGAAGCTGCTTTCCATCGGTTACAACGTCGACGAACGCCGGCTGGACGCGAGCTGCTACGACCTGCTCGCCTCCGAAGCGCGCCTGGCCAGCTATCTGGCCATCGCGCAAGGGCAGTTGCCGCAGGAGAGCTGGTTCGCATTGGGGCGTCTGCTCACCGCTTCCGGCGGCAAGCCTGTGCTGCTGTCGTGGTCGGGCTCGATGTTCGAATACCTGATGCCGATGCTGGTGATGCCGACGTACGAAGGCACGCTGCTGGACCAGACCTGCCGCGCGGCGGTGGAGCGGCAGATCGAATACGGCCGCCAGACCGGCGTGCCGTGGGGTGTATCCGAGTCGGGCTACAACACCGTCGACGTGCATCTGAACTATCAATATCGCGCGTTCGGCGTGCCGGGCCTGGGCCTGAAACGCGGCCTGGGCGAGGACGTGGTGATCGCGCCGTATGCCTGCGTGATGGCCTTGATGGTGGCGCCGTCGGAAGCCTACGCAAACCTGGAGCGACTCGCCAACGAAGGCAGGCGAGGGCGCTACGGTTTCTACGAAGCGATCGATTACACCCCCGCGCGCGTGCCGCACGGGCAGAACTCGGTGGTGGTGAGTTCGTTCATGGCGCACCACCAGGGCATGAGCCTGCTATCGCTGGCGTACCTGCTGCTGGATCGGCCGATGCAGAAACGCTTCGACAACGATCCGCAGTTCCGCGCCATCGCCTTGCTGCTGCAGGAGCGCGTACCGAAGAACGCCACCGAATATCTGCATGCGATCGGCTTCGAAACGCTGCAGACCGGCACCGTGATGGCCGACAACCCGCTGCGCGTGTTCACCGATCCGAACATGCCGCGGCCGGCGGTGCAACTGCTGTCGAACGGCCGCTATCACGTGATGGTGAGCAGCGCCGGCGGCGGCTACAGCCGTTGCCGCGACCTGGCCGTGCACCGCTGGCACGAGGATTACACGCGCGACAACTGGGGCCAGTTCTGCTACCTGCGCGATGTGGAGACGAAGGAATTCTGGTCGGCGACGTATCAACCCACGCTGGTCAAGCCCGATCACTATGAAGCGATTTTCTCCGACGCCCGCGCCGAGTTCCGCGTGCGCAAGCATCATTACGATGCGCATACCGAGATCGTGGTGTCGCCGGAAGACGATATCGAACTGCG
>CBJMMB010000178.1:0-5370 GCA_966430775.1 uncultured Dyella sp. | reverse complement strand
TGGCTGGAGCCGGAGGTGTTCTGGCGCACCATGGAGTTCAACCGCTGGGCGCATCCCTACGATCAACACGGTCAGCGGCGCGACTACGACGCGATTCCGCGCAGCCTCAACGAGCTGGTCGACGATCCCTATCGCACCCTGGCCGCGCGCGTGCGCATGGCGGGCGGCTATTCCAAGGACGCGACGCCGTATTCGGAATTCCTGTGGGCCGAATTCTATCGGCGCAACCTCAAGCTCAAGGGCAGCAACGTAAGCGCCAAGCAATTGCAGGATGCCTTGCTGTTCGCGCATTCCCACGAAACGGCGTATCTGCCCGGCTGGAGCGGACAGATCGAATGAGCAACGCCGCGGCTTCGTCGGCGCGCACCGCCGACGCCTTGGCGGGCCTCGCGCTCGCGGGCCTGCTGGTGCCAGAGGCGGTGGCGTATTCGGGCATCGCGGGCATGCCGCCGGAAGCGGGCGTGGTGGCGCTGCTGATCGGCCTGCTCTGTTACGGCGTGCTCGGCACCAGCCGGTTCGCGATCGTGTCGTCCACTTCGTCATCCGCGGCGGTGCTTGCCGCGGGCACCTTGTTGCTGGCCGGCGGCGGCGCCAATCGCACGGCGGTGGCGGCGATGCTGGTGTTGCTGGGCGGCCTGTGCTTTTTGCTGGCCGGTGCGGCGCGCCTGGGCGGGCTGTCGCATCTGATCGCGCGTCCCGTGCTGCGCGGCTACACCTTCGGGCTGGCGATCGTGATCGCGCTCAAGCAGTTGCCGCATCTGGGTGGCTGGCCGGCGTTGCACGGCGATTTCGTGCCGCTGCTGATCGTGAACCTGGTCCGGACATCCGGGCAGGTCAACGCGGTGACCTTGGGCACCGGCCTGCTGGCGCTGCTGTTGCTGTACACGTGCGAGCGCGTGCGCCGCCTGCCCGGCAGCCTGCTGGTGATCGCGCTGGGTGTGGCCGCTTCCGGTTGGCTAGCGGCGCGCGGCGTGCCGCTGACCGGTGCGATCCAGCTGCAATTGACCTTCGGCATGCCGGCATGGCCGGGCGAAGGGCAATGGTTGCCGAGCGTGGAATTGGCGGCGGCGTTGTTGCTGATCCTGTATGCCGAGTCGTACAGCGCCATCCGCGGCTTCGCGCTCAAGCACAACGATACGGTGGCGCCGAACCGCGACCTGCTGGTGCTTGGCCTGGCGAACGTGCTGAGCGGCCTGTGCCAGGGCATGCCGGTGGGCGCCGGTTATTCCGCCACTTCCGCCAACGAAGCGAGCGGTGCGCAATCACGCTTGGCCGGTTTGGTGGCGGCAGTCACGGTGTTGTTGATGGTGTGGCTGCTGCTGCGCTGGATCGAGCGCATTCCGCTGGCGGTATTGGCGGCGATCGTGATTCACGCGGTGAGCAAGTCCTGGCGTCTGTCGGTGTTCCGGCCGTACCTGCAATGGAAGCGCGATCGCTTGCTGGCGCTTGCCGCGGTGATTGCGGTGCTGTGCCTGGGCATTCTCAATGGCCTGCTGTTCGCGATCGGCTTCAGCCTGATCCTCTTGTTGCGCCAGCTCGCCTCGGCGCGGGTGAGCGTGCTGGGGCGATTGGCCAACAGCCACGATTTCGTGGATATCGCCCAGCATCCGAACGCCGTGCAGCCCGCCGGCATGCTGATATTGCGCCCGGAAGAGCCGCTGTTCTTCGCCAACGCCGAATCGGTGATGACGCTGGCGCGCAAGCTGATCGGACAGCGCAGCGACATCAAACAAGTAATCCTGAGCCTGGAGGCATCGCCCAACCTGGACAGCACCGCGCTCGAATCGCTCGGCGATTTCTCCGGCTGGTTGCAGGCGCGCGGCGTCGGCTTGCGCGTGGCGCGCCTCAAGGATGAAACGCGCGATCTGCTGCAGCGCGCCGCCCTGCCCCAGCTTTCGTCACAGGCGCTCGATAGCTGGAGCGTGGAAGATGCCGTGCTGGCGTCGATCGACGCCTCCTCCGCAACCGGGAACCGCATCGAGTGAGCTACACCACACGTATCGCAGTCATGGCCATGGCTCTGCTGCTGAGCATGCCCGCCATCGCGCAGCAAAGCGCCGATGCGCGCTTCAAGCAGATCTACGAAAAGGAATGGGCGTGGCGCACCGGACAGGCCGGCGTCAGCGCCTCGGGCGAAGCCCAGCCGAACAATGGCCGGCTCGACCAGGTCGACGCTGCGCGCCAGCAGGAGCGCCTCGCCTACTGGCAAAAGGTGATGGAGCAGCTCGATGCGATCGATGCAAAGCAGCTGTCCCCGGCCGAGCAGGTGAATGATGCGATCTACCGCGAGCAGATCCGCAACTTCATCGCCGACCAGCAGTTCAAGCAATGGCAGATGCCGTTCAACAGCGACTCGGCATTCTGGAGCGAGCTGTACAACGATCTTGGCGCGGACAGCCTGCGCAACGAAACCGACTATCGCCGCTACGTGGACCGGCTCGGCCAGGTACCGGCGTATTTCGACCAGCAGATCACCAACATGCGCGCCGGCTTGAAGCGCGGCTTCAGCGTGCCGCGTGCAGTGCTGGTGGGACGCGACGTATCCATCGCGGCCGTGGCGGATGCGAAGGATCCCACCCAGACGTCCTTTTACGAGCCGCTGCAGCACATGCCATCGAGCATCCCCGCCGTCACAGCGGCGGCGATCCAGGCCGATGCGCGCGCGAAGATCAGCAAGGACGTGATCCCCGCGTTCGCCAAATTACTGATCTTTTTCCGCAACGAATACGTGCCACAGGCGCGCACCACGCTGGCGGCCGAAGCGTTGCCCGACGGCAAGGCCTACTACCGCCAGCAGATCCGCGAATACACCACGCTGGATCTCGATCCCGACGCCATTCACCGCATCGGCCTGGAGCAGGTCGCCAAGATCCACCAGGCCATGCTGCAGACCATGCAGGACACCGGCTTCAAGGGCAGCTTCGCCGAATTCCTGCACTTCCTGCGCACCGATCCGCAGTTCTACGCCAAGACGCCGCAGGAGCTGCTCGACAAAACCGCCTGGGTGGCCAAGGAAGTGGATGGCCAGCTGGCCAGGTTCTTCGGCCATCTGCCGCGCAAGCGCTTCACCATCGAACCGGTGCCGGCGGCGATCGCGCCGTACTACACCTCCGGCCGCGGCGGCCCGGATGTCTACCTGGTCAACACCTACGACCTGCCTTCGCGTCCGCTGTTCAACATGCCGGCGCTGACCCTGCACGAGTCCTACCCCGGCCATGCATTGCAGCTGGAGCTGGCTGAGGAACAGCGCGAGCAGCCCGCGTTCCGCCGCAACAGCTACATTTCCGCCTACGGCGAAGGCTGGGCGCTGTATTCGGAATACCTGGGCAACGAAATGGGTATCTACCAGACGCCCTACCAACGCTTCGGCTACCTCACCTACCAGATGTGGCGTGCCTGCCGCCTGGTGGTCGACACCGGCATCCACCATCTGGGCTGGACGCGCCAGCAGGCGATCGACTACATGACTGACAACACGGCGTTGTCCGACCGCGAAATCGCCAACGAGGTCGACCGCTACATCAGCTGGCCGGGGCAGGCGCTGTCCTACGAGCTGGGCTACCTGAAGATGCTCGATCTGCGCGCCAAGGCCGAAAAGGCGCTGGGGCCGAAGTTCGACCTGCGCGCCTTCCATGACACCGTGCTGTCGCTGGGGTCGGTACCCTTGCCGGTGCTGGAGCAGCGGATCGACCGGTTTATCGCCGAAGGCGGGCGGGAGCCGGATTACGGCGCGGCCGAACGTTAATCAGGTGCTTATCCGGGCTATTGGCAATAACTTCACCAATAAAGTAGTATGACCACAAACTTCATTGGGAGAGTCGGTCCATGACAGCCCACGCCTTGCATCGGGCAACCCCTGCCGAAGAGATGAGCGGCCCCGCCCTGCGCGCCTTCTTCAACATGGCCGAACGCTGGAACCTGCGCATCGCCGAACAGCGCAGGCTGCTTGGCGAGCCGCCCGAATCCACCTTCTACAAATGGAAGCGCCACCAGGACGGCACGCTGGGGCGCGATACGCTGGAACGCATCAGTTACCTGCTGGGCATCTACAAGGCCTTGCAGATTCTTTTCCCCAACAACGAGCAGGCCGATGCCTGGCTGCACCGCCCCAACCGTTCGCCGCTGTTCGGCGGGCAGTCGGCGCTGGATCGCATGTTGTCGGGCAATGTCAGCGACCTGTACGTGGTGCGGCAATATCTGGACGCGCAGCGCGGCTGGTAAGGCTTTCGCCTCACCAAAGCGGTCGCAGTCGGCGAGAACCTCTTTCGGCACACTTTGGCGTCGGACAGGGACGAACGAAAAACCTGGCGCGCCTGCGCCGCGGACTACGCCATGCCTATCGACACGCCTCCCCTTCGACGCATCCGCTGGACCCACATCTATCGCATCATCCCCAGCCGCTTTCCGCCGGCTGGCCTGTTCGATCGCATTGCCGATCCGGCCGATCTCGATGCGATCTTCGCCCTTGAAGCACTGACCAATCCGCGCTTGCGCGAGGAGGCCGATACCTTGCGCCTGGTACCGAAAGATCGTCGCATCAGCGGCCCGGGCTCGACGCCGGTGATGGCCGCCTTCACGCATCTGAATCCGGAAGGCAGCCGTTTTTCCGACGGCACGTGGGGCGTGTTCTACGCCGCGCGCAACGTGATCACGGCGGTGGAGGAAACGGTGTACCACCGCGAGCGATTTCTTGCGGCCACTTCCGAGCCCGCCTGCGATATCGAAATGCGCTGCTATCGCAGCAGCATCGATTGCAAGCTGCACGACATCCGCGGCGGCTGGTCGCAGGCGCATGACGCCGACAGCTACGCCGAAAGCATCAAGCTGGCGCGCAAGCTGCGCGAGCAGGATTCCAACGGCATCGTGTACGACAGCGTGCGCCATCCCGGCGGCGAATGCGTGGCCGCGTTCTTTCCTGATGTGGTCGCGCCCTGCGTGCAGGCGCAGCACCTGATTTACCGCTGGGATGGCCAGCGCATCGCGCAGGTGTGGGAAGTCAGCGAGTTGAAGCGGCACTGACGCAGCGTGGATGACGCAACGTTATGATCGCGGCTCGTGATAACGATCGAGCCGGAGCGTCATGAAGATCCTGCTAGCACTGTTGCTTGCCCTGGTGCCGTCCGTTGCGTGCATGGCGCAGTCCAATCATGCGTATTGGAATGGCGCCATCGAAGCCTTCGAAGCATCCGATCGCGCCAATCCTCCGCCGCAGCATGCGGTGTTGTTCATCGGCAGTTCGTCGATCGAGCACTGGAAATCGCTGGCGGCGGATTTTTCGGAAGTGAAGGTTATCAATCGCGGCTTCGGCGGTTCGGAGCTCGGCGATTCCACCTATTTCGCCGATCGCATCATCAAGCCGTATCACCCGCG
>CBJMMB010000177.1:0-5386 GCA_966430775.1 uncultured Dyella sp. | reverse complement strand
AGCTTAGGCGCCGGCCGATCCCCCGTCCTGATGCGGTTTCCCTCGAGGGAAGACTCCTTTTGGCGGTCCCGTTCCGGCGTTTTTCACCGCCTTAGAGAGACGTCTCGGAGAAACCTGGAATGACGCGTGTTCTGGAATTCATCGTTGCCCTCATCATCGTCGTCGTTACCGGCGTCGTGGTGGGCATCATCATGCCCAGCAGTGGCCACGTAGAGCGGTCGTTGGTGGTGAGCAAAGACCTGCGCCAGGTCTACGACGTGGTCGCCAATTTCCGCACCTTCCCCGACTACGCCGTGCTGCGTGCGTACGACCCGAAAACCCAGTACACCCTTTCCGGCAATGCCTATGGTCCCGGTTCGGAGATCAGCTGGGCCAGCCAGGACGAGAAGGTAGGCAACGGCAAGCTGACCATCGCCTCCACCAAGCCGGAATTCAACCAGATCGACACCACCGTCAACAGCGCCCAGATCATCTGGAACCTGGACAACGAGTGGCGCGGTAGCGACAAGCACTTCACGCTGGACCTGCTGCGCCAGGGCAACACCGGCAAGCTGACCAAGATCACCTGGTCGTACGACGTGAGCTACGGCTTCAACCTGATCGACCGCTACTCCAACCTGTACATCCACGGCCAGCCCGACGCCTTGATCCAGTACAGCTTGAACAGCCTGCAGAACCTGCTGGCCGGCGTGCCGAACATCGATTACAGCTCGCTCGATCCGTACATCCAGCAGACCAAGCCGACGCCGGTGCTGCTGGTGTCCACCTCGATGAAGCGCAAGGACGGCCTGGATGGTTTGAACGAAGCCACCGACGCCGCCATCAAGCAGATCCAGGATGCGGCCAAGAAGCTGGGCGTGCACACCAACGGCCCGCGCATCATCTTCACCACCAACTACGGTGACGAGACCTACACCTTCGACGTGGCCGAGCCGATCGACACCGATACGCTGACCGTGGCCGGCCAGAGCGAGAAGCTCACGCCGCCGACGCCGCCGTCGTTGAACGACCAGCTGCAGCAGCCCGCTTCCAGCAGCACGGCCGCCGCACCGGCCAATCCTGACGCCAACGCCCAGCCGGGCAGCAAGGATCGCTTCGGCCGTCTGGTCGTCGACAACAACGTGCGCGCCACGCTGGCGTTCGGCGGTCCTGCGCTGCAGTCGGTGTGGAACGGCACGGCCGCCGGTGTGCCGCAGACGCGTGACATGCTCAAGGCCTACGCGCAGACCCACGGCTACAAGTACGACGAAGTGACCAACCGCCTGTACGACATCCTTGTGCAGCCGGAAGTGAAGGACAACACCGGCGCGATCCAGACCTACGCGCAGTTTTCGGTGTACCTGCCGCTGCAGGACGGCCCGAACGGCGGCACCGTGCCGCAGCAGACGCCGGAACAGCAGGCCGGCATCAAGCAGCCGGGCGTGCTCAACGCGAACGGCCAGCCGGCTTCCAGCAGCAGCGCCCCGGCACCGGCCGGCAGCGCGCCGGCTCCCGCCAGCAGCGCGGCGAAGTAAGCCTTATCGCCTGATCGCAAAAAGCCCTCCTTCGCGGAGGGCTTTTTGTTTTCGGCTCCCTCGCGCAGCCGCGTAGGTTGGGGTGCAAACCCCAACATCGTCATCTCCAGGCATCGCGGCGTTGGGGTTTGCACCCCAACCCACGTCTCGCTTGCGGTACATTGCAGCGAGTTCCATGCCCGCCACGACATGATCGAAACCGACAAGCTCACCAAGCGCTACGGCCATTTGACTGCGGTGGATGCGCTCAGCATTTATGCCGAACCGGGCCAGGTGCTCGGCCTCCTTGGCCCCAACGGGGCAGGCAAGACCACCGTGATGCGCATGATCGCCGGCTTTCTCGCGCCCAGCTCAGGCACCGCGCGCGTATGCGGCCATGACGTCACCAAGGAGCCGCTGAAGGCCAAGCGCGCGCTCGGCTATCTGCCGGAAGGCGCGCCCAGCTACGGCGAAATGACCGTGCGCGAATTCCTGGTGTTCATCATGCGCATGCGCGGGCTGCGTTCCGACGTGGGCCGGCGCCGCTTCGATGAAGTGGTCAGCGACCTGCAACTGGAAGAAGCGCTGGGCGTCAGCGTGGAAACCTTGTCCAAAGGCTTGCGCCGGCGCGTGGGCCTTGCACAGGCGATCCTGCACGATCCGCCGGTGTTGATGCTGGACGAACCCACCGACGGTCTCGATCCCAACCAGAAGCACACCGTACGCCGGCTGATCGACGCGATGGCGCGCGAGCGCACCATCCTGATTTCCACGCATCTGCTCGAAGAAGTGCACGCCTTGTGCAATCGCGTGGTGATCATCGCCGGCGGCCAGTTGCGCGCGGACGCCACGCCGGCCGAACTGGAAGCACGCTCGCGCTATCACGGCGCGGTGTCTTTCAGTGCACCGGGCAGCGGCGTCTCGCAGGAAATGCTCGGACGCCTGCCGCAGGTGGCGGGCATCGAGGTGGATCCGCTCGATGGCCGCATCACCGTATTTCCTAAGCCCGGCGAACGCATCCTGGAGCCGGTCGAAGCGCTGCTGCGCCAGCAAGGTCTGGAGATTTCCGAAATCCAGCTCGAGCGCGGCCGACTCGACGAAGTGTTCCGCCAGATCACGCTGGGCGACGAAGCGGAGACTTTGCCATGAGCCCGACCATGGCGGTACTGCGCCGCGAACTGCGCAGCTATTTCGTGACGCCGGTGGCGTACGTGTTCCTGGTGATCTTCCTGGTGCTCTCCGGCATCCTCACCTTCTACGTGGGCGATTTCTACGATCGCGGCATCGCCGATCTGCAACCGTTCTTCGTGATGCATCCCTGGCTGTACCTGATCCTGGTGCCGGCGGTATCGATGCGCCTGTGGGCGGAGGAAGCCAAGTCCGGCACGCTGGAATTGCTGCTGACGCTGCCGATCAATCTATGGCAGGCGATGCTGGGCAAGTTCCTGGCCGCGTGGTTCTTCGTCGGCCTCGCCTTGCTGCTGACGTTTCCGGTGTGGGTGACGGTCAATTACCTCGGCTCGCCGGACAACGGCATCATCATCGCCGGCTACGTCGGCAGCTGGCTGATGGCCGGTGCGTTCCTCGCGATCGGCGCGTGCCTGTCCACGATCACCAGCAGCCAGGTGGTGGCCTTCATCCTTACCGCCGTGGTGTGCGTGCTGTTGATCCTGGCCGGGCAGTCGCAGGTGCTGGATTTCTTCCAGGGCACGCTGCCGCGCCGGCTGGTCAACGGTGTGGCGCATCTGTCGATGCTGCGTCATTACGAAGGCGTTGCGCGTGGCGTGCTGGATGTGCGCGATCTGCTGTATTTCATTCTCACCATTGCGGCATGGCTTACCGCCGGCGTGCTGATGCTCGACATGAAGCGGAGTCGCTGACATGTTCGGGTTGCCATTACGCCGACGCACGGTATTGCTCAGCGGCCTGCTTGCGCTGATCGTCGCCTATTGCGGCATCGCGCTGATCACCAGCCGCTGGCTGTCGCCGGAACGTTTCGACCTTACCCAGGATCGTCTCTACACGCTTTCGCCTGGCACGCGGCAGATTGTCGACGGCGTGAATCGTCCGCTCTGGCTCACCTTGTATTTTTCGCAGCACGCCACGAAGGATCTGCCCACAACGCGCAGCTACGAACAGCGCGTGGCGGAAATGCTGCAGGAAATCGTGGCGCGTTCGCATGGCCGCATCCATCTGCAGATCGCCGATCCGGTGCCGTATTCGGATGACGAAGCCAGCGCGGAAGGCAACGGCCTCACTGCGGTGAATGGCGGCAGCAACGGCGAGCGCATCTTCTTCGGCCTGGTCGGCACCACGCGTCCGCCCACCAGCGAGGCGGCGCAGGATTCGCTGGCCGATTTCCCGCAACAGGCGCGCGAAAAACGCATCGATCGCACCTTGGCGATTCCGTTCTTCGACCAGAACCGCGAAGCCTTCCTTGAGTACGACGTCGCCAAGCTGCTGTATCAGCTCAGCGAGCCGGAAAAGCCGCACATCGGCGTGATCACCGGCTTGCCGGTGATGGGCGATCCGGCGCAGGGCACGCAGCCGTGGGCGGTGATGCGCCAGCTGCAGCAATTGTTCGATGTGGAAATGATCGACACGAGCCGGCTCAAGCACATCGACAAGAAAGTGCAGGTGCTGCTGCTGATCCATCCCAAGAACCTGTCGGTGGAGACGCAGTACGCCATCGATCAGTACGTGCTGGGCGGCGGGCATCTGGTGGTGTTCGTCGATCCGTTCTCCGAATCCGATCCGGCGCCGCTGATCGACGACGCGACCAGCGCCACCAACAACCACAGCTCGAACCTGCCGCGCCTGTTCGCGGACTGGGGTGTCGCGTTCAACCAGGACCAGGTGGTGCTCGATCGTGCGCGCGCGCTGCAGATCGAACTGGCCGGCGTGAATCTCGCGCATCCGGCCATGCTCGGGCTGGGCGCTTCAGAGCTCAACCGCGACGATGCGATCACCGCCAGCCTGCAGCGCGTCAACGTCTCCACCAGCGGCCATTTCGACCTGTTGCCCAATGCCACCGCGCGCTTGATCCCGCTGATGCAGAGCAGTTCGGATGCCGAAGTGGTGCCGACGCAGCGCGTGATCGAAGCCAGCAGCAATCCCTCCAGCCTGCTGGACAACTATCAGCCGCAGGATCAGAACTATGTGATCGCTGCGCGCCTGCGCGGCACCTTCGCCAGCGCCTTCCCGGAATTCGTCAAACGGCCGGGGCATTTGTCCACTTCCGCCTCGAACGCCGAAGTGATTTTGCTGGCCGATACCGATCTGCTGACGGATCGGCTGTGGGTGGAAACGCAGAGCTTCCTCGGCCAGCCGATGCTGAGCGCCTTCGCCAACAACGGCGACTTCATCAGCAACATGGTGGACAACCTGACCGGTTCTTCCGCCTTGCTGTCGATTCGCGGACGCTCCACCTCGCTGCGCCCGTTCACCCGCGTGCAAGCCTTGCGCCGCGCCGCCGACCGCAAATTCCTGCAGAAGGAAAAGGAACTGCAAAGCGAACTGGCCGACACCAAACGCCGGCTGGAGGAGCTGCAACCAGCCAAGGGCACCGGCGATACCTCCACCAGCGCCGAGCAGAAGCAGGAGATCGAACAGTTCCTGCAGCGCCAGCTGGCGATCAGCAAGGAACTGCGCGACGTGCAGCATCAGCTCAATGCGGAGATCGATGCGCTGGGTACGCGCCTGAAGGTGATCAATATCGTGATGCTGCCGGCGCTGATCACGCTGGTGGGCTTGATGTACGGCTGGAAGCGTACGCGGCGGAATCGGCGGCAGCGGGGGTGAGGGCGATATGCCGCAGGGCGGTCCTGCCAGGGTCGGCTTGAATCGGGATGCGCTTGAGACTAGCGTGACGCTTGTTACCCGTCATTCCGGCG
>CBJMMB010000176.1:0-5403 GCA_966430775.1 uncultured Dyella sp. | reverse complement strand
CCTTGCACCAGCGGCGAAAGCGCACGCCATGTCTCTTCGTCCTTCAGCGCTTTGTATAACCCCCGCACGCCCGGCGGCTCTTTCTCCGCTGGAGGTTCTTCCGCCGCAGCCAGCAGCGCATCTTTCACCGTGCTGGTGATCTTGTAGAAGCGTGAGGGTGGAATCTGTCCAAGCATCATCAGCAAGGCGGCAATGTTCTGCACCGCGTAGCGCGAGCTTTCGAGATTGAGGCCTTCGAAAAGTATGCCGACGATATCCTGCCTGCCGGCGGCAAGATCGTTGGCCAAACGCAGCAGTCCGGAACCGTGCAGGGTTTCCAGCAACTGCTCCAGTTCCTCGCGCGCGGTGGGGCCGATCTTCGGGGGCTTGGGCTGATAGCTGATGGGTTCGGCCATTAGAGTGTCTCGGGATGTTCGATGGTCGCCGGCGGTTCTTCGTATTCCGGGCGCTTCCATTTCTGTTCCGCATCGGGCCCAAGGTTGGGCGTGGGTTTGCCGTAGCGGTGATTGCGATACGGCAGCGGCGGTTCGCCTTTCGGCTGCGGCAGTTTCTCGATGCGCACGGCCAGTTCCTTGTAGGCGGGCGTGTTGACCTCCGCATCGTGATGTTCGCCGGTCAGCATGTTGACGCCGGGCTTGGAGTGATGAATAGGCAGGTACATGGTTTTGCCGCTGACGCGATCGGTAACGGTGGCGCGCACGTCTACCTGCGCGCGACGCGAGATGATGCGCAGCCAGGTGCCGTCTTCGATGCCGTGTTCGGCGGCCAGCTCAGGGCTGATTTCCACGAACCAGTGCGGCGATTCATGCCGCACGCGCGGGCCGCGTCCGCTCTGGTTGGTGGATTGGAAATGTTCCAGCAGGCGGCCGTTGTCGAGCAGGATGTCATAGGTCGCGTCGGCTTCTTCGGCTGGCGCTTCCCACTTCACCGGGTGCAGCTTCGCCTTGCGATCGGGGAAATGAAAACCGTCGGTATAGAGCAGGGGCGTATCGGTACCGTCTTCCTTCACCGGCCACTGCAGGGATTTCCAGCCTTCCAGCCGCTCGTAGCTGACGCCGGCGAACATCTTCGCGATACCGGCGCATTCGGCCATGATCTGCGACGGATGCGTATAGCCCCAATCGTGGCCAAGCTGTTTGGCCAGTTCGGTAAGGATCTGCCAGTCGGGGCGGCTGTCGCCGAGCGGTTCCATCGCTTTGTAGAAGCGTTGGATGCGGCGCTCGGTGTTGACGAAGCTGCCGTCCTTTTCCACGCTGGCGCAGGCGGGCAGGATCACGTCGGCGAATTCGGCAGTACGGCTGGGGAAGATATCCAGCACTACGAAGAATTCGAGTTGCTTGAACGCCTTGATCACGTTCTGCGTATCGGCGTCGGAAATGGCGGTTTCCTCGCCGATCACCATCATCGCCTTCACTTCGCCCTTGGACGCCTTCTCCACCATGCTGAAGTTGTCCAGCCCCACTTCATCGGACAGATGTTCCGGCGGCACGCCCCAGGCCTTGGCCCAGCGTTCGCGCACTTCCGGTTCGGTGACTTTTTCGTAGCCCGGATACACGTTCTTCAGGCAACCGAAATCGCTGGCGCCCTGCACGTTGTTGTGGCCGCGCATGGGATAGCCGCCGGTGCCGGGGCGGCCGTAATTGCCGGTGACCAGCAACAGATTCGACAAGGCCGTGCTGGTGTCCGAACCATGGCTGTGCTGCGTGATGCCCATCGCCCACAGCAGGCAGACAGATGGTGCCTGCGCGATCATCTCCGCCGCTTGCACGATCTGCGCTTGCGCAAGGCCGGTGATGCGCTCGGCGAATGCCAGCGTGAACGGTTCCAGCGATGCGCGGAATTCGTCCAGGCCGTTGACGTGCGTGCTGAGAAACGCCTGGTCTTCCAGCCCGTGATCGAAGATGTAGCGCGCAGTGGCGCAGGCCCATGCCAGGTCGGTGCTGCTTTTTACCTTCAGGTGGATGTCTGCGCGCGCCGCCATCTCGTGCTTGCGCGGATCGACCACGATCAGCTTCTGCCCGCGCAGCTTGTGCGCCGCCTTGATGCGCGCAGCAATCACCGGATGGCATTCGGCGGTGTTGGAGCCGACCAGGATCACCAGCGCGGCCGATTCGATGTCCTTGATCGACCCGGCATCGCCACCGTAACCCACGGTGCGGAACAAGCCTTGCGTGGCGGGGTTCTGGCAATAGCGCGAGGAGTTGTCCACGCTGTTGGTGCGAAAGATCAGCCGCGCGATCTTCTGCGTCAGATACGCTTCTTCATTGCTGGCTTTGCTGGAGCCGATAAAGCCGATCGATTTCGGCCCATATCGTTCGTGGATCTGCTTGAGCCGCTTGGCGACCAGGTCCAGCGCCTCGGCCCAGGTGGCTTCGCGGAACTGGCCGTTCTCGCGAATCAGCGGGGTGGTGAGGCGTTCCTTGGCGTTGACGAAATCCCACGCGAACTTGCCCTTGATGCAAGTGGAGATGCCATTGACCGGCGCTTGCTCCACCGGCTGCACTTTCAATATCTCGCGCCCGCGCGTCCACATCTCGAACGCGCATCCCACGCCGCAGTAGGGGCACACGGTCTTGGTGCGCTTGATTTCCTGTTGCCGCAGGGCGACGTCGATCTTGGAGATGGCGGTGATCGGCGGCGCGCCGGTCGTATCCTCCAGCGCCTTGATGAAGTCGATCATCGAGCGCTTGGTATCGGCCTTGATGGAGGTGAAGGGGCCCGCATCCGGTTGCAGCGTGCGTTCCAGCAGCGCGTTGCAGGGGCATACGGTGACGCAGTGGCCGCAGGAGACGCAGCTCGATTCGCCGATCGGCTTGCCGGCATCCCACAGCACGCGCGGATGCGGATCGCTGTAGTCGATGCTCAGCGTCTCGTTGACTTCGACGTTCTGGCACGCCTCCACGCAACGTCCGCACAGGATGCACTGGTCCGGGTCGTAGGTGTAGAACGCATTGGATTCGTCTTTGTTGTGTGGTTTTCGCGTGAATTTGTAGCGCTGGATGGCGATGTCCATCTCGGCGAAGGCGTTGTGCAACTCGCAGTCGCCGGTATTGTTCTCGCATACCGTGCAATACAGCTCGTGCTTGGCGAGGATGCGGTCCATGGCTTCCTCGCGCGCCTTGAGGGCATCAGGCGAATCGGTCATGACGACGTCGCCCGCCTGGGCCGTGGTGGCGCAGCTGCGCACCAGTTTGCCGTTGACCTCCACCATGCAGGTGTCGCAGGTTTGCAGCGGGCCCAGCGTTTTCAGGTAGCAGACGTGCGGAACCTCGATGCCCAGCCGCGTTAGGCCGCTCAGCAAGTTCTCTGCGGGTTGAAGTTTGCGTTCGAACCCATTGATAAGTACGTTGCAGGCGTCATCTGACATGGGAAGCTCGGCCTCGATGCATCGATAGGCGCCTGTGCTGGTACATCAGCGCGTCCCTGCCGTTTTGCCACCGTCGTCGTATGCGGTGCGGTTAGCCAGGGTGAGGCAAGGGTGAAGCGCTTGGGGCATGCCCATTTGCACTTCCCAAAATGAGCAACATGTACTTACATGAAGCTTGCTTGAGGTTCACAATCGGAGCACACACAGGTGTCCATTGTGCGTGTGATCGGACGGTGACACTTTGCAAACCTTTGACGTAGATGCTGGCTGCGTTCTTGCAGGGGAGGATGCCGTGTTTTCTTCATCACTTCTTCACATTTTCGCTCCATGGTTATGACGGCTTAAAGGCGCATGGCAAACCCATCTACGAAGATTGCCGCTACTTCTCTTTCATCGCAGGCGGCCGAAAACAGGTACCGTCTGATGGTCGAGTCGATCAAGGACTACGCCATTTTCATGCTCGATACGCGCGGCGTGGTGGTCAGCTGGAACCCCGGCGCGGAAAGCATGACGGGTTATCGCGCCGAGGAGATGATCGGCCACCATATCGAACGTTTTTATCCGCAGCAGGAGCGGGACGAAAACCTTCCACGCCGTGAGCTGGACATCGCCCGCAACGATGGCCGCCACGAATGCGAGAACTGGCGCCTGCGCAAGAACGGGGAGTCGTATTGGGCGCACACGGTGACCGAACCGGTGCGCGACGAAAACGGTGCATTGACCGGCTTCGTGAAAATCGCGCGCGCGCTTCCTGATCGCAAGGAAGCGGAGAAGACCTTGCGCCGCAGCCAGGAACAATTCCGCCTGCTGGTGCAGAGCGTGACCGACTACGCGATCTTCATGCTGGACAAGGATGGCCATGTGTCCAGCTGGAACTACGGCGCCGAGCGCATCAAGGGCTACAAGCCCGAGGAAATCATCGGCAAGCATTTTTCCTCGTTCTATACGCAGGCCGACCGGGATGCGGGCGAACCGCAGAAAAACCTGGCGCGCGCCGCGATCCACGGGCGCGTGGAAACCGAAGGCTGGCGCGTACGCAGGGACGGCACGCGTTTCTGGGCGCACGTGATCGTGGATCGCATCCTGGGTGACGACGGCGAATTGATCGGTTTCGCCAAGATCACGCGTGACGTGACCGAACAGCGCGAAGCCGCGCAGGAACTGGACCGCGCACGCGAGGCACTGTTCCAGTCGCAGAAGACCGAAGCCATCGGCAAGCTCACCGGGGGCGTGGCCCACGATTTCAACAATCTGCTGATGGTGATCCAGAGCTGCCTGGACATGATGGAGCTGAAGCTGCCGCAGGATTCGCCGCTGCGCCGGCTGGCGCAGAACGCGCAATCGGCGGTGCAGCGCGGCGCGGCGTTGACGCAGCGCATGCTGGCCTTCGCGCGCAAGCAGGAGTTGCGCGTGGCGCCGGTCGACATCGTGTCGCTGGTGGCCAACATGACCGAACTGCTGCGCCGCTCGCTGGGCCCGCAGATCAATATCCGCACCATGTTCCCGGCGGCGCTCAACGCTGTGAAAACCGATGCGAACCAGCTCGAGCTCGCACTGATGAACCTGGCGGTGAACGCGCGCGACGCCATGGATGAAGGCGGCAACCTGACCATTGCCGCGCGCAACGTCACCATCAACGCCACGCATTCCACGCGGCTTGCGCCAGGCGACTACGTCTGCCTTTCGGTCACCGACGAAGGCGAGGGCATGGACGAGGAAACGCTGACCAAGGCGACCGAACCGTTCTTCACCACCAAGGGGGTGGGCAAGGGCACGGGCCTCGGCTTGTCGATGGTGCACGGCCTGGCCGAGCAATCGGGCGGGCGCCTGGTGATCAAGAGCAGCAAGGGGTTCGGCACGCGCGTGGAGATGTGGCTGCCCAGCGTGAATCCGCAGGTGGCGCACGAAGCGGGCGACATGGCGCCGGCGCTGGTATCGACCAAGCCGACACATGCCTCGCTTAGCCTGCGCGTGGTGATCGTGGACGACGATCCGCTGGTGCGCACCACCTCCGGCGCCGTGCTGCAGGATCTGGG
>CBJMMB010000175.1:0-5443 GCA_966430775.1 uncultured Dyella sp. | reverse complement strand
GCAGCGTAACCCAACGTCTTCGAAGCAACACCGTTGGGTTACGCTGCGCTAACCCAACCTACGCACCGGTAAGGCAAAGGCGCATCTTGTGCCGAATTCGGCTTTGTTCGCAGCGATAACAGCTGAAGTTGCTGCGTTGCGTTTGACTTCCACGCACTCAGCCCGTTACATCTTCAAAAATCCAATTCAAGGGGAAACCTGCGTGAACCAGCCTTCCGAAGCCGGCGTCCAGACCACGCCCGACTTTCCGCAGCTGTTCGGTCATCCGCGCCCGCTGTGGATGCTGTTCATGACAGAGTTCTGGGAGCGCTTCGCCTACTACAGTCTCAGCTGGGTGTTGGCGCTGTATGCGGTGGCGCAGTTCTACAACGGCGACCCGACCGGGCAGGGCTGGGCCAGCAGTATCTTCGGCGCCTACGTGGCGCTGGCATTTGCCTTCGGTGTGTTCGGTGGCTATGTCGCCGACAAGATCATCGGCTATCAGCGTTCGATCCTGCTTGGCGCGGTGGTCATGTCAGCGGGCCTGTTCGTGTTGATGATCCCCAGCCGAGAGGCCTTGCTGTTCGGCCTGGCGATGGTGATCGTGGGCGATGCCCTGTTCAAGCCGAACATCTCCTCGATGGTCGGGCAGCTATACCCGCCCGGTGACGAACGCCGCGACCGCGGCTTTACGCTGTTCTACATGGGCATCAACTGCGGCGCGTTTCTGGCGCCATTGATCACCGGCTGGATGGCCAGCTATTTCACCAAGACCCCGCTGCAGCAGAACTTCCGCATCGTATTTGCGGCGGCGGGCGTGGGCATGCTTTTGAGCCTGCTGTGGTTCTGGTTCGGGCGGCGTAGCCTGCGCGGCGTGGGGCGCCCGGCGCCAGGTAGCGAAAGCCGTATGCGTGTGCTGCAAGTGGTGGTTGGCGTGGCGATCGCCGTGCCGGTGACGTATCTGCTGCTCGCCAAGCTGGGCGCCGTAGGCCTGCAGTGGGTGATGGGCGTGCTGTTCGTCGGCATGGTGGTGGTGCTGATCGCCGAAGCTCTGCGTCACGATCGTGTGCAGCTCCATCGCGTGATCGCCATGCTGATCATCTTCGCCTTCAACGTGCTGTTCTGGGTGTTCTATTACCTCTTCGGCACCACCTTCAATTTCCTGGCGGAAAACCTGGTGGATCGACAGATGTTCGGTGGCTGGATGTTCCCGGTTGGCTGGTTCCAGGCCATGACGCCGCTGTGGGTGGTCGCGCTGGCGCCGGTCACCGCGCTGGCCTGGGGCTGGTTGGCCAAGCGCCATAAGGAGCCGTCCATTCCGCGCAAGTTCGGCCTCGGCCTGATCTTCGAGGGCGTCGGCTTCATCAGCCTGATCTATGCGTTGTCGCACCTGCTCGACAGCCGCGGCCTGATCCCGTTCTGGCCGCTGGCCATGTGCTACCTGTTCCAGTCGGTGGGCGAGCTATGCCTGTCGCCGATCGGCTTGTCGATGGTGACCAAGCTGGCGCCGCCGCGGCTGGTGGGCCTGGGGCTGGGTGGGTGGTTTCTCTCCACCGCGCTGGGTGGAAACCTGTCCGGCATGCTCGCTTCGCATATCAGTGGCGCTACCGGCATGACTGCGGCGTCGGCGCTCAGCGGCTTCACCTTCTGTTTCTACGTGCTGGCGGGCTCAGGCGTGTTGCTGCTGCTGATCTCGCCGTTGGTGAACCGGTTGATGCATGGGGTGAAGTAGGTTGGGGTGTCAACCCCAACATCGCTAGATCAATAGATACGTTGGGGTTGCACCCCAACCTACGCGCCCTGGTCGCCGAGCAACTTGTCCAGGATGCGCGTCAGCCATTGCTGTTCTTCCGCATCCAGCTTGGCCAGCACTTCGCGCTCATGCGCCCGCGCCATCGGCGCGATGTCGTCGTGCATGATCCAGCCCGCTTCGGTCAGGCTAAGTACCGAGCGGCGCTTGTCGCCGCCATGGGTTTCGCGATGCACACGGCCGGCCTCCACCAGCCGGGCGAGCGCGCGGCTGACGGCTACCTTGTCCATCGCCGTGCGCTCGGCCACTTCGCGTGCCGATAGCCCGTGGAAACGGGCCAGCACCGCCATCACACGCCATTCGGTCATGCTGAGGTCGTAGCGGCGCTGATAGTCGTTCGCGATCGCCTGGCTCACCGTGTTCGACAGAATCGACAGCCGATACGGCAGGAAGCGCTCCAGTTCCAGGGGGGCGTGTTCGGCTCCGGCGGGGGCGGGCTTGCGCGGATGGGACATTGTGGCGGTGTTCCTTGCAATTAGTTGCAGTTGTAACTATAACAGTGGCCTGATTCCGATGGTGGCACGCTGGCCGCGCCTCCATCGCGTACGAACTATGTCAGGAGAGCGCCATGAACGCCCAGCCCAATCTCGGCATGCACGTCACCACCTTCGAGAACCCCATGGGCATCAACGGATTCGAATTCGTTGAGTTCGCCGCCCCGGCTGGCCGAAGCGGTGAGCTGCATAGGTTATTCCAGAACATGGGTTTTACGGCGGTGCTCAAGCACAAGCGCCGGCCGATCACGGTCTACCGCCAGGGCGACGTCAACTTCCTGGTCAACGAAGACCCCGATTCCTTCGCCGCCGATTTCGCCGCCAAGCACGGCCCCTGCGCGTGCGGTTTCGCCATCCGCTTCAAACAGCCCGCCAATGATGTACTGAAGAAAGTGCTGGCCAACGGCGGCGAAGCGCCGGCCGACAAGGCCGACACCAAGGCGGTGAACGCGCCGGTGGTGAAGGGCATCGGCGATTGCATGCTCTATCTGGTGGATCGCTACGGCGACCACGACAGCATCTACGACGCCGACTACGCGCCAATCCCAGGCGTGGACCAGCATCCGCGCGGCTTCGGCCTCACCTTCATCGACCACCTCACGCACAACCTGTATTTCGGCAACATGCAGAAGTGGTCCGATTACTACGAGCGCCTGTTCAACTTCCGCGAGATCCGCTACTTCGACATCAAGGGCGCGAAAACCGGCCTGGTGTCCAAGGCGATGACCGCGCCGGATGGCATCGTGCGCATTCCGCTCAACGAATCGAGCGACCCGAAGAGCCAGATCAACGAATACCTGGACGCGTACCACGGCGAAGGCATCCAGCACATCGCCTGCTTCACCGACAATATCTACGAAACGGTGGAAGCGATGCGCGCCAAGGGCGTGGCGTTCCTGGATACGCCCGACACCTATTTCGACGTGATCGACCAGCGCATTCCCAACCATGGCGAAGACGTGGCGCGGTTGGCCAAGAACAAGATCCTGATCGACGCCGACCCGGAAACCAAGCAACGCAAGCTGCTGCAGATTTTCACGCAGAACAACATCGGCCCGATCTTCTTCGAAATCATCCAGCGCAAGGGCAACGAAGGCTTCGGCGAAGGCAACTTCCAGGCGCTGTTCGAATCGATCGAGCGCGATCAGATGCGGCGCGGCGTGCTGTAAGGCTTGAAAGCCCCTCTCCCTCCGGGAGAGGGGTTGGGGTGAGGGTTCGGTCATGCATGGACGCAACAAACCGCCGCTACCCAGTAGAACGCGTGAATATTCGCGTGGCTTGCGTTACACGGCTACCGAAGCGGAACAAAAAATTTGGTATCACCTGCGCGGCGGCCGGTTGAAGGGATACAAATTCAGGCGGCAACACGCCATTCCACCTTACATCGTGGATTTCTAGTGTGACGCGAAGCGTCTGGCCGTGGAACTGGACGGATCGCAGTACAACATGGAAGTGGATAGAACAAGAACGTCGTATTTGCAGTCGCAAGGAATAAGGGTTCTGCGCTTCTGGGACAACGAAGTACTGGAGCAGACGGATGCGGTACTCGAGGCAATCTTGCAGGTCCTCGAAAATTGACGCTCCTCGGCATCAGAAAATGCGTTGTACCGTGCGCATCGGCAAATGCGGGAATGTTGGTTAAGGGATACAGTATTCGAAGTAGTCATCACCAGCTTCGGATACCGAACCCTCACCCCCAACCCCTCTCCCGGAGGGAGAGGGGAGCCTAGCTGAGGTAAGTGAGCGTCATGATGCAATCGAACGGCTACCAATCCGGCTTCGGCAACGAGTTCGCCAGTGAGGCGATCGCGGGCGTGTTGCCGGTTGGACAGAATTCGCCGCAGCGGGTGGCGCATGGGCTTTATGCCGAGCAGCTTTCCGGCACTGCCTTCACCGCGCCACGCCACAGCAACCGCCGCAGCTGGTTGTATCGCATTCGTCCGGCCGCGATGCACAAGCCGTTCGAACCGTGCGCGCATGCCACCTTCCACAACCGTTTCGACGAAGCACCGGCGACGCCCAACCAGCTGCGCTGGGATCCATGGCCGATGCCGTCGCAGCCGACGGATTTCATCGATGGCCTGGTGACGCTTGCCGGCAACGGCAGCCCCGCCGAGCAGGCCGGTTGCGGCATTCATATCTACGTTGCGAATCGCTCGATGCAGGGCCGCTTCTTCTACGATGCGGATGGCGAGCTGTTGATCGTGCCGCAGCTTGGCCGCCTGCATGTCGCGACCGAACTGGGTGTGCTGGAGGTCAAGCCACTGGAGATCGCGGTGATCCCGCGCGGCATTCGCTTTCGCGTGGAACTGATGGATGGTGAAGCGCGTGGCTACGTCGCCGAGAATTTCGGTGCGTTGTTGCGCTTGCCTGATCTCGGCCCCATCGGCGCCAATTCGATGGCGTTGCCGCGCGACTTCCTTGCGCCGCATGCTGCCTACGAAGACGTGGAAGGCGATTTCGAGTTGATCGCCAAATTCCAGGGCGCATTGTGGAAAGCGAGCATCGATCACTCGCCGCTGGACGTGGTCGCCTGGCACGGCAATTACGCACCCTATAAATACGATCTCACGCGTTTCAACACGATCGGCTCCATCAGTGTGGATCATCCCGATCCGTCCATCTTTACCGTGCTGACCTCGCCCAGCGATACGCCCGGCACCGCAAACGTGGATTTCGTGATTTTCCCGCCGCGCTGGCTGGTGGCCGAGCACACCTTCCGCCCGCCGTATTTCCACCGAAACGTCGCCAGCGAATTCATGGGTTTGATCGAAGGCGCGTACGACGCCAAGGCTGGCGGCTTCGCGCCGGGCGGCGCCAGCCTGCACAACTGCATGAGCGGACACGGGCCGGATGCGGCGAGCTTCGAGAAGGCGAGCGCGGCTGATGTCAGCAAGCCGGATCACCTCACCGGCACGATGGCTTTCATGTTCGAAACGCGCAAGGTGATCCATCCCACCCAGCAGGCGCTCGATGCGCCGCAGTTGCAGCAGAATTACTACCAATGCTGGCAGGGCATCGCCAAGCATTTCGACCCGAAGCAGGCGTGAAACGCGCACATTGATGACGTGAAGGTTGCTCGCAATGCAGCCGACGGAGTGACTACATGAAACTGGGCAGTCTCAAGGAAGGCGGCCGTGACGGCACGCTGATCGTGGTA
>CBJMMB010000174.1:0-5460 GCA_966430775.1 uncultured Dyella sp. | reverse complement strand
GGCTGACTTTACCCTTCTTTACACCACGGCAAAGATCTTCAACCCGCCCCTGCTTTCCAATAGTTACCGCAATCCCTCACCCAAGCAGGAGCCTCACCATGCGTACATCCATGATGCTTTCCCTCGCGCTTTCGGCCGCCCTCGGCGTTTCCGCGCTGGCCTTTGCCGGCCCGGGCGACGGCGGCTTCGGCCCTGGTCCGCGCGACCATCACGCCGAAGGGATGATGGCCATGCGCGGCCTGAATCTCACCGACGCGCAGAAGGCGCAGGTCAAGCAGATCGTCCAGCAAAGTTTTGCGTCGCTGAAGACACAGGAACAAGCCGTGCGCCAGCAGCGCGAAGCCTTCGAAGCCTTGTCGCCGAGCGCGTCCAACTACCAGTCGGCAGCGGCCAGCCTCGCTCAGGCGGAAGCCAACCTCACCAGCGCACGCATCACCGCCCGTGCAGCCGTCACCGCGCAGATCTACAACAGCGTGCTGACCGCCGCGCAGCAAAGCCAGTACGCCACGCAGAAGGCCGCGTTCGCGGCGCGCAAGGCGCAGTGGCAGCAGTTCAAGGCGGAACATCCGCTGCCGGCAAGTGCGGCCTCCGCCCAGTAATCCATAACTAGAAAAACGGTTAGCGGGTTCGGGCGGACGTCCTGACCGGCACTGGCGATCGCCGCAGCCCGGCGATCGCTTTTTTTGAGCACCACGGTTTCTTCACGTTTCGATAAAACCGGTTGTCACGCGTTTGTCGTGCGCAACGCTTAGCTTTCCTCGAGCTGACCTCCGAGGGCACGTTCATGCAGACGGAAGCCGCTGTTGCCAGTACCGCCACCACCACGCAGGGTTCCGGGCGCGTGTTCGGCATCATCTTCGGGTTGATATTACTGGCGGGCGCCGCGTACGCGGGTTTGCACCTGGTGGATGATCTTTCCATCGTCCGTGCGCATTCGACCACACCCTTCATATTGCTGGGCGTTGCGCTGCTGATCGCGCTGGGTTTTGAATTCGTCAATGGTTTTCACGACACCGCCAATGCGGTGGCCACGGTGATTTACACGCATTCGATGCCGGCCAATCTGGCGGTGATCTGGTCGGGCATCTTCAATTTTCTTGGCGTGCTCAATTCTTCCGGCGCGGTGGCGTTTACGGTGGTCTCGCTGTTGCCGGTCGAGCTCATCCTGCAGGTGGGAAGCGGCGCCGGCTTTGCGATGGTGTTCGCGCTGCTGTTTGCGGCGATCCTGTGGAATCTCGGCACCTGGTATTTCGGGTTGCCCAATTCTTCGTCGCATACGCTGATCGGATCGATCATCGGCGTGGGGCTCGCCAATCAACTCACCGCCATGAAAAGCGGCACCAGCGGCGTGGACTGGAACGCTGCCTTTGGCGTGTTGAGGGGGCTAGTTTTTTCGCCCGTCGCCGGTTTCTTGCTGGCCGGCCTGTTGATGTTGCTGCTCAAGGCGTTGATCAAGATTCCCGCGCTCTACCGTGCGCCGGAAGGACGCAAGCCGCCGCCGTGGCCGATTCGCCTGCTGCTGGTGCTCACCTGTACCGGCGTGAGTTTCAGCCATGGTTCCAATGATGGCCAGAAAGGCATGGGCCTGATCATGCTGATCCTGATCGGCACGGTGCCGACCGCCTATGCGCTCAACGGCGCCGTCTCCGGCAATCAGGTGAAGACCTTCCATCAGGTTTCGGTGGAAGCGCAGCAGGTATTGAACGCGATCGATCACGGTGCGCAGGTCAACGGCAACCCGCGCGACCTGGTCACCGCGGCGCTCCAGCAACGCAAGCTGCTGCCCGACACGGTGCCTGCGCTGGCGGCGCTGATGGCGCAAATCGATCGGCAAGTCGGCAATCGTTCTTCGCTGCGTGCGGTGCCGCAGGAGCAGATGGGTAACGTGCGCAACGACATCTACCTGGCCAATGCCGCCATTCCGCTGGTGCTGTCACAGCCGGGCCTGAGCGGTGAACAGACCACCACGCTCACCACCTGGCGCGGTCTTGGCGTGAAGGCGACCCAGTTCATTCCGGCGTGGGTGAAGGTAGCGGTTGCGCTGGCCTTGGGCCTGGGCACGATGGTCGGCTGGAAGCGCATCGTGGTCACGGTTGGCGAACGCATCGGCAAGGAGCACCTCACCTACGCCCAGGGCGCCTCGGCGGAACTGGTGGCGATGGGCCTGATCCAGGCCGCCGACATGTATCACCTTCCCGTCAGCACCACGCATGTGCTCACTTCCGGGGTGGCCGGCACGATGGCGGCGAACGGCTCGGGCTTGCAATGGGCCACGGTGCGCAATCTGCTGATGGCCTGGGTGCTGACGCTGCCGGCTTCGATCGTGCTGGCGGGCGGACTGTTCATTGCGCTCAAGCATCTGTTCTGAAGCGTTCGAACGGGCCCTGGGATTGCGTACGCAACGGTTGAGAAACAATCGGTTGGCAGCGCCACCACATCACTGAACCGTCGCAAGCGTCCTCGACTTTTTGCAACGCAGGCTTCACGCACGCCCTGTTGCCATGTGCGGGCGGATCGATAGCGATGCGCCTGCCTGCACCGTGCAGGCAGTCCACAGCTCTAAGGAGATTGCCCAATGCGTAACCTGTCTCATGTGCGCAAATCCCTAATCGCCACCGGAGTGATGATGGCCTTTGCCGCGGTGCCATTCTCCTTGATGGCACAGAGCACGCCATCGTCGATGCCGCAGCAACAGCAGCAGCCTTCGACCATGCAGCAGACGCCGACCAACGATCAGTCGACCAGCACGCGCAGCAACGAAACCGTGCCCGGCAAGGTCGATGACAGCTGGATCACCACCAAGGTGAAATCCAAGCTCGCCGCCGCCAAAGGCGTGAAGGCTTCCGATATTTCGGTCAGCACGACCGATGGCGCCGTCACCTTGACCGGTACGGCGACGTCCAAGAAGGAAAAGACGCGCGCCATCCATATCGCCAAGGGCGTGAAAGGCGTCAAGACGGTCGATGCTTCCGGCCTGACGGTGAGCGAGTCGAGCTCGACGCCAAGCAGCTCAAGCAGCAAATAACGCTGTGGCGTGCAGCGGTTAGCGACACTCCCCGCATTGGGGAGTGTCGCGCGGGTGTTTACTCGCCCTTTTCCTGCTCGGCGAGCAGGTCCAACGCGGCGCGCAGATACGCCAACGCTTCGTCGCGTTCACTCTCGTCGGCGTAGTCCGGTGTCGTGGCGACCGGTTCGCTCTCGAGTTCGAGCACCAGCGAGCGCGGCAGGCTGTGCAACGTGGCCGCAGTGCCGCCCAATGTCTTCAGGCGTTTCTGCACCGCGCCCGCTTCCTTGGGATCCTTGAAGGATTTGGACAGCAGCAATTCGTCGCCCTCCGACGAGAACAACCGGAAGCGGAAGCTGCCGTCGCCATCGCGGAAGCTGGCGAAGCGCGGCGGGCGCGCAGCTTTGGCAGCTTGTCGACGAACCGTGCCGACCGTCGACGCGGCGATGAACGACATCGAGCGCAGTCCGATCGCATCGCGCAACTCGGCGATTTTGGGACCGGCAATCGCACGCGCCTTGCGTGCGCCGTCGCGCAATATGGCTTCGATATCGGCCGGCCGTGCGATCAAGCTTTCATAGCGCTCGCGCATCGGCGCGATATCCGCCTCGAGGCGCTCGTACAACACCTGCTTGGCTTCGCCCCAGCCAATGCCCTCTTCCAGCGCACGGCGAAACGCGGCGCTCTCGGCCTCGCTGGCGAAGGCGCGGAAAAGCGTGAACAGCGCGGAGCTGTCCGGATCCTTCGGTTCGCCTGGCGTGCGCGAATCGGTGACGATGCGCAGGATGGTTTCGCGCAACTGCTTCGCACCGCCGGCGAACAACGGGATGGTGTTGTCGTAGCTCTTGGACATCTTGCGGCCGTCCAGCCCCGGCAGTGTGGCGACCTGTTCCTCGATCACCACTTCCGGCAGCACGAAGAAATCGCGGCCGTAGATGTGGTTGAAGCGCTGCGCGATATCGCGCGCCATTTCGATGTGCTGGATCTGATCGCGTCCCACCGGCACCTGCTGTGCGTTGAACGCAAGAATGTCGGCCGCCATCAGCACCGGATACATGTACAGGCCCGCGGTCACGCCGGCGTCCGCGTCCTCACCTGCTTCGACGTTCTTGTCCACGGCCGCCTTGTAGGCATGCGCGCGATTGAGTAGGCCCTTGGCGGTGACGCAGGTGAGCAGCCATGTGAGTTCCGGAATTTCCGGAATATCCGACTGCAGATAGAACGTGACCTTGTTCGGATCGAGCCCCGCCGCCAGCCAGGTCGCCGCAATTTCCAGGCGCGAGCGTTCGATGCGCGCCGGATCGTCGCTCTTGATCAGCGCGTGGTAATCGGCCATGAAGAAGAACGCATCCACCTCGGGACGGCGGCTGGCGGCAATGGCCGGCCGGATCGCACCGACATAATTGCCCAGATGCGGCGTGCCGGTGGTGGTGATGCCTGTAAGGACGCGAGTTTGCATGCGGCGTGATCAGCTCGGTCAAGAAGATGGAAAACCGCGCGGTCAGCGCGGATGGAACGGGCAGTGTTGCGTCAATCCGGCTCGCGCATCAAGGTGGATTTGCCGAACAGCGATTCGACCAGTTCCACCGCCAGCCGCGCGGTGCGGTTGCGCTTGTCGTAAGCCGGGTTCAATTCCACGATATCCAGCGAGGCCAGGCGGCCGGTATCGGCGATCATCTCCATGCACAGCTGCG
The DNA here is from genome assembly GCA_966430775.1 of uncultured Dyella sp. Classification (GTDB taxonomy): domain Bacteria; phylum Pseudomonadota; class Gammaproteobacteria; order Xanthomonadales; family Rhodanobacteraceae; genus Dyella_B. The sequence goes on along the minus strand of CBJMMB010000174.1, from coordinate 762 downwards.
CTTCGCGATAGGTCGGACCGCCGCGCACCGTGGTGCCCACGCCGGGGGCGATGGACGGGTCGAGGAAATCCACGTCGAAGCTCACGTGCAGATGCGTGTTTTCATCGATGCCGTCGAGCGCTTCTTCCATCGTGCGCTTCATGCCCACCTCGTCGATGTGACGCATGTCGTAGATGTCCATCTTCGCCTGACGCACCAGCCGCTTCTCGCCTTCGTCCACCGAACGGATGCCGATCTGCCGGAACACGTCGGGCGTTACCGCCGGCACGCGATCGCCGATTTCCACCAGTTCGCGCGGACCGTTGCCGCACAGGCACGCCACCGGCATGCCGTGGATGTTGCCCGACGGCGTGACTTGCGAGGTGTTGAAATCGGCATGCGCATCCAGCCACAGCACGCGCAGTTGGCGACCCTGCTCATGGCAATGGCGGGCCACCGCGCTGATCGAGCCGATCGCCAGGCTGTGATCACCGCCCAGCATGATCGGCAGGCGGCCGGCCTGCAGTTCCTGGTGAATCGCCACGTGCACGGCTAGATTCCACGCGATCACTTCCGGCAAATGCCGATAACCCTGCTCCGGCGGCTGCCAGGGATTCATCGGACCATGCAGGTTGCCGCGGTCGATCACATCCACGCCACGGCGGCGCAGCTTTTCCGCCAATTGCGCCACGCGCAGCGCCTCCGGCCCCATCGACGCGCCGCGATGCCCCGCACCGATATCGGTCGGCACGCCGACCAATGCAACCGCCTGTTTTTTCATAC
>CBJMMB010000173.1:0-5483 GCA_966430775.1 uncultured Dyella sp. | reverse complement strand
ACGAGGGCCTTTCCGCCGCCGTGCGCAAGGTGTTCGTGGAGTGGTACCGCGCCGGCCTGATCTACCGCGGCAATCGCCTGGTGAACTGGGATCCGGTGCTGGGCACGGCGGTGTCCGATCTGGAAGTGAACAACGTGGAACGCGACGGCCATATGTGGTCGATCCGCTATCCGGTCACCGGCAGCAACGAAAGCCTGGTCGTCGCCACCACCCGTCCGGAAACCATGCTGGGCGACGTCGCCGTGGCCGTGCATCCGGATGACGAGCGCTATCAGCATCTGATCGGCAAGACGCTTACGCTGCCGCTCGCGGGTCGCCAGATTCCGGTGATCGCCGATGATTATGTCGATCGCGAATTCGGCACGGGCTGCGTGAAGATCACGCCCGCACACGACTTCAACGACTACGCCATCGGGCAGCGCCACGGGCTAAAGCCAATCAACATCTTCAACCTGCACGCGCAAGTTCTGGGTGGTGAGAACGATGCCCAGGACGGGGCTACCCACACATCAGCCTTAGAAGCTTTTGAAATGGGTGTTGAGGCTGCCAATTCATTGAACAAAATTCCCGAGCGATATCGTGGAAAAGATCGCTACGAAGCTCGAAAACTGGTCATCGCAGATCTCGAAGCAGCCGGCCTGCTGGTCGAAACCAAACCGCACAAATTGCAAGTGCCAGTGAGCCAACGCTCCGATGCGGTGATCGAGCCGATGCTCACCGATCAGTGGTTCGTCGACCTCACCAGCGACAAGGGTCGCAAGGCGATCACCGAACCCGCGCTCAACGCCGTGCGCTCGGGCGAGATCAAGTTCGTGCCGGAAAACTGGACCACCACCTACACGCAATGGCTGGAAAACATCCAGGACTGGTGCATCAGCCGCCAGCTGTGGTGGGGCCATCGCATTCCGGCGTGGTACGACGAAGCCGGTAACATCTTCGTGGGCGAAGACGAAGCCGACGCGCGCAAGCATGCCGCCGTCGAACCGGTCGGTGCGTTGAAGCAGGACGAGGACGTGCTCGATACCTGGTTCAGCTCTGCACTGTGGCCGTTCTCCACGCTCGGCTGGCCGTTCGATGGGCCGGTGAAGAACGAGCGCGGCGAAATCGTCGCCAACTGGGAACACGACAAAATCTTCCTGCCCAGCGCAGTGCTGGTCACCGGCTTCGACATCATTTTCTTCTGGGTGGCGCGCATGGTGATGGCCACCCTGTACTTCACCGGCAAGGTGCCGTTCCGCGAGGTGTACATCAACGCGATCGTGCGCGATGCGGAAGGCCAGAAGATGTCCAAATCCAAGGGCAACACGCTGGACCCGCTGGACTTGATCGACGGCATCGAGCTGGAACCGCTGGTGGAAAAGTCCACCAAGTCGCTGCTGATTCCGCAGGTGCGCGAGAAAGTGGAAAAGCGCATCCGCAAGGATTATCCGCACGGCATTCCCGCCATCGGCACCGACGCGCTGCGCTTCACCTTCGCCGCGCTGGCCAGCTACAGCCGCACCATCAACTTCGACATCAAGCGTGCCGAAGGCTACAAGGCGTTCTGCAACAAGTTGTGGAATGCGGCGCGCTTCGTATTGATGAACCTGCCGGAAGGCGAGCTGCCCGCGCCAGCAAGCGCACCGGTGACGGAAGCCGAGCGCTGGATTCTCACGCGACTGAAGCAGACGTTGACGGAAGTCGAGCAGCACTTCGTCACCTATCGCTTCGATCTATTGGCGCAGGCGCTGTACGAGTTCGTGTGGAACGAGTATTGCGACTGGTTCCTGGAGCTGTCCAAGCCGGCCTTGAACGGTGACGATGCCAACGCCGCCGCGTCCACGCGCCACACCTTGCTGGTGGTGCTGGAAACGGTGCTGCGCGCGCTGCATCCGATCATTCCGTTCATCACCGAAGAAATCTGGCAATCGGTGGCGCCGAAGCTCGATATCCAGGCCGAAAGCATCCTGGCGCGCTCGTGGCCGAACGCCGGCGAGATTCCCGCTGATGAAGCGGCCACCGCCGAAATCGAATGGTTCAAGAACGTGCTCAGCGGCATCCGCCGTATTCGCGCGGAAATGAACATCGCGCCCGGCAAGGTCATCCCGTTGCTGCTCGCCGATGGTGATGCCAGCGATCGCGCCCGCGCAGCCAAGTTCGCCGCGCAGATCAACTTTCTCGCTCGCGTGGAAGCACCGCAGTGGATCGAGCCCGGCGCAGACGAACCCGCCGCCGCGGCAGCCGTGGTCGGCTCACTGCGCGTGCTGATTCCGCTGGCCGGCCTGATCGATCTGGGCGCGGAGAAAACACGCCTGGGCAAGGAAATCGCCAAGATCGAGGGCGAAATCAAGAAGTGCGAGAACAAGCTGGGCAACGCCAACTTCGTCGCCAACGCGCCGGCCGAGGTGGTGGCGCAGGAACGCCAGCGCATCGCCGATTGGAATACGCAGCTGGTCGCCCTGCGCGAGCAGATGCGTAAGCTCGGCTAACCTACCCTCGCGAAACCCGTAGGTTGGGGTGCAAACCCCAACATCGCGCTGCATGGCGATGGCAATGTTGGGGTTCGCACCCCAACCTACGGCGGGAGCGGAAACTCCAGCGCCATCACGATCGCATCCTCGCGCCCGTTATGCGCCGGGTAATAGCGCGGACGACGCCCGATCTCGTGGAACCCGAGCGACGTATACAACGCCTGCGCATTCGGATTGGACGGCCGCACTTCCAGGAACACGCGCTCGGCGCCATTCCATCGCGCAATATCCAGCAGGCGCTTCATCAGATGCCGCCCGAAACCTTGCCCGCGCTGGTCGGGCGCAATGCACACGTTCAACACGTGCGCCTCACCCGCGCCCACAGACAAAATGCCGTAGCCGATAACGCGGCCTTCCAGGCATAGCACCCACGACGGATGTCCGGCCTTCAGGCAGTCGCCGAAGATGCCCATGCTCCAGGGGAAATCGTAGGAGGCGTGTTCCAGCTCGCTCACGCGCAACAGGTCGTCGCGCCGCATTGCGCGCATCTCCAGGGAGGGGCGCGCGACCGCAACCATCAGAGCCTGCCTAGGGTTTCGGCGTAGCCCGCGTTGCCACGGTGCGTTCGCCAGGCGGGAGTGCGTGGCGCAGCGCTTGCCTGGCTGGCAAGCCAAGCCGCGCGCTGTCGCATGGTGGACGCACCGTGGCAACCCTTCGGGCCGGGTCTGTTTGCCCGCCGGGCTGCGTCCTCACTCAGTTGTGTATCGACATACACGCCTTCGTTCCTCCTTGCCCGTCAGGCAAACAGATCCCGGCGCGGGCCACGCCGAGACCCTAGGCAGGCTCTAGCGGCCCCCGGCCGCCAAGGCTCGACGCAAGGTACGCAGCGCTTGCCATAGCCGCCGCTTGGCGACGGACTGGGTCAGGATGTCTGCTGGCGCATCCGCCAGCACGATATGCGCATCGCGCATCACCTGCGCCGGCAGCGCACGCCCAAGCGCATGCGCCTGGGCCTGGCCGAACACCAGATAGGCCGGCGCATGCGGCACCTGCATGCTTTCCTCGTCGCGTGCCTCGATGCGCGGCGCGCGCGCCAGCAATGGGCCGAAGGCCGACAAGGCGCGGCCGAGCAGATCCAGCTCTCGCACCGAGCAGCCAGGCGGCAGCACGACCACCACGCCGGCGCTGGCGGACGGCTCCGGCGGCAACACTTGGGCGACCGGCGCCACCGCAGCCGATTCCCGCCGGCGCCAGGCCACCACGCCGAGCGCGCGCAACACGCGCGCCCGATGAGCCTGGCTGGCGAGCATGGCGTTCATACCGCTCCGCGACGCGGGCGCTTGCGATGGGTGGCGATGCCCCACAGCGTCACGATCGGCCCGGACAGGAGATACAGCGAAAACACCGCCAGCAGCACGCGCGGCGGGTCGACGAAGAACGGCACCAGGATCAGCACCGCGATCAGAATCCACAGGAACGGCACCTTGTCCGCCATCGGCAGGGACTTGAAGCTGTAGTAGCGGAAACGGCTCACCATCAGCAAGCCCACGATCACCGCCACGAACGGCATCACCACGTCCAGCTCGGCGCCGGAGAAGCCCCAGTTGTCCATGCTCCACACGAACGACATGCACACCGCGGCCGACGCGGGGCTGGGCAGGCCCTGGAAGTAGCGCTTGTCCGCAACGCCCACCTGAGTGTTGAAACGGGCCAGGCGCAGCGCGGCGCACACGGCGTAGATAAAGGCCGCGGCCCACCCGATCTTGCCCGGCAGCGGCCCGAACTCGCGCAGGCTGGAGAGCGACCAGTTGTACATCACCAGTGCCGGTGCCAGGCCGAAGCTCACCAGGTCCGACAGCGAGTCGTACTGCACCCCGAACTCGCTTTGCGTGTGCGTCAGGCGCGCCACGCGGCCATCGATGCCGTCCAAAAGGGCAGCCACGAACACGGCGATGGCGGCATCGGTGAAATGCCCGCCGATGCTGACGACGATCGCGTAGAAGCCGGCGAACATGGCGCCGGTGGTGAACAGGTTCGGCAGGAGGTAAATACCGGGATGCCGCGGCACCCGTGCTGGTGTCGTCTCGCTCATGAAACCATCCGTGCTGGGACGGGGGCAGTTTAGCAGGCGGTCGGGCACGCCCGGGCGCGGGAATCGTCAATCGGGAATCGTAAAAAGCGAAAGCCGGCAAGCTGCGGGCGGACGCTTCGCCTGTTCACGACTCCCGATTCACGATTTACGTTTCCCTCAAACGTGCAACCCCGCACGTTCCCGCGAGTTCGCCCGCATTCTCCGCTTGAGTCCCAACCGCCGCGGTTGTTAACTAGGCGTGTTCTCACCCTTTCCGTTGCGGAGTCATCCATGCGTCGACTGTCCATTGCCCTGGCGCTGCTGCTGGTCGCGCCCCTGGCCTGCGCCCAGGTCTATAAATGGACCGACGCCCACGGCACCATCCACTACTCCGAATCGCCGCCGCCGACCGGCACCAAGTACAGCCAGGTCAGCGTGAACACCGGCACCTCGGCTCCGGCCGGTTCGGACACCACCCCGGCGGCCGCATCCGGTAGCAACAGCAGCGCGTCTTCCTCGCAAAACAGCAACGCCACGCCGCAGGCCCCGGTGGAAGACACGCCGGAAAACCGCGCCAAGCTGTGTTCCTCGCTCAAGGCCAACATCGGCACCCTGCAGGGCAGCGGCCCGGTGGTGATGAACAACGGCGGGCAGCAGCAATTGCTCAATGCGGACCAGCGCAAGCAGCAGCTCGACGCCAGCCAGTCGCAGTACAGCCAGTATTGCAATCAATAACGTAGGTTGGGGTGCAAACCCCAACGTCGCCATCCTCACGCTCGCGCGATCCGGCATGCCCGATGACCGCGCACGGCGATGTTGGAGTTTGCACTCCAACCTACGGATTTCGTCTGCTACGCCCAGGCTGCCGGCTATAATCGCTGCTTTATCCCATAGCCAACCAGCCAACCATGCGCCTTAGCCAATTCCACCTGGCCACCGTCAAGGAAGTCCCTGCCGACGCC
>CBJMMB010000172.1:0-5524 GCA_966430775.1 uncultured Dyella sp. | reverse complement strand
GGATCGCCCGACAGCACGCCGGCCGGAAACACACCCTTGTCTTTTTCGAAGGTGTTGTCCAACTGGCCGAGATAGCGGCGGTCGCCGGTGCGTTGCATGTAGTCGCCGATGGTCTGCAGGGCAACCGCGGAATTCCACCAGCTGGATGGAAACCAGGCCTTGTTGGGATCGTAGGAACTCATCAACACATCGGCCGCCACCCGTGCGCGGGCGACGGCGGTGGAACCATCGGCGCGCGGACTGGCCGGGTACGTTCGTTCGGCCGCGGTCGAAGAAAAAGCGGCCAGGGCGGTCAGGCTTGCTGCAGCCAGCAGTGTCAATACACGTATACGTATGGCGTCGAGACTCATGATCACAAGCACTCCTCTCGGATGCCCACGAAGAGGATGGAGGCTTCGCGTTCCTCCATCGATCCACGGCCGGAGTGTGGGCGGTGATCCGGCTCGGAAACATGTGCGCGCAGGCCATTTAGACGTCTAAAAACGCATGCGCCGAAACCACCTGTGGCGGGTCCGATGCTTGCCTGGCGTCTACGAAGCCCGTTTGGTCCTCCCCTCATTCCCCAGGATTTAGATCGATCTAAATGCGCGACCTAAAAAAAGCAGCGATGCGATGGACCCGTCATGCGGATACTCGGCGATCGATGCCTGCGCCGAACTGTAACTCGTTTTTACGGTGAGATGCTCGTTGCATTGCAAAACGCGAATGGTGCTATCGCCGGTTATTCACGGCGACTAGACGAATCTACGCATCGTCAAACCAACTCACATCCGCATATGAAGCACTCGAGCGACGCCGGCACCTCAATGCGACGAGACATAAGCAGACGGTGACAGCGCCGCCGGCAGCGCGAAGTTCCGTTTCATCCGCTCCACTTCTTCCATCGGCGGTCTTCCGAACAATCGCTTGAATTCGCGGCTGAATTGCGACGCGCTTTCGTAACCGACGGCAGTTGCCGCGGCTGCCGCCGTGGCGTGCTGGCGAAGCATCAGCAGGCGTGCCTGGTGCAGGCGCGTGGACTGTACGTAGCGCATCGGCGAGGTGCCCGTCATGGCGCGGAAATGCGCGTGGAAGGTGGGGGCGCTCATCGCCGCCTCGCGCGCGAGTTCATCGATGCTGAGCGCCTCGGCGTAGCGGCTGTGGATGACGCGAATCGCGCGCGCCACCATGCCGAACTTGCCTTGCTGCGCGAGCGCCGCACGCAACGATCCGCCTTGTGCGCCGGAAAGAATGCGGTAGTAGATTTCGCGTACCAGCGCCGGACCGAGTACGTCGCCATCCGGAGGATGGGCCAAGGCTTCGAGCAGCCGCAGCGTCGAGGCCGCGAGCGCGTCTTCCATCGGCGAGGCATACAGCCCGCGCGGCGTCGCCGACGATGGTCCATGGCGCTCGTCGATCTGCATGCAGAGCTCGGCCGCCACGACGTGGTCCAGGCGGAAGTAGATCGCCAGCAGCGGCTCGTCCACCGACGCATCCGTCTCCATCGTGAAGGGCACCGGCACGGACACGACAAGGTAATGCTGACTGTCGTAGACGAATACCTCATCGCCCAGAAAGCCACGTTTACGCCCCTGCACGACGATGACGATGCCGGGTTCGTAGAGCACGGGCGTGCGGTTCAGTGGACGATCGGAGCGAAGCAGCCGCACGTCCGGCAGCGGCGTCAACGTGTAGCCTTCCTTCGGTGCGAGTTCCTGGAGAAGGGGCACCATGCGGCGGCGAGCGGGCGTGTCCATGCGCGCACTCTCCGACTTCCCAAGCGTCCTCGCAAGGCATCTTCATAGGATCAGGCAATAACGCAACATGCCGGGCCATGGGGCGCATGGGCCTGGGCACCTACGATCGCCTCCATTCCTGAGCTAGAGGCAATCCATGACCCGCAAGACCCTTTTTATCACCGGCGTCAGCAGTGGCTTTGGACTGGCGCTTGCGCGCGAAGCGCTTGCAGATGGCCACAGGGTGATCGGCACCGTCCGCAGCGATGAGGCGCGCCGCGCTTTCGAAGCCATGGGTGACGCTGCGCACGCCATGCTGCTGGACGTTACCGACATCGCCGCGATACCCGGCGTGGTGGCCGAGGCGGAATCGCACGTTGGGCCGGTCGACGTGCTGGTGAACAATGCAGGCTACGGGCACGAGGGCATCTTCGAGGAATCGCCGCTCGAGGACATGCGCCGCCAGTTCGAAGTCAACGTATTCGGCGCCGTGGCGGTCATGCATGCGTTCGTGCCGCGCTTTCGCCAACGTCGTCGTGGACATATCGTCAACATCACCTCGATGGGCGGCTTCATCACCATGCCAGGTATCGCGTACTACTGCGGGAGCAAGTTCGCACTCGAAGGCATCAGCGAAACGCTGGGCAAGGAACTGCAGCCGTTCGGCGTGCACGTCACGGCCGTCGCCCCGGGCAGTTTCAGAACGGATTGGGCAGGTCGGTCGATGCAACGCTCGCCCAGAAGCATTGCGGACTACGACGAAATGTTCGAGCCCATTCGCAAGGCTCGCCGGGAGAAGAGCGGCAAGCAGCTGGGCGATCCCGTGAAGGCGGCCAAGGCGATCCTGACGCTGATCAACTCGCCAGCTCCGCCCGCGCACCTATTGCTCGGCAGCGATGCGCTTGCGCTGGTGCGCGACAAGCTCGCCAGCATGGCTGCGGAGATCGACACCTGGGAAGATTTGTCACGCTCAACCGACGGCTGACGCAGCCATATCCGTAGCGGCCCGGCAGATCTGCTCGATCACGACGGAGCCGCCCCGAACCTCATCCGCGTTCGCCGGCGCGAATTCGGTAATCGTCAAGCCGACCAGATCCGCTTGCGTTGCGATGCGCCGAACCAGCGCAACGGCGGTGTCGATAGATATGCCGTTGGGTTCGGGATAGGAGAGGTAGGGAAACTCGCGGGGATCGAGGGAGTCGAGATCGAAGTGGATATGCACCGGGCCGCTGAACGCTTCATCCATCTCCAGCGTGCGCAAACCCATGGTCGAGCCGAAGGCCTTATCACCGGGATCGGCAACACGAATGCCGTAGTACTTGAATCGCTCGGGCTTCACCGGCGCACCTTGCAGGCGACGCAGTGGCTCAGGCGCAAAGCCCATGATGGCGCTGACCGGCATGCCATGGAAATAACCGCTCGGCGATGTCTCGGGCGTATTGGCATCCATGTGCGCGTCGATCCAGATGACCTGCAGGTTCGGATACATGCCGTTGAGATAATCGATCGCCGCGATATCGACCGCGCAATCGCCTCCGGCCGTCAGCAGGCGGCGCGGGCGATGCTCGGCAAGCACTTGCTGGGCCTGGCGAAACTGATCGTAGATGGCGTGCCAGTGATGAACGCCATGGTCGTCGCCGGTCGCATCGGTTTCACGCAGCGACACAAGCGGTGCGAAGCGCGAACAGACTTCTGCGGTTGCTTTTGCGCCGCGCAGGATGTGGGTGCTTCGGCTCGATCCTTGCCATTGCGGGTAGCTCAGTGCCAGGTCAAAGGGATTTGTCATGGATGCTTCCATAGCGGGAGTTGCAGCAGATGGTGACATTAGCAGTGACGCTGGTTTTTCGCGTGTGCGTATTGCCATGGAGAAATATCACCCGAACTCGTTGCAATGCTGATATTTCGTCGCCCCGGCGCACGACGGCGCCCAGCGACTTGCGCCGCATCAAAGTCACTGGACACCGGCTTTCGCCGGGGCGACGTTTTTCGGTAGTACTGAATTTACGGATCGCAAAGCGATTGCCATCACGCTACGACAACGGCTTGAAGCGTAAACGTCCTGCTGTTTTGCTCGCATCCCATTTTGCGTCACGCATGGCAAACGGGGATCACCATGCCTATTCGTCGCCAGGGTTTATGCAACACGTCCGCTGCGCCGATTTCGCTGCCGCGCCGGCGCTTCATGCAATCGTCCGCGGTGGCCGGTGCGGCCATGGCGGTGGGCTTGCCCGCGTTTTCCGCACGCGCTGCAGGCAGCGGAAAAACGGTAGCGATCGTTGGCGACGGGGTCGCTGCGTTAGCAGCCGCGCAGGAGCTGGCCGAGCGCGGTTTTCGCGTAAGCGTGTATGAGCATACGCGCAGCACAGACACAGGCGGGCGCCTGGATCTGGCATCTCCGACGATGCTGGCCGCAGGCGGTCAGGATGCCTACCTCAACCACGCCGTATCGTTTCCGGCGAGCGCAGGCGGAATGCCGGCAGCGATTCAAAGCTGGCTGCAAGATGCCTTTGTTGCGCTGGACATACCGGCGGATGAACTCGCGTTCTTCGTATCGAAGTTTCATGTATTCATGGCCAGCTCCGAGACGCGCCGCCTGCAGCAGTGGGAACACATGAGCTGGTGGGATTACGTGGGCGCGGCGGATCGTTCGGCGAACTATCAGCGTTTGATCGGCAGGGCGCCCATGACCGATGCGGCACGCAGCAAGGACGCCAGCGCGCGTAGCGTGGGGCAGGCGCTTGAAGCGCTCTTTTATGCCGATGCGCGGCAAGGCTATGCCGATAGCGCCAACGCATCATCGATTGACACCCGGCGCCAGCACCTGGCTAGCCTGGGCGTATCGATGAATCCTGGCATGCAGGCAACACAGTTCCAGTATGCCGATGGCCAAGTGACGGGCCTGCTGGTCCATGCGGATGGCCATACTCACACCATTCACGCGGACTGGTATGTGCTGGCGGTGCCCACGGCAGAGGTTGCCGCCTTGATGCCGACGGCGATGCTGCAGGCCGATAGCCGTTTTGCGCGCATCGCGCACTTGGCGCATCAGCGGACGGCCGGCGTGCAGTTCTTGCTGACGCAAGCCGCGCGTATCCATCAAGGCTGTTTTGCATGCCTCCATTCGCCATGGGCAGTAACCGGCCTATTGCAGTCGCATTCGACGGGCACCCAAGACACCGTAGAGGTGCTCTCGCTGAAGGTGTCGGACTGGACCACGCCTGGCATGTTGTATGGCTTACCCGCCAACCAATGCACGCGCGAACAGATCGCGCAGGAAGTGCTGGCGCAGTTGCGTCACGACCTGCCCAATGGCCACAGCGTGTTACCTGATAGCGCGATTCATTCCTGGGTGATTGCCACCGACGCCGATCCGCGGCTCATCGATACGGTAGGCTCGTGGTCGTTGCGGCCCGAAACCATCACGGCCATCCCCAATTTCTTTCTGGCTGGCGATTATGTGCGTGCGGCGAACGTCAACGAATCGGGCCGGCGCGCCGCCAACGCCATCGTGGCGGCGAGCGGTTCCAGTATCGCGCCGGCGACGATCTATCCGCGCTACACATCACCTTTGCTGACGCCGCATTTGATGGCTGATGCGGTGCAGTTTGCGGCCGGCCGGCCCCATCGATTCGACCGGCTTGATCCTTATTACCCCAATTGTCATGTCTGATACTGATGCATGGGTCCACAACCATATGTTGCGGACCTGGCATCAGCAGGGAGCATTGCCATGAGTTATGTCTTTATCGACGCCCATGATGCGCTTCACCGCTATGAGACGGTGACGCAAGGATTCAACCGGCGCTGGC
>CBJMMB010000171.1:0-5539 GCA_966430775.1 uncultured Dyella sp. | reverse complement strand
TGCCGGAAAGCAGCCGGCACGAGAAGGACCGCGGCAAGCGTCCCGGCATGGCCCTGCACGATCTCAACGGCGAGCCGGTGGTCTTTCCGAAGACGCCCGAAGAATGGACGCAGCCGCATTGGGTGAACTATGCCTGCCACGCCGATGCACCATGGTTGACCGACAAGCTGCGCCAGCGCATCCACGATTTCGTCACCGTGTTGCGTTGCCGCTACCCGACCGTGCAGGACATGCGCTCGCCGCCGTGGGCCAAGCGCAGCCTGAGCGCGATCGCCAACTGGCGCTATCGCTACCGCAAGTACGACCGGCCCTGGGAATTGAACCTGGCCAACCGGCTGGTGCGGCTGCGCATGCCGCAAGTCTCGGGTCTTTGAAAAAGGTACGGCGCTTGCACGTCGCACAGATCAATTTTCATCCAGCGCCGAACGGGCTTGCTGCGGCGGAGGTGTTTCGGCAATGGCCATCGCTGCTGGATATTCCCGAGGCGGCGGCGAGCGCAGGCGTTCGGGTGTCGGTGATCCAGGCCGCTGCGCACGCGGAGCGCGTCATGCATAGCGGCGTGGACTATCGTTTTGTCGATACCCGCGGCGCGCATACGGTGGCGCATCGCGCGCGCGATTTCGCCGCTCTGCTCGATGATATTCGCGCCGACGTGCTGCACGTACACGGCCTGGGCTTTGCCGAAGACGCGTTCGCCATTTCGCGTCATCTGCCGCGTTTGCCGATGTTGTTCCAGGATCACGCGGACCGGCCGCCGCGCTGGTGGCGCCGCTCGCGTTGGCGGCAATGGTATGCGGCTGCCGGCGGCGTCGCCTTTACCAGCACCGAACTGGCGCGCGCGTTTACCGCGGCAAAGATGTTCCGGCCAAGCACGCGGCTGTTCGCCATTCCCGAATCCAGCAGCCGCTTTATGCCCGGCGATCGCACGCAAGCACGCGCTGAGACCGGTCTTTACGGCCGTCCCTGCGTGTTGTGGGTGGGGCATTTGAATGCCGGCAAGGATCCGTTGACGGTGCTCGATGGCATGGCCAAAGCGGCAGAGCAACTTCCCGACCTGCACCTGTGGTGCGCCTTCGGCAATGCACCGCTGCTGGCCGAGGTGCAGCAGCGCATCGCGCGCGATCCGGGGCTGGCCGGGCGCGTGCATTTGCTGGGCAAGCTGCCGCACGCGCAGATCCAGCGGTTGATGCAGGCGGCAGACGTGTTCGTTTCCGGCAGCCACGGCGAAAGCTGCGGGTATGCGTTGCTGGAAGCCATGGCGTGCGGCGTGACGCCAGTGGTGACGGATATTCCGTCGTTCCGAACTCTGACGGGTATGGGGCGCGTAGGTGAGCTGTGGCCGTGCGGTAATGCATCGAGACTGGCCGAGGCATTGCTGCGCACCGCCAGACACACATCGCCGGCCAAGGTGCGCGCGCATTTCGATCAAGCACTCTCGTTCGAAGCGGTCGGGCGGCAATGGGCGAACGCCTATACACAGGTGCACGACAGCCACCCAGGCGGTGCACGATGAAGCTGGCGCTGGTGCTGCCCGGCGGCGTCGATCGCAGCGGCGATCTGCGTGTGATCCCTGCGTTCCTGGCGTTGATCGAGCGCCTGGCGCGCGTGCACGACGTGCACGTGTTCGTGCTGCATCAGGAACCGACGCCGGATCGCTGGGAATTGGCCGGCGCGCAGATCCACAACATCGGTGATCGCTGGACGCGCTGGCGCGCGATCGCGGCGATCCGCCGTGAGCATCGTCAAGCGCCGTTCGACCTGATCCAGGCGATCTTCTCCGGTTCCTGCAGCCTGATTGCGGTGACGACCGCCAGGCTGCTCGGTGTGCCGAGCGCGGTGCATATCGCCGGCGGCGAACTGGTCGCCTTGCACCAGATCGGTTACGGCGGCCGGCGCAAATGGAAAGGGCGCCTGCGCGAAGCGCTGGTCCTGCGCGGTGCGAACGCCGTCACCGCGGCCAGCGCGCCGATCATCGATTCGCTGCGCGCGCTGGGACATCGTGCGATACGCATACCGTTGGGCGTGGATCTGCAGGCCTGGCCGCCGCTGGCGCCGCGCGAACGCAGCGGTGGCCCGGCGCGACTGATCCATGTGGCCAGCATCAACCGCGTCAAAGACCAACCGACGCTGCTGCGTGCTTTGGCGACGCTGGCCAGGGAAGGGCTGGATTTTCAGCTGGACATCGTCGGCGTCGATACCTTGCATGGCGAGATGCGCGTGCTGGTGCGGCAACTGGGCCTGCAGCAACACGTGCGTTTTGTGGGCTTCAAGACGCAGCGCCAATTGCGCCCCTTGATGGAAACGGCGGACCTGCTGGTGATGTCGTCCCTGCACGAAGCCGGTCCGCTGGTGCTGCTCGAAGCGGCGGTCACCGGCGTGCCGACAGTCGGTACAGCGGTGGGGCATCTCGTCGAATGGGCGCCCACCGCGGCGCTCGCCGTGCGGCCGGGTGATTGGGTGGCCTTGGCGGCGGCCATTCGCAGTGCGCTGACCGATGAGGCGTTGCGTTTGCGATTGGCGCGCGAGGCGCAGCGTTGCGCGTTGAAGGAGAACGCGGATTGCACGGCGCAGTTGTTCGAGGCTTTGTATCGGGGGTTGGTTGGGCGTCGAACCCGTAGGTTGGGTTAGCGCAGCGTAACCCAACAATGTCGCGACGAAACGTTGGGTATTCGGCAAGTGTGAATATGCGATTGATTTCACATCCGAAACGCTAAGCACAACACATCTGTCATGAATGCGCGCAATTGTCCTGAAATGACATCGCCGTGCGCCATTCCCGTAAGCACCATAGCGTCATAAGCGATCCCGTCGGCGTTCGCGGTCGATGCCATTCATGGCATTCCCCGCGCTGCATTTCGTGTCGTGTGATTGGATTCACATCCACGCCATTTCGCCACAACGTTACGCGATCGCAAGTGGTACTTACGCGGCACTGTTACGAGTCTGCACGTGTTTTACATGTCATCAGTGCGGCGACTCGTCCTGAATGACAACCGCATGCGCATCAGCCAGGGGACAAGATGGTGAGCAAGAAGATCGACGCGTCGAGCATCGAGCTGTGGCGCTATTACCGCAGGCAACCGTATCTGTTTGCGCAGCTGCCGGAGGCGTGGCAGTCGTCAGTGGAGGCGAATTACCACGATGCGATGAAACGGGTGCGGATGCGGCAGCGGCGCAAGGCGATACCCATCTCGATCATGGCGACGCTCGCGGCGTTGACCGTCGGCAAGGCGAAATCGACGGTCTACACCACCGCGCTTACCGGCACTTCGGCCGATACGTCGTACAGCTCGTCGACGGATGCCAACGGTAACCTGGTTTATCGCTTCGCCAATGGCGACAGCATCACCACCACGGGTAGCGGCACCAACGTCTATGCCGTGAATCTGGTGAACAGCAGCCCCAAGGTGATCCTGCAGGCGGGATCGAACGGGACAGGGGCGTTGAGCTTTTCCACCATACGGCCTGCGACCGGGGTGAACGGCACGGTGCAGACCGTCAATGTGCAGAACGGCGCCAATCTGACCGTCAACGGCAACAGCACCATCTACGCGCAAACCGCGGACGTATGGAACAGCACGGCGATCGGGCTGCAGGTCACCAACTCCACCGCCACGTTCAACGGCACCACGACCGTCAGCACGTATACGCCGGGTTATTCGCAGGCGGTGTCGATCAATCACAGCTTCGTCACCTTCAATGGCGACGTCTCCTTTACCGCGCAGGCGCGCGGTTCGATGACCAGCGCGCTCTACATCTCGGGTGGCGGTTACGGCAATGTGGTGATCAATGGCAATGCCACGATACAGGGTCTCGGCATCTGGCCGAACGACAACGTGCATGGCATCTACAACGACAACGTCAATACCCGGCTGACCATCACCGGCAACCTCGACCTCACGGCCAAGTCGTACGGCTCCACCGTGATGGGTATCCGCAACCAGGGCAATCTGCGGATCGACGGCAACGCGACCATTACCGCTACGGGCCCGCGCTCGGCTTACGGCATCGACAACCGGCATCGTACGGCGCGCACCTATGTGGGCGGCGATCTCATGGTGTCGGTGGTCAACACCACCGGTTACACGCCGTACGGCAATCCGGTCGGGGTGAGCAATACGTACGGGGTCGCCGATTTTCTTACGGTAGGCGGTGCGGCGAACATCAGCGTTTCTGCCGCCACCACGGATTACGCCATCACCAGCAATGGCACGACGTCGTTCACCAATGCCGCCAAGGTCGTTACGCTGCGCACCAGCACGAGCTGCTCGACCTGCGACGTGTTCGGCGCGCAGAACACCGGTGGCGTACTCACCTTTGCAGGCGGCCTGGACGTTGCCGAAACCACCAGCGGAACCGGACATCGCTACGCCATCTGGAACGTTGCGCAGAACGCCGTCGATGCGACGGTCAACGTCAACCAGAACAACAACCAGCCGGTGAACATCGACGGCGACGTACTGACCGGCAACGTGACGGACGCTACCACCGGCACGGTCTACAAGGGCACCACCGCGCTCAACCTCGATACCAGCACGTCGTATCTCAAAGGTCTGGTGCTCGGCTATACGCAGACCGGCAGCGCCAAACTGTCGTTCACCAACGGCGCCAGTTGGATGCCGACCGGCACCGGCACGCTGGCCACCGATTTCGGTACGGGCAATCTGGTTATCGGTTCGGGCAGCGCGATCGACATGGCTGGCAGCTGGGGCGCGTTCGCGGTCGGCAGCGTGCCTTCCCACAGCTTGCGTACCTTGCAGGTCGACAGCACCAGCAGCGGTGGCGCCAGCGTAAGTCTTTCCGATGGCGCGGTGTTTACCCTGCTCAGCGATGTTCGCAACGGACAGGCGGACAAGGTGGTGTTCGGCGGCGGCATCAAGGCGTTCACTGCGCAGGGCACGCAAAACATCCGCATCGCCTACGACCCGGTGCTGGACGATACGTCGTGGGTCAACGCCAGTGCGATGCAAAAGGGCGTGACGATTGCGGCATCAAACCCCATCGTGATCGTCGATGCGAGTTCCGCCGCGAACGGTACGGCGAGTTTCCTCGGGGCGGCGGGATTGACCAGCCAATGGGGCACCACCTATCAGAACGCGCTGGTGCGTTACTCGTACGTGCCGGTGGTGAGTCTGAGCGCCGATCACAAGCAGATCCTGCTTACCGGGATCGATATTCTCGGTAGTAGCAATAGTTCGACGACCGGCACGTCCACGCCGACCTTGTCGGGTTCCAGTGGCACGTCAACGTCGACCACGACTTCTACCGGTACGACGAGCGCCGGCAGCAGCACGACTACGCCGCCCGTCGTCAATTTCGCTACGCAAGGCAACGACGCAGTGACGCCATCCACCGGCGTGCTGGTGGCGGCCGACGCGGCGTTCGCGCTTGCCAACGTGTGGCAGATCGACGACCAGGCCGTGTCCCGCCGCAGCGAATCGGCGCGCCTGGGCCAGGTTTCTGGTGCATCAGGCGCATGGATGGATACGGACACCGGCGATTTCACCGGCCAGACCGGCGATGGCCGCAGCTATCGCCA
>CBJMMB010000170.1:0-5582 GCA_966430775.1 uncultured Dyella sp. | reverse complement strand
TGCGCAGCGCCACCACGCTTTACGGCCGCTACTGGGGCGCCAGCGTGGATGTGCCGGATCTGCATTTCGAGCTTTGCTATTACCAGGGCATCGAATACGCCATCGCGCAGGGTTTGCAGCGTTTCGAACCGGGTGCGCAGGGCGAGCACAAACTGGCGCGCGGCTTTTTACCGGTGCGCACGCACTCGCGCCATTACCTGGTGCATGAAGGTTTTCGCAGCGCCGTGCGTCGCGCGCTTGCGCACGAGTGCAAGAGCATGGACGCTTATGCGGAGGAATTGCTCGACCACAGCCCCTACGCCACCCGACCATGATCCGCCTGCCCCGGCTCGACGATCAGCTTCCGGACCGCTTCCCCGATCCACGCCATGCGCTCGCCGAACCCAATGGCTTGCTCGCCTTCGGTGGAGATCTTTCGCCGCAACGACTGCTGACGGCGTACGCGCAAGGCATCTTTCCGTGGTTCAACGAAGGCGAGCCGATCCTGTGGTGGTCGCCCGATCCGCGCTGCGTGTTCCTTACCGACGAACTGCGCCCGAATCGCAGTTTGCGCCGATCGTTGAAAGGCAAGGATTGGCAGGTAAGCGTGGATCGCGCGTTCCGGCAGGTGATGCGAGCCTGCGCGGCGCCACGCGCAGGCCAGGTCGGCACCTGGATCAGCCCCACCATGATCGAAGCGTATGGCGCCCTGCACGACATGGGCCATGCGCACAGCGTGGAAGTGTGGGAACAGGAGCGCCTGGTCGGCGGCGTCTACGGCGTTTCGATCGGCCGGTTGTTCTGCGGCGAATCGATGTTCAGTGCGCACAGCGGTGGATCGAAGCTGGCGCTTTGCGCACTGGCCGCGCTGCTACGCGAGTGGGGATGCCCGTTGATCGATGCGCAGGTGAGCAATCCGCATTTGCTGGGACTGGGTGCCGTGGAAGTGCCGCGTGAGCTGTTCCTGCAGCAGGTTTCGATGCTGATCGCTGCGCCGTTCGATGCACGGTGCTGGAAAAATGTTGCACCAGTGTCGGCGCAACACGTCCTTGAAAACGACCGTCCCTTCGCACCGGCTCAACCGTAGGCTGGGATGCCAATCCCAGCATCGTCATGCCGCAAAGCTGGGATTGGCATCCCAGCCTACATCGCGCATCACGGGTTCAGCGCGAGCCCTTTCAGCTCTGCATAGTTGTCCAGAAACAACTTCACCAGATGCGGATCGAGCTGCCCACCCGCCGCCTCGCGCAGATAATGCAGCACGTCCGGTTCGGGCCACGCCGGTTTGTAGACGCGCGAAAAGCTCAGCGCGTCCCATACGTCCACCACGCTGAAGATGCGCGCGGCGATCGGAATGGCTTCGCCTTTCAATCCCTGCGGATACCCGGTGCCGTCCCAGCGTTCGTGGTGGCTGTACGGGATGGCGCTGGCGCCGCGTAGAAATTCGATCCGCTGCAGCATGTCGTAGCCCAGGCGCGGGTGCGTGCGCATCACCAGGGTTTCGTCCTCGTCCAGCTTGCCGGGCTTGATCAGGATGGCATCGGGCAAGGCCAGCTTGCCGATGTCGTGAAGCAGTGCGCCGAACTTCACGTCGCGCAAGGCATCGCCTTCCAGCCCGGCCAGTTTCGCCAGGCCCAGCGCCATGCGCACCACGCGCTCGGAATGATCGCTGGTTTCCTTGTGGCGGATGTCCATGGCGCCCACCAGCACGCGCAAGGCTTGCTCGTGGCTGTCGAGCAGTCGCTGGTTGGCGTCGGCCAGGCGATGCACGGTGCGGCCGATCATCCAGTACAGCAACAGGCCAGTGCCCAGCACGAACAGCCAGCCCTTGAGGATCTGATAGAACACGATGCGGCGCGGATCATGCACCAGGCTGCCCAGCACATGACCGGACACCCATATGTAGATCGCCGAGACCAGCACATAGGTGCCGGCGGTGCGCAATTGCGGGCTGAGTCGTTTCACGGTTAGCGCACGCTAGGGAAGCAAGCCTCGCAAGCGAAGATTGATCGATGCGTGCTTACGAACCACAAGCCCTGCCGTGTCATGGCATGGGAGCAAATGCTGTCATGAATTGGTGCCAAGGCCACGACCTTGCTTCCCCCTGTGGCGTCATCGAATAGGCATTCTGCCATTGCCGGAGTGAAGCATGGTGTGCGGGTTTGCGCAATTCGTCGCGCGACTTGACCGTAGGTTGGGTTAGCGCAGCGTAACCCAACGTCTTCGAAGCGACACTGTTGGGTTACGCTGCGCTAACCCAGCCTACGACTACGATCGACGCAGTGCGGCTTGCAATAACCTGCGTTGCAAGCGATCGCCCAGCCTGGTCGCTGTCGAGAGCCCCATCCGTTCCAACGCGACGATCTCTTCCGTCGTCGCTTCGCCCGGACGGCACAAGGCCTTGAGCAATTGCCACCTGCCCTTCCAATTGGCGCTGGATGACTGCAGCCATTGCAGTGCCGGCAACAGGCGTAGTTCGGTTTCGGTGAAGTCGCTGCCGAACGGAAACTTCGGCAACGTTCCTTTGCGCATCGGCCTGTCCAGGGCTTCGTGCAACAGTTCGGGCCGATGCTTGCGCCAGGCTTCCGGAAGCTTGAAGTCGGCGGCGAGCTTGCCGTGCGATTTCGCCTCGGCAGCCAGCGCATCGATAAACCGCGCATCGCTGATCGCCAGCATCGCTTCGATGCATTCGCTGTCGCTCTTGCCGCGCAGGTCGGCCACACCGTATTCGCTCACCACGATGTCGCGCAGATGGCGGGGAATGGTGACTTGCCCGTACTGCCAGCGGATATTGGTTTCCACGCCGTTCCTGCCCTGGCGGGTCGCGCGCTGCAGCAACACGGATCGTCCATCGGGCAACTCGTGCGCCATGGCGACGAAGTTGTATTGCCCACCCACGCCGCTGACGACGTGCCCGTCTTCCAACGTCTCCGACACCGCGGCGCCGAGCAGCGTGGACATCATGCAGGTGTTGAAGAAACGCGCGCCGCGGCGCTGCAGGCTGGCCAGCGCCTGGTGATCGCCATACAGCTGGTTGACGTTGGAAACCGGACACATGTCGATCGCATCCGCATCGCTGCCGGCGACGGTTTCCAGCCAGTCGTACAGATCGCGCGAACCCAGGAAGAAGGCGCCGCGCAGGTAATGCCCGCCGGGCACGTCGTCGGGCAGACGCCCGGCGGCGGCGGCGCGCTCCAACGCCAGGTTGTCCCAGCTGCGGCGCTTGAGCACGCCGGCCTTGGCCAGGTGCATCAGGCCGTCCATGATCATTTCGCTACAGCCGTACAAACCGGTCTTGAAGCTGCCCAGGCCGCCCACGCGACTCGCCACGGTGTGCGTATTGCCGCCCGCATCGAGCGCAAGCAAGGTCTTGCGCCAGCCGACGTTGTCCTGGTGTCGCCATAGCAACCCTTTGACCAATGCGTCGGACAAGGCGCCGATGCCGATCTGCAGGCAGCCGCCATCTTTCACCAGCGTACTGGCATGCAGGCCGAGCGCATATTCGGCCGTGTCCACCGGCAAGCGGGGTACGGCAAACAGCGGTGGCGACGCTGGCGGCGCAAGTTCGATATCGAAGAATTCCTGCGGCACTTCCGCATCGCCGCCGATGTACGGCAAGGCCGGATGCACCACCGCCACGCACAGCGGACGCGTCTTGCCGGCCGCCTTGACGCGATCGAGAAAATCCAGCGTGAGATCCGGATTGCACGACAGGCTGTAGCGCACGCCGGCAGGCGTTTCGCGGCGCGCGACCAGTTGCACCAGCAGGTTGATGTCCTGCACGACCAGATCACGCGCCACGTGCGTGTAGTTCTGGCTGATGTAATTGCGCTGCGCACTGCCCGAATGCAGCAGCGCGCCCGATTGCATGTAGAACTCGTGCACCGCCACGTTCGGCGGCAGCTTGCCCTGGATCTGGTCGAGCGCGTAGTGCGGATCGACATAGTCGACGCCGAAATGCCGTTCCACGAACGGATCGAGAAAGCGCGCTTCCAGGCTGTTCTTAGGCCGCGGCCGGGTGAGCGACAAGGCGGTATACAAGGTCATCGATCGCCAGGTATCGGCCTGCATCAAGCCATACAGCGCATTGAGCAATCCATGCGGTTTGCCTAAACCCAAAGGCGCCGCGACGCGCAGGTCGGCTCCCAGCCGCTCGACGACCAGCCGCGCGCAGGCATCGGTGTCCGTGAAACGCTGCTCTGGCAACATGGGGCGATCATGCCAGAAAGCGGGAAACGGGGAAGTGCGTGGATGGGGTTGGCGTGCGCAAGCCGAACCCATCCATCATGTTGGACGGATCGTTGGGTTACGCTGCGCTAACCCAACCTACGCGCTATTCCCCGTTTCCTTGCAATGGCTACGCCTCCGCCTACCGCCAATCGCGTACTCGCCGAGCAGGCATTGAGCCGGGCCGCCGGTGCGCCCTTGCTTGGCGGCAACCGGGTGGATCTGTTGATCGACGCGCAGCAGCACTTCGATGCCTGGCTGGCTGCGATCCGCGCGGCACGGCATCGGGTCTTGCTGGAGAACTACATCGTCCGCGACGACGAGGTGGGCCGCGCATTCCGTGACGCCCTGGTCGAACGCGCGCGCAGCGGCGTGCAGGTGTCCGTGATCGTCGACTGGCTGGGTTGCCTCGGGCAATCCCGTTCCGCATTCTGGAAACCCTTGCGTGAAGCCGGCGGTGAAGTGCGCGTGTTCAATCCGCCGCAGCTTGGACAGGCGCTGGGCTGGATGAGCCGCGATCATCGCAAGCAGCTGGTGGTGGACGGGACGCTGGGCTTTCTTTCCGGCGTATGCATCAGCGCCAAGTGGCTGGGTGATGCCGCGCGCAAGGTGCCGCCGTGGCGCGATACCGGGCTGGCCTTGCGCGGCCCGGCCGTGCTGGAACTGGAAGCCGCCTTCGCCGACAGCTGGATTGCCGCAGGGGGATCGCATCCTATTTATGCGCCGGTACCGGAACACGTCGAAGCAGGCAGCGTTGCATTGCGCGTCATCGCCACGCAACCGGCCACCGCCGGCATGTACCGGCTCGATCAGCTGATCGCGGCGATGGCGCGCCGCACGCTGTGGCTGACCGATGCGTATTTCGTCGGCGTCGCCCCGTATGTGCAAGCGCTGTCCGCCGCCGCCCGCGATGGCGTGGACGTGCGCCTGCTGGTGCCCGGCACCAGCGACATTCCGCTGGTGGCCGGCATGTCCCGCGCCGGCTACCGGCCGCTGCTCAAGGCCGGCATCCGCGTGTTCGAATGGAACGGCTCGATGCTGCACGCCAAGACCGCGGTGGCGGATGGGCAATGGGCGCGCGTCGGTTCATCCAATCTCAACCTCGCCAGCTGGTTGAACAACCGCGAGATCGACGTGGCGATCGAAGACGCCGGCTTCGCCTCGCAACTGGCGCGGCAATACGAAAAAGACCTGGAAAACGCCACCGAGATCGTATTGGCGCCACGCCGCTACCGCCGTGGCGAACGCGTGCGCAGCAGCGAAGCGCGGCCACCGCAACCCAAGCATGTCGGCGGCAGCTCCAGCCGTGCCGCCGCCGGCGCCCTGCGCATCGCCAACACCATGGGCGCGGCGCTGACCGATCGTCGTGTGCTGGG
>CBJMMB010000169.1:0-5616 GCA_966430775.1 uncultured Dyella sp. | reverse complement strand
GCACCAGCGGACGCAGGTCCGGCGGCAGCACCGGCAGCACGGTCATGACCATCCACTCCGGACGGTTGCCGGACTCGAGGAAGGCCTCGATCAGCTTCACGCGCTTGGTGAGGCGCTTGAGCTTGGTTTCCGAATTGGTCGAGGCGATTTCTTCCTTGAGGCGAATCACTTCACCCGGAAGATCCAGCGACTTCAGCAGTTCATAGACAGCCTCGGCACCCATGCGGGCGTCGAACTCGTCGCCGTGCTCTTCCACGGCTTCGAGGTACTGGTCTTCGCTGAGCAGCTGGCCGCGCTCGAGCGCGGTCAAACCCGGATCGATCACCACGAAGGCTTCGAAGTACAGGATGCGCTCGATGTCGCGCAGGGTCATGTCCAGCATCAAGCCGATGCGCGACGGCAGCGACTTCAGGAACCAGATGTGCGCGACCGGGCTGGCCAGCTCGATGTGGCCCATGCGCTCGCGACGCACCTTGGCCAGCGTGACTTCGGTGCCGCACTTTTCGCAGACCACGCCGCGGTGCTTCATGCGCTTGTACTTGCCGCACAGGCACTCGTAGTCCTTGATCGGGCCGAAGATGGCGGCGCAGAACAGGCCGTCACGCTCCGGCTTGAAGGTGCGGTAGTTGATCGTTTCGGGCTTCTTCACCTCGCCGTACGACCAGGAACGGATCAGCTCCGGCGACGCCAGCGCGATCTTGATCGAATCGAACTCAGGCGTGGTGCGCTGCTGATTGAACAGATTGAGCAAATCTTTCATTGCATAAGCTCCTGTAACCCGCGGGTTACTTGATCTCTTCCAGGTCGATGTCGATGCCAAGCGAGCGGATTTCCTTCACCAACACGTTGAAGGATTCCGGCATGCCCGCCGCCATCTCGTGGTTGCCGTCGACGATGTTCTTGTACATCTGGTTGCGGCCCTGCACGTCGTCGGACTTCACCGTGAGCATTTCCTGCAGGGTGTAAGCCGCGCCGTAGGCCTCGAGCGCCCAGACTTCCATTTCGCCGAAACGCTGACCGCCGAACTGCGCCTTGCCGCCCAGCGGCTGCTGGGTGACGAGCGAGTACGGACCGGTCGAACGCGCGTGCATCTTGTCGTCGACCAAGTGGTTGAGTTTGAGGTAGTGCATGTAGCCGACGGTGACCGGGCGATCGAACGCCTCGCCGGTGCGGCCGTCGTACAGCATGGTCTGACCGGATTCGGGCAGGTCCGCCAGCTTCAGCATCGCCTTCAGTTCGGCTTCCTCGGCACCGTCGAACACCGGCGTGGCCATCGGCACGCCTTCCTGCAGGTTCTTCGCCAGGGTGAGGATTTCCTCATCGGTGAGCGACTTCAGGTCGACGTGCTGCACGGCGCCGGCAACGTGGTGGTTGTAGATCTGGTCGAGGAACTCGCGGATCTTCGCCACCTTCTCCTGCGCTTCGAGCATGTTCTGGATCTTCTTGCCCAGGCCCTTTGCGGCCCAGCCAAGATGCACTTCCAGAATCTGGCCGATGTTCATACGCGAGGGCACGCCCAGCGGGTTCAGGCAGATGTCGATCGAGGTGCCGTCCGCCATGTACGGCATGTCTTCCACCGGCACCACGTTGGACACCACGCCCTTGTTACCGTGGCGGCCGGCCATCTTGTCGCCCGGCTGGATGCGACGCTTCACGGCCAGGAACACCTTGACCATCTTCAGCACGCCCGGCGCGAGGTCGTCGCCCTGGGTGATCTTGGCCTGCTTCTCCTTGAAGCGCTTGTCGAATTCTTCCCGGTGACGCTTGACCTGTTCGGCCGCGCGCTCGAGGAACTCGACCGTGGCCTCGTCCTTCGGGTTGACCTTGAACCAGTCGTCCTTCTTCAGGCCGTCCAGGTATTCGCTGGTGATCTCGGCACCGCGCTTGAGACCGGCCGGGCCGCTGTTGGCGACCTTGCCGACCAGCTGTGCGCGCATACGGTTGTAGATCGCGCCTTCGAGGATGCGGAACTGGTCGTCGAAGTCCTTGCGGATGCGCTTGATTTCCATCTCTTCGATCTGGCGCGCACGCTTGTCCTTCTCGATGCCGTCGCGCGTGAACACCTGCACGTCGATGACGGTGCCGTCCATGCCCGGCGGCACGCGCAGCGAGCTGTCCTTCACGTCGGACGCCTTCTCGCCGAAGATCGCGCGCAGCAGCTTTTCTTCCGGCGTGAGCTGGCTTTCGCCCTTGGGCGTGACCTTGCCGACCAGGATGTCGCCGGCCTTCACTTCCGCACCGATGTACACGATGCCGGATTCGTCCAGGCGCGCCAGCGCCTGTTCGCCCACGTTCGGGATGTCGGCGGTGATTTCTTCCGCACCCAGCTTGGTGTCACGCGCGATGCAGGACAGCTCCTCGATGTGGATCGAGGTGTAGCGGTCTTCCTGCACGACGCGCTCGGAGAGCAGGATCGAGTCTTCGAAGTTGTAGCCGTTCCACGGCATGAAGGCGATCAGCATGTTCTGGCCGAGCGCGAGCTCGCCCAGATCCGTCGACGAACCGTCGGCCAGCGTGTCGCCCTTGGCCACCACGTCACCCACGTTCACCAGCGGGCGCTGGTTGAGGTTGGTGTTCTGGTTGGAACGGGTGTACTTGGTCAGCGTGTAGATGTCGACGCCGGCATCGCTTTCGCCGACTTCGGCCTCGTTCACGCGCACCACGATACGCGCCGCATCGACCTGGTCGATCACGCCGCCGCGCTTGGCGGTGACGATCACGCCCGAGTCACGCGCCACCGCGCGCTCAATGCCGGTGCCCACCAGCGGGGTCTGCGAACGCAGCGTCGGCACGGCCTGGCGCTGCATGTTCGCGCCCATCAGCGCGCGGTTCGCGTCGTCGTGTTCCAGGAACGGCACCAGCGCCGCGGCGACCGACACGGTCTGCATCGGCGAGACGTCCATGTAGTTGATCTCGGCCGACGGACGCAGCTCGGATTCACCACGGAAACGGCAGGACACGAAGTCTTCGACGAAGCCACCGTCCTTGCTGAGCGGCGAGTTCGCCTGCGCGATCACGTGGTCGCCTTCTTCGATCGCCGACAGGTAATCCACCTGGTTGGTGACCTTGCCGTTCACGACCTTGCGGTACGGCGTCTCGAGGAAGCCGTACTGGTTGGTGCGCGCGTACACGGCGAGCGAGTTGATCAGGCCGATGTTCGGACCTTCCGGCGTTTCGATGGTGCAGACGCGGCCGTAGTGCGTGGGATGCACGTCGCGCACTTCGAAGCCGGCGCGCTCGCGCGTCAGGCCGCCTGGGCCCAGCGCGGACACGCGGCGCTTGTGCGTCACTTCCGACAGCGGGTTGTTCTGGTCCATGAACTGCGAGAGCTGCGAGGAACCGAAGAATTCCTTCACCGCCGCCGCCACCGGCTTGGCGTTGATCAGATCCTGCGGCGTCAGGCCATCGGCTTCGGCCAGCGACAGGCGCTCGCGCACGGCGCGCTCCACGCGCACCAGGCCGATGCGGAAGGTGTTTTCCGCCATTTCGCCGACCGAACGCACGCGGCGGTTGCCGAGATGGTCGATGTCGTCCACCGTGCCGTGGCCGTTCTTGATGTCGATCAGCACCTTCAGCACGTCGAGGATGTCGGACTGCTCACCCTGCGAGGCGACCAGCGCCTGCGCCTCTTCGCTCTTCAGTTCGCCGAAGTACTTCTGGTCGAACAGCACGCCAGGGCCGAGGATTTCCTTGCGGCCGACGCGACGGTTGAACTTCATGCGACCCACGGCCGACAGGTCGTAGCGGTCGAAGGTGAAGAACAGGTTGAAGAACAGGTTCTGCGCCGCTTCCTTGGTCGGCGGCTCGCCCGGACGCATCATGCGATAGATTTCCACCAGCGCTTCGAGCTGCGTCTTGGTGTTGTCGATGCGCAGGGTGTGCGAGATGTACGCGCCGCGATCGAGATCGTTCACGTACAGCGTGGGCAGCGTTTCGATGCCGGCCTTGCGGAAGTTTTCCAGCTGCTCGGCGGTGATTTCGTCGTTCGCCGAAGCCAGCAGCTCGCCGGTCTTCGGATCGACCACGTCGATCGCCAGGATGCGGCCGATCGGATAATCGTCCGGCACTTCCAGCGCGGTGATGTTCTCGGCCGCGAGCTGGCGCACGTGGCGCGCAGTGATGCGCTTGCCGGCTTCCACCAGCACCTTGTCGCCGATCATCAAGTCGAAGCTCAGCGTTTCACCGCGCAGGCGTTCGGCGACCAGCTCCAGCGTGGTGCCGCCTTTCTTGCCGAGGTGGAACACGTTGTGCTCGAAGAAGATGCTGAGCATCTCTTCGTTGCTGTAGCCGAGCGCACGCAGCAGCACCGTCACCGGCAGCTTGCGGCGGCGGTCGATACGGGTGAACAGCGCATCCTTCGGATCGAATTCGAAGTCGAGCCAGGAGCCGCGGTAAGGAATCACGCGCGCGGAAAACAGCAGCTTGCCGGAGCTGTGCGTCTTGCCGCGGTCGTGATCGAAGAACACGCCCGGCGAACGATGCAGCTGCGACACGATCACGCGCTCGGTGCCGTTGATGATGAAGGTACCGGTGTCGGTCATGAGCGGAATTTCGCCCATGTAGACTTCCTGCTCCTTCACGTACTTGACGGCCTTCTTCGAGGCCGGGCTGTCCTTGTCGTAGATCACCAGACGCACGGTGACGCGCAGCGGCGCGCCGAAGGTCATGCCGCGGTTGCGGCATTCGCGTTCGTCGAACGGCGGTTCACCGAGGCGGTAATCGACGTATTCGAGGGCCGCATTGCCCGAATAGCTGACGATCGGGAACACGGACTTCAAGGCGGCGTGCAGACCTTTGTCTTCGCGCTGCTTGGGAGCAACGTCCTCCTGCAGGAATTCACGGTAGGAATCGGTCTGGATCGTCAGCAGGTTGGGTACGCCCAGTACGGGCGGACGCTTGCCGAAATCCTTGCGGATGCGCTTCTTCTCGGTAAACGAGTAGGTCATGGTCGGTGACGCCTCGGTTCGCTGTGGCGCCGGTGGTGCACACACCGGCTAAATTGGGAAAGCTCAGGATCTGGGGGATCGTGAATAGCGGCTCTTGCCTACAAAAACCCTATTCGCGACACCCGACATCCAGAGCGTCCGTTCTTGATGTGTTTGAAAAAGGGCTCCTGCCCTTTTTCAGACACGCCCGGTCCGATGACCGGGCTCCGATGAACCAAGTGCAAGCACTTGGTTCACGACGGGCCATCCGTGGCCCGTACGTAGCTGCTTCGCAGCTACGTGAAGCGGGCAAAGCCCGGGGACTTACGTCCCCAGGCTTGGCTTGCGCTGGATCAAACTGATGGCGCGCAAGGGCGCCAATTACTTCAGTTCGACCTTGGCGCCGGCGGCTTCGAGGTCCTTCTTGAACTTCTCGGCGTCTTCCTTCGACACGGCTTCCTTCAGAACGCCGCCGGACTCGGTGAGGTCCTTGGCTTCCTTCAGGCCCAGGCCGGTGATCGCGCGGACAGCTTTGATCACGTCGACCTTCTTGTCGCCGGCGTTCACCAGCACGACGTCGAATTCGGTCTTCTCTTCGGCGGCCGGGGCAGCGGCGCCACCACCAGCGGCCATGACGACCGGAGCGGCGGCGGACACGCCAAACTTCTCTTCGATGGCCTTCACCAGCTCC
>CBJMMB010000168.1:0-5634 GCA_966430775.1 uncultured Dyella sp. | reverse complement strand
TCCATGTCGTTCGCGGCCAGGGTGAAGCTGCGCCGCTCCACGATCCGCGCGAATAGCCGCATCACGTCCAGACGGTCCATCTCGTCCCCCGATTGTTCGCGCCATGGAAATAGCGATGTGCATTCTAGCCGGATTATCTCGCCGGGACGAAAGCTCATAGTTCCTCCGCACCGCCGCCCGGCGGCTTATCTACCTCGGAGAAACCTATGAAACCCCAAGCAAAAGTGGCCATCGTGACCGGCGGCTCGCGCGGCATCGGCGCCGCCATCGCCCGGCGCCTGGCCGGTGATGGCTTTACGGTGGTGATCAATTACGCCGGCAAGGCTGCCGAGGCCGAGCAACTGGCCGGCGAGATCGAGAAGGTGGGCGGCCATGCCATCACCGCGCGGGCGGACGTCAGCGACCCGGCCGCGGTGGCGCGCCTGTTCGATGCGGCCGAAGCGGCCTACGGCGGGGTCGACGTGCTGGTCAACAACGCCGGCATCATGAAGCTGGCGCGCCTGGCCGAAAGCGACGATGCGCTATTCGACAGCCACATCGCGGTGAACCTGAAAGGTACGTTCAACACCTTGCGCCAGGCCGCGTGTCGCCTGCGCGATGGCGGCCGCATCATCAATCTCTCCAGCAGCCTGGTGGGTTTGAAGATGGAGACCTACGGCGTGTACGCCGCCACCAAGGCCGCGGTGGAAACCTTCACCGCGATTCTTTCCAAGGAACTGCGCGGTCGCGCGATCACCGTGAATGCGGTGGCGCCTGGCCCGACGGCGACGGATCTATTCCTCGACGGCAAATCGCCGGAGCTGATCGATCGCCTGGCCAAGATGAATCCGCTGGAACGCCTGGGCACGCCGGCCGACATCGCCAACGCGGTGGCCTTCCTTGCCGGCCCCGACGGCGGCTGGATCAACGGCCAGGTGTTGCGCGCCAACGGCGGCATGGTTTGAGCAACGAGGAGCACATCGTCATGAACAAGATCATTCTTATCACCGGCGCATCCAGCGGTTTCGGCCGTCTCACTGCCGAAGCATTGGCCAAGGCTGGTCACACGGTTTACGCGTCGATGCGCAACACCACCAGCCGTAACGCCGCCGTGGTCGAACAGATGGCCGCATTGGCGAAGAGCAATGGCGTGGATCTGCGCAGTATCGAGATGGACGTGCAATCGCAGGATTCGATCGAT
This sequence comes from uncultured Dyella sp., assembly GCA_966430775.1. GTDB lineage: Bacteria > Pseudomonadota > Gammaproteobacteria > Xanthomonadales > Rhodanobacteraceae > Dyella_B. Next base: position 4,454 of record CBJMMB010000168.1, on the reverse strand, counting down.
GCGGCGGTGGCGACTATCATCGCCGAGCACGGTCACATCGATGTGCTGGTGCATAACGCCGGCCATATGGTGTTCGGCCCGGCCGAAGCGTTCACGCCCGAGCAGTACGCGCAGCTTTACGACGTGAACGTGCTGAGCACGCAACGTGTGAACCGCGCGGTGCTGCCGCATCTGCGCCAGCAGCGGCAAGGGTTGCTGGTGTGGGTATCCAGCAGCAGCGTCGCCGGCGGCACGCCGCCGTATCTGGCGCCTTATTTCGGCGCCAAGGCGGCGATGGATGCGATCGCCATTCAATATGCGCGCGAGCTGTCACGCTGGGGCATCGAAACCTCGATCATCGTGCCCGGCGCGTTTACCCGCGGCACCAATCATTTCGCGCACAGCGGTCAACCGGCCGATGAAGCACGCGTGGCCGAATACGAAGCCGGCCCGTATGCTGGTTTCGGCGAACAGGTGCAGAAAGCATTCGCGGAGATCGTGCCACCGGATGCGAATGCGAACCTGGTGGCCGAGGCGATCGTGAATGTGGTGGATGCGCCCTGCGGCAAGCGGCCGTTCCGCGTGCATGTCGACCCCACCGAAGACGGCGCCGACGTCGGCTTCACGGTCACCGACCGGCTGCGTGCGGAGATGCTGCACCGGGTCGGGCTTGCCGATCTGCTGAAGCCGACGTCAACGTAATCGGCTGGATGCGATCGCGGGGCCGCATGGCATGGCCCGCGATCGTTTTCCTGTACCGGGCAAACGCCACGGTGCGCCAAATGCCGTATGAAAGCTGGCCCAACCAACGGCACAGGCACCTTGGATAAGCGCCCGGCAGGACACATACCTAGCCGCACAGGTTGCGGCGAACGCAGCCAAGTCGTTTCGGTTTGCAGAGGTCACCCATGTCACGGTCCCGCCAGAAATTCCAAGGACTTCGCCTGGAGCGCATGCGCGCCTCCCGGCAATACGCCGATGGCGGGTTCATCAATACCTATCCGGCAAGCACGTTGCGCGATCTGGAACAGAAGACCTCGCTGGTCGACTTCATGTTTCGCGGCAAGGAACATCGCGTGCCTTCGCGCCCGTTGCCCTCGCTCGATCCGCGTGCGGCGTGGACGCGTCGTGTGCAATCGGGTTTGCGCGCAACCTGGCTCGGCCATTCCACCGTGCTGCTGGAAATCGACGGACGGCGCGTGCTGACCGATCCGGTGTGGGGCGATCGTGCATCGCCGTTTTCGTTCCTGGGCCCGAAGCGTTTCCAGCCGGTGCCGGTGGCGATCGACGCGTTGCCGCCGCTCGATGCGATCGTGATCTCGCATGATCATTACGATCATCTCGATTACATGAGCATCCGCGCGCTCGCCGCGTTGAACGTACCCTTCATCACCTCGCTGGGCGTGGGCGCGCATCTGGAAGCGTGGGGCGTGCCGCCGGAGCGCATCATCGAATTGGACTGGTGGGAAAGCACCACCGTCGTCGACGGACTGACCATCACCGCCGCACCGTCGCATCACTTTTCCGGGCGCGGCTTGAAGGATCGCAACAGCACGCTGTGGTCGTCGTTCGTGATGCGCGGCGAGCGGCATGCGGTGTTCTTCAGCGGCGACACCGGGCTTTCGCCGCTGTTTACGGAAATCGGCCAGCGGCTCGGGCCGTTCGATCTGGTGATGATCGAAGTCGGTGCGTTTCATCCCTCTTGGGGCAGCATCCATCTCGGCCCTGAAAACGCGCTGCAGGCATGGGCGCAACTGGGCAGCGGACGATTCCTGCCGGTGCACTGGGCCACTTTCAACCTGGCGATGCATCCGTGGGCGGAACCGGCGGAAGTGCTGTATGCCCGATCGCCGGAAGGCCTGGTGATGCCGTTGCTTGGCGAGCCGTTCGAACCGGATCACGCCGAAGCCGTACAGCCGTGGTGGCGCAAGCTGGTGCAGGAACCTCGCAAGCACGCACCGCTGCAGATGGCATCGAAGCCGTCCCGCTAAATCCTGCGACCGCATTAGCGCAACGTCGCCGTCCGTGCTGTGACGGCGTGCGCGCATTGATCGTGATGGCTTGATCTACCATCGATCGAAAGGGGCTTGCTGGCGCCCCCGTTCGTAGCCGTCCCGCTCGCTCCAAGCATCTCCGGACGACGGCTATGACCTCGCTGGGGGAATCATGGTATTGCGTAGCCTCGCTTCGCGGTTGGCCGTGTGGGTGCTCTCTGGCGCAACGGTGGTCTTCGTTGCGAGCGGATTTCTGTTGTTCCACATGGTCGGTCAGCAGCTTTTGCAGCAGGCGCACCGCGAAACCGAGGCGCTCGCCAGCCAGGGCGGCAGCCTGATCCAGGAACGCATGGACAAGGTCACCAATACCGCGCGCGTATTGGCGGCGATCATCGGGCCGCGTCCGCTGGATGCCGAGCCGCTGATCCATGACGCGATGACCAACAACGCCGACCTGGCAGGTTTGGCGGCCGCTTTCATTCCGGGTACGCCCGCGGCAAAAAACGCTGGTCAGTCGCCGTTCGTCAGTCGCCAATACGACGGCTCGCTAGTGCGCCGCGATCTGCTCAAAGACCCCAAGCCGTATTGGGAAGCGCCCTGGTTCAAGCAGGGTGTCGACTGCGATCGCGGCTGCTGGCATGCGCCGTTCCTGTCGCAATCGCGGCATCGGCGGCTGGTCAGTTATTCCTCGACCATGCAGGTGGATGGCAAGGTTATCGGCGTGGTCAATGCGGATGTCACGCTCGACTGGCTGCAAAGCGTGTTGCTGTCAATGGATATTCCGCTGGGCACGCGTGCGTTCGTGGTCGACCAACAGGGTACGTACCTAGCCAACGATACGCCCGGCCTGGTGGGGAAACTGGCCGACGCGACGCTGCTGCGTGCTTTGCAAGGAGATACCTCCGTCGATGGCTGGTCGAGCACGCATTGGCCCAGCCAGCAAGACGGAAAGATGTGGATTTATGCGCAACCGATCCGCGGCACGGATTGGAACCTGGTGCTGGTCGTTCCCGATGAGCTGATCTACGCGCAGGTACGGCACGCCTTCTTGTCGGCGTTCGCCATTGGTGCATTGACGCTGCTGCTGCTTGCCGTGCTCACCATGATGATCATCGGTCGCCTGCTGACGCCGCTCGGCGTGCTGGCGGAGCGGGCGGAATTCGTCGCGCGCGGCGCACTGGATTTCGCCTTGCCGAAGGTGCGCAGGGCGGACGAAGTCGGTCGGCTCACTCATGCCTTCGACAAGATGCGACTGGAGCTGGCGGCGCATCTGGTCGAGCTCACACGCATTGCGCGCGAGCAGGAACGCTTGTCCAGCGAGCTGGAAATCGCCCAGCAGATCCAGACCGCGTTGCTGCCGGGTCCGCATTACCTGGATGCGCGCTGCCAGAACTTCGAACTGTACGCCGCCCTGAAACCGGCGCGGACTGTGGGCGGTGATCTCTATAGCTATTTCATGCTGCCCGGCCAGCGTTTCTGCGTGATCATCGGCGACGTGGCCGACAAGGGCATTCCCGCCGCCTTGTTCATGGCGCGCACCATCACCCTGGCCAAGGCGCTGTCGTCCCGCGCGCAATCGCCCCAGCAACTGCTGCAGCTGCTCAACCGGGAGCTGTGCAAGAACAACGACAACTGCATGTTCGTCACCCTGCTGTGCGGCTTTCTGGATGCGGTGAGCGGCAACATGGCCCTGGCCAGTGCGGGGCACGATCCGCCGGTGCTGTGGGGCAGCGCTTCGCCGCCGCAATTGCTGTCGCTCGCCTCGGGGCCTGCATTGGGCCTGGAGGAAGACGCGGCCTATCCCATCCAGCGCATCCGCCTGCGGCCGGGCGATACCTTGCTGATGTATACGGATGGCGTCACTGAAGCGGCCAACACCGCGCTGCTTCCCTATGGCAGCGAGCGGATCGTCGCCCGCATCGGCCAGCATCACGACGAGGGCGGCGGCGATCCGGTGAAATTCCTGGTCGACGACATCGAACAGTATTCGGCCGGCCAGGGCCAGGCCGACGACATCGCGATACTTGCATTACGCTGGAACCACGTTGGCCTGGAAAAGGGGGCGTCGATGCTCGACCTGGTTTTTCCCGCCTCGCTGCATGACGTGTTCGATACGCTGGGGCGTTGCGACGAAACCCTGCGCATGGCCGGCGTGCGCGACGATGTGCGCGCCGACGTGCGCCTGGTGCTCGAAGAGCTGATGGTCAACATGGTGCAGCACGGGCGCGCCGAGGAACGCGAAGGAACCATCGGCCTGCGCCTCACGGTGGCGGAAGAGGCAGTTCTGCTGGAGCTCAATCACGACGGCGAACCCTTCGATCCCCTGCAATTCGGTACCCCCAGCCTGACCGGCGATCTGGCGGACAAGGAAGAGATCGGCGGCCTGGGCATCCACCTCGTGCGCGCGATGGCCAGCGACTTGAACTACACGCACGACGAATACGGCAACCATCTGCAACTGCGGTTTGCCTGTACTCATCT
>CBJMMB010000167.1:0-5639 GCA_966430775.1 uncultured Dyella sp. | reverse complement strand
TGTTGATGCTCGTGATGAGCAACAACTTCCTGCAGCTGTTCTTCGGCTGGGAAGCGGTGGGCCTGGTGTCGTACCTGTTGATCGGCTTCTGGTTCAAGCGCCCGACGGCGATCTTCGCGAACCTCAAGGCGTTCCTGGTCAACCGCGTGGGCGACTTCGGCTTCCTGCTGGGTATCTCGGCGGTGCTGTTCTTCCTCGGCACGTTGGACTACGCCACCGCGTTCAGCGCGGCGCCGACGCTGGTGGGCAAGACCCTCACACTCACCCAGAACATCCACTGGGATGCGGCCACGGTGATCTGCATCCTGCTGTTCATCGGCGCGATGGGCAAATCCGCGCAGGTGCCGCTGCACGTGTGGCTGCCCGATTCGATGGAAGGTCCCACCCCGATCTCCGCACTGATCCACGCCGCGACGATGGTGACCGCCGGCATCTTCATGGTGGCGCGCATGTCGCCGCTGTACGAGCTGTCGGAAACCGCGCTGAGCGTGGTGCTGGTGATCGGCGCCACCGGTGCGCTGTTCACCGGCCTGATCGGCATCGTGCAGAACGACATCAAGCGCGTGGTGGCGTATTCGACGCTGTCGCAGCTGGGCTACATGACCGTGGCGCTGGGCGTGTCGGCCTACGCCGGCGCGGTGTTCCATCTGATGACGCATGCGTTCTTCAAGGCGCTGCTGTTCCTCGGTGCCGGTTCGGTGATCATCGCCATGCACCATGAGCAGGACATGCGCTACATGGGCGGCCTGCGCAAGTACATGCCGATCACCTGGATCACCATGTGGATCGGTGCGCTGGCGCTATGCGGCGTGCCGTTCTTCTCGGGCTTCTACTCGAAGGATGCGATCATCGAAGCGGTGCATTACTCGCATCGCTGGGGTGCGGGCTACGCCTACGTCTGCGTGCTGGTAGGCGCATTCGTCACCGCCACGTATACGTTCCGCCAGATGTACCTGACCTTCCATGGCAAGGAGCGTTTCCGCGTCGAGCATCATCACCATGATCACCACGACGCGCACGGCCATGACCAGGGCAAGGACACGCATGCGCATCATCATCCGGTGCATGCCGACGTGAGCGGTCCGCACGCGCACGCGATGACCGACGATCCGGCCAAGCACGGCGGCCATGGCGGCCACGAGCCGGGCGTGCTGGAACATGCGCCGAAGGAATCGCCGTGGGTGGTGACACTGCCGCTGATCCTGCTGGCGATTCCGTCGCTGCTGGTCGGTGCGGCCACCGCCAAGCCGCTGCTCTACAGCGGCTGGTTCGGCGGCGCGATCCATGTCGACGAAGCCAACAATGTGTTGGGCGAGATGGCGAAGGAATTCGACGGTTGGGCGTCTGCCGGTCTGGCGGGTCTCCATCAACCTCCGTTCTATCTGGTGCTGGCGGCTTTCGCGCTAACCACTTACATCTACCTGTTCAATCCGTCGCTTGCCGGCAAGATCAAGTCCGCGCTCAAGCCGTTCTGGGTGATCCTCGACCGCAAATACTGGGTCGACGACATCTACTTCGCGATCTTCGCCCGCGGCGGAGTGAAGCTGGGCCGCATGTTCTGGAAGGGTGGCGATGCCGCCGTGATCGACGGCGTGCTGATCGACGGTTCGGCCAGCCTGGTGCAGCGCATCGCCTCGGGCGTGCGCCGCGTGCAGTCCGGTTATCTGTACCACTATGCGTTCGCGATGATCCTCGGCCTGATCCTGCTCCTGGGCGGGTATTGGCTGGTCGGGCACTAAAGGGAATCGAGCTCCATGTTCAATCATCTGCTCAGCCTGCTGATCTGGCTGCCCATCGTCGGCGCGGTGCCCGTGTTGCTGGCCGGCTCCGGCCGTCCCAATACGGCGCGCTGGATTGCCCTGTTGATGGCGATCCTCACCTTCGCCGTCAGCCTGTTCCTCATTCCGCAGTACCACGCTGACGTGGCCGGGATGCAGCTGGTCGAAAGCCATCTGTGGATCGAGTCCCTCAACGTGCATTACGGCCTGGGTGTCGACGGCATCTCCGTCGCGCTGATCCTCCTGACCACCTTCGTGGGCATCCTGGTGATCGTGGGCGCCTGGGAAGTGATCCAGGACAAGCCGCACCAGTACATGGCCGCCATGCTGGTGCTCGAAGGCCTGATGATCGGCGTGTTCTGCGCCACCGACGCCTTGCTGTTCTACGTGTTCTTCGAGGCGATGCTGATCCCGATGTTCATCCTCATCGGTATCTGGGGTGGCCCGCGCCGCGTCTACGCCACCTTGAAGTTCTTCATCTACACGTTCTTCGGCTCGATCTTCATGCTGGTGGGCCTGATCTACCTGTACCTGAAGGCGGGCACGTTCGATCTGCATACGCTGGCCACGCTGCCGCTGAGCATGCAGGAGCAGAGCTGGCTGTTCTTTGCCTTCCTGCTCGCTTTCGCGGTGAAGGTGCCGATGGTGCCGGTGCACACCTGGTTGCCGGATGCGCACGTGGAAGCGCCCACCGGCGGTTCGGTGGTGCTGGCGGCGGTGATGCTGAAGATCGGCGGATACGGTTTCCTGCGTTTCACCCTGCCGATCGTGCCGGACGCTGCGCATCAGTTCGCGTGGGTGGTGATCCTGCTCAGCCTGATCGCGGTGGTCTACATCGGCTACGTCGCGCTGGTGCAGGAAGACATGAAGAAGCTGGTGGCGTATTCGTCCGTGGCGCACATGGGCTTCGTCACGCTGGGCGTGTTCATCGCCTTCATGCTGGTGCGCGAGCAGGGCAATACCGATGCTGCGCGTCTGGGCCTGCAGGGCGCGATGGTGCAGATGATCTCGCACGGTTTCGTTTCCGGCGCGATGTTCTCGTGCATCGGCGTGCTGTATGACCGCCTGCATACCCGCCTGATCAAGGACTACGGCGGCGTGATCAACGTGATGCCCTGGTTCGGCTTCTTCTACGTGTTCTTCGCCATGGCCAACTGCGGCCTGCCGGGCACCAGCGGTTTCGTGGGCGAATTCATGGTGATCCTGTCCAGCTTCAGCGCCAATCCGTGGATCGCGCTGTTCGCCGCCTTCACCCTGATCATCGGCGCGGCCTACACGCTGTGGCTGGTCAAGCGCGTGCTGTGGGGTGAAGTCACCAACCCGCACGTGGCGGAAATGACCGATATCAACGGCCGCGAGTGGTTCGTGCTGGGCGCGTTCGCCGCCGCGGTGCTGGTGCTGGGCGTATGGCCCGAGCCGCTCACGCACTTGATGGACACCTCGGTGAACCAGCTCGTGCAAGTGCTCGCTATTCACAAGGTCTGATCGAGACGACCATGCCGACTATCAACGACATCCTGATCATGCTGCCGGAATTCTTTCTGGTGACGGCGGCATGCGTTCTCCTGCTGGCCGACGCCTTCATGAAGCCGGCGGAGCGCGTCTACCTGCACTGGCTTTCCATCGGCGTGCTGATCGTCACCGGTTATCTCGTGCTGCGCTTCCAGCCCGGCACGGTGACTGCGTTCAACGGCATGTTCATTCGCGACGGGCTGGGCACGATCCTGAAGCTGTTCGCCTTGCTGTCGACCATCCTGGTCTTCATCTACGGCCGTCCGTACATGATCGACCGCAAGCTATATGCGGGCGAGTTCTACACGCTGATGATCTTCGCGGTGATCGGCGTGATGCTGCTGGTCTCGGCCGGCAATCTGGTGATGGTCTACCTGGGCCTGGAACTGCTGACGCTGTCCTCGTATGCGCTGGTCGCGTTGAACCGCGATTCCAGCCTTTCCTCCGAAGCCGCGATCAAGTACTTCGTGCTGGGCGCGCTGTCCTCCGGCATGCTGCTGTACGGCATGTCGATGGTGTACGGCGCCACCGGTACGCTGGATCTGGCGCAGCTGCACACCGCCGCGCCTCACAGCGCGATGCCGCACCTGTTGGTGTTCGGCCTGGTGTTCATGGTGATCGGCGTGGCGTTCAAGCTCGGTGTCGCGCCGTTCCACATGTGGATTCCGGATGTGTATGAAGGCTCACCCACGGCGGTGACCGCGTTCATCGGTTCGGCGTCCAAGCTGGCCGCGTTCGGCATGGCGTTCCGCCTGCTCGCCACCGGCATGGGCGATTACGCCCAGCACTGGCAGATAATGCTGGCCGCGCTCGCGGTGCTGTCGCTGGCGATCGGCAACGTAGTGGCGATCGTGCAGAGCAACCTCAAGCGCCTGCTCGCCTACTCGACCATCTCGCACATGGGTTACCTGTTGCTGGGCCTGGTCAACGCGGGGCCGGAAGGCTATTCGGCGGCGATGTTCTATGCGGTGAGCTACGCGCTGATGTCCACCGCGGCCTTCGGCGTGATCCTCGCGCTCAGTCGCGCCGGTTTCGAATGCGAGAACATCGACGACTTCAAGGGCCTGAACCAGCGCGCGCCGTGGATGGCGTTCCTGATGATGCTCGCGCTGTTCTCGCTGGCCGGCGTGCCGCCGATGTTCGGATTCTTCGCGAAGCTGCTGGTGCTGCAGGCGGCGATCCACGCCAACATGCTATGGCTGGCGATCGTCGGTGCGGTGTTCGCCATCATCGGTCTGTATTACTACCTGCGCGTGGTCAAGGTGATGTACTTCGACAAGCCTGAAGCGGGCACCGAAGTGCGTCTTCAACCCGATTTCACGCTGCGCGTGGCTTTATCGTTGAATGCGTTGGTGCTGCTTGCACTTGGCCTTTACTGGGGCCCGCTGCTGAGCTGGTGCAAGCAGGCCTTCGTAGGGTGAGGAGAGTGATTCGCTCACGCACGGATGAGAAAACTTTGCGATTTGGGCTTGCAAGAATCCGGCCAGATCGTTAGAATTCTCGGACTCTGATGCGGGGTGGAGCAGTCTGGCAGCTCGTCGGGCTCATAACCCGAAGGTCGTAGGTTCGAATCCTACCCCCGCTACCAGGTCTTTCTTGGACAAGAAAGCCTCCTCGTGAGGCTTTTTTGTTGGGCGCAAGGATGCGATGCGCTTTATCGAGTCATAATGGCCCGATAGGACGCAGGGAAAGGCCGAGCAGAGCGGGACATCGGCAAGGTAAGGGAATGGGCCGCTCGCGCCCATTTTTTGTTTCCGGAAACGGTATCGACGAGATTGGACACGCAAGCGCTAGCACGACGCTTTACCGAGGTTTTGGCGGATCTTCAGCTGGAATGCATCGGTGTGGAATTCAGCCCTTCGCAGGGGCAGAGTACCTTGCGCGTATACATCGACACCGATGGGCGCGAGGTCACTCTCGACGATTGCGAAGCGGCCAGCCGTGAACTTTCCGCGCTGCTGGACGTGGAAGATCCGATTCCGGGCCATTACCTGCTGGAAGTATCTTCGCCGGGCATCGATCGGCCGCTGTTCACCGCCGAGCAGTTCGCCAAGGTGGTCGGGCAGGAAGCCAAGGTGTTGTTGAAGGCGCCGCTGGAAGGCCGCCGCCGCTTGCGCGGCAAGGTCGTTTCGGTGGAAGCCAGCCAGATCGGTCTTGAAGCAGAAGGCAAGGTTTTTCAATTCGAGCACGATGCGGTGGAAAGCGCGCGCATCGTGCCGGACTGGGCAGCGCTCGGTTACCTGCCGCAGCCCAAACCCGGCGGTCGCAAGCCGGGCAAGAAGAAAGGTTAGTTAAGGTCAATCTGTCGATGGAGCGCTGGAGCAGCGTTCACGGAGTGGTTGCAATGAG
>CBJMMB010000166.1:0-5645 GCA_966430775.1 uncultured Dyella sp. | reverse complement strand
TCAGGAACGCCACGCCCGAGGAACCACCCGTGCCGCGCCGGTGTCCGATGATGCGCTCCACTGTTTTCATATGGCGGAAACGCCAGAGCTGGAAACTCTCTTCCACGTCCACCAGTTGCTCGCACATGTGGTATTCCGGCCAGAACGCCGCGCGCTGCTCGTAGATGCGCTTGAACACCGGCAACAGGCCTTCATGGCGCTGATACGCTTCGGTCCAGTCGCGCTCCAGCCGCGTCGCCGGCACGTCGTGGCCGTGGCGCGCGAGATAGCGCAGGAATTCGTCGTACAAACCCGGGGCTTCCAGCACTTCGCGCAATTGCGCCTGTGCCGCCGGGTCGTAATCGAAAACCTTGAGCATCTGCGCGTTCTTGTTGCCCAGCATGAATTCGATCATGCGGTACTGCAGCGACTGGAATCCGGACGACGAACCCAGCGCATCGCGAAATTCCAGGTACTCCGACGGCGTCAGCGTTTCCAGCACCGCCCATTGCTCGAACAGCTGCCGTTGCACGTGCTTGACGCGCGCAAGAATTTTCAGGCACTCGTTCACGTCGTCGATACGCAGGTGCGCGATCGCCGCCTTCAGCTCGTGGATCGCCAGCTTCATCCACAGCTCGGCCACCTGGTGCATCACGATGAACAGCATCTCGTCGTGATGCGGCGGGTCGGTCACCGGTTGCTGGGCGCTAAGCAATTGATCCAGGCGCAGATAACCGCCGTAGGTCATCCGGCCGCTCAAGTCCAGCTCGATACCGGCTTCGAGGTCCCGCTGGTTATCCGTCATGACGCCCGCAAACCCGCAAAAAGATTGATGTTAACCGCTATTACGAACACCCACGTACGGGTTCGCATGCTGCAGTGTACCTTGCGACGCAACAAGCCAGCCTGCTATCAAATGGCGTTTGTCTGGGTCCAGAAGGGCTGCGTCGACTGTACGGACAGCGTCGGTGACGACCGCGTAAAATAAGTCGGAGCATCCTCAAGTGCGTCCGGCCCCACTGGATGGGCCGCGCCTCCCCCCGCAACGTTTCCCCTACCCCTTCCGGGAGCGAGTCGTGTCCATCGCCGCCAAGTTTGAAATCGAATATCTGCAGTACCTCGATGCCGAAGGCAAGCAGGTTCGTGATGATCTGCCCGCGTTCACCAAAGACCTCGACCACATGGTCGAGCTGTACAAGCTGATGATGTCCACCCGCGTGTTCGACGCCAAGTCGGTGGCCTTGCAGCGCACCGGCAAGCTCGGCACCTACGCAAGCTGCCTTGGCCATGAAGCCTCGCACGTGGGCATCGGCAGCGCCATGAAGCCCGAAGACGTACTTTCCGTGAGCTATCGCGAATACGGCGCGCAGCTCTATCGCGGCGTGCAGCCGCGCGAGGTGTACATGTACTGGGGCGGCGACGAGCGCGGCAACGATTATCAAAAGGAACCGGCGCGCCACGACTTCGCCTGGTCGGTGCCGATCGCCACGCAATGCCTGCATGCGGCAGGTACGGCGCTCGCCTTCAAGATCCGCAACGAAAAGCGCGTGGCGGTGTGCACGATCGGCGATGGTGGTTCGTCCAAGGGCGACTTCTACGGCGCCATCAACATCGCCGGCGCGCAGAACCTGCCGATGGTGGCGGTGATCGTCAACAACCAGTGGGCGATCTCGGTGCCGCGCAAGATCCAGTCCGGCGCGCCGACGCTGGCGCAGAAAGGCATCGCCGCCGGTCTGTACTGCATCCAGGTGGACGGCAACGACATCATCGCCGTGCGCAAGGCGATGGAAGACGCGCTGGAGCGCGCGCGCAACGGTGAAGGCGGCAGCGTGCTGGAACTGGTCACCTATCGCCTGAGCGATCACACCACCGCCGACGATGCACGCCGTTATCGCGGCGAGCAGGAAGTGAAGGATGCCTGGGCGAAGGAGCCGATGAAGCGCCTGCGCAACTGGCTGGTCGCCAAGAAAGTGTGGGACGACAAGAAGGAAGAAGCCTGGAAGGCCGAGTGCGACGAGTGGATGGACAACGAGGTCAACGCCTACCTGCAGACCAAGACCCAGCCCGTCACCGCGATGTTCGACTACACCTTCGCCGAAGTTCCCGCGGACCTCGCCAAACAGCGCGACCTCGCGCTCTCGCTCGACAAGAAGGCGCACTAATCCATGGCACAGATCACTCTTATCGAAGCCGTCACCCAGGCTCTTGCGTATGAAATGGCCCGCGACGAAAGCGTCGTGGTGCTGGGTGAAGACGTCGGCGTGAACGGCGGCGTATTTCGTGCCACGCAAGGCTTGCAGGAAAAGTTCGGTCCGCTGCGCGTGCTCGACACGCCGCTGGACGAAACCACCATCGCCGGCGTCACCGTGGGTCTGGCCGCCGCCGGCATGAAGCCGGTCGCCGAAGCGCAGTTCGAAGGCTTCATCTATCCGATGATGGAGCAGATCGCCTGCCACGCCGCACGCATGCGCAACCGCACGCGCGGCCGCATCACCGTGCCGGCCGTGTGGCGTGCGCCATGGGGCGGTGGCATTCGCGCGCCGGAGCATCATTCCGAAGCGAACGAGCATCTGTTCACCAATATCCCCGGCCTGCGCGTGGTGATGCCTTCATCGCCCGCACGTGCATACGGTTTGCTGCTGGCGGCGATCCGCGATCCGGATCCGGTGATGTTCTTCGAACCCAAGCGCATCTATCGCCAGTACAAGGAAGAAGTGCCGGACGACGGCGAAGCGCTGCCGCTGGACGTGTGCTTCGTGCTGCGCGACGGCACCGACGTCACCATCGTGACCTGGGGCGCGCAGGTGAAGGAAGCGCTGGAAGCGGCCGACGCGCTGGCCGAAGAAGGCATCAGCGCCGAAGTGATCGACGTGGCCACGCTCACGCCGCTGGATTTCGACACCATCGCCGAATCGGTGCAGAAAACAGGTCGTTGCGTGATCCTGCACGAAGCGCCCAAGACGGCTGGCTTCGGCGCTGAGATCGCTGCGCGCATCGCCGAGGAATGTCTGTACGATCTGCTCGCGCCGGTGGAGCGCGTCACCGGCTGGGATACGCATATTCCGCTGTTCCGCCTGGAGATGAAGTACCTGCCGAGCGCGGAGCGTGTGGTGGAAGCGGCCAAGCGTACGCTGGCCGCGAGCTGATTTATCTGCGCGCTCGTCGCCCCGGTGAACGCCGGGGCCCAGCGCCTCAAAACAACGACACTGGATCCCGGCCTGCGCCGGGATGACGACAACCGAATTTGACGGGAATCATCATGGCCGACATCAAGACGTTCTACCTCCCCGACCTCGGCGAAGGCCTGCCCGACGCCACCATCGTCGAGTGGCACGTGAAGGAAGGCGATCAGATCAAGCTCGACGCACCGCTGGTGTCCATGGAAACCGCCAAGGCGGTCGTCGACGTGCCTTCGCCGTACACGGGCAAGGTCGCCAAGCTGCATGGCGCCGCCGGCGACGTGATCGAGACCGGCGCCGCGCTGGCCGAGTTCGAGCCTGACCCGAACGCCAAGCAGCGCGCCGAGGCCGAGTCCACCGGTCATCACCACGGCCCCAAGAAGGCTGCTGCAGCGGCGGCGGCTGAGCCGAAGAAAGTCACCGCGTCCGACGAAGGCGGCGTGATCGAAGCCAACGGCAAGACCGAGCGCGAAGACGAAGGCACCGTGGTCGGCGCCATGGTCAGCGGCAGCCACGTGCACGTGGAGCAAGCCTCCAGCGTGGGCGGCGTAAAGGCCGTGCCCGCCGTGCGTGCGCTCGCCAAGAAGCTCAAGGTAGACATCACCCGCGTACGCGCCACCGGCGCCGATGGCGTGGTGACCATGCAGGACGTTAAGAACGCCGCTGCCAATGGCTCGGCGACTCTTGGCGCAGCACCGCCGCGTGCCGTGCCGGCATCCGCCGGTCGCCACCTCGCACCCGAACTGCCGCAGCCCGAACCGGCACGCACCGCCGTGTCGCTGGCCGGCAAGCCGGTGCGCACCGCGCCGCCGAGCGTGCAAGCGAGCGGCCAACCGGAGCAACTCAAGGGCGTCCGCCGCAACATGGCGCGCGTGATGGCCGAAGCGCACGCCAATGTGGTGCCGACCACGCTGGTGGACGATGCCGACCTGCACGCCTGGATCGGCAAGCAGGACATCACCGCCCGCCTGATCCGAGCCATCGTCGCCGCGTGCAAGGCGGTCCCGGCACTCAATGCCTGGTTCGACGGTAAGAACCTTACCCGCACCCTGCATCCGCACGTGGACATCGGCATCGCCGTCGATACGGAAGACGGCCTGTTCGTGCCCGCACTGCGCAATGCCGACGTGCTCGACGGCAACGGCATCCGCGCCGGTATCAAGCGCCTGCGCACCCAGGTGGAAGACCGCAGCATTCCGCCGTCGGAACTCAGCGGCTACACCATCAGCCTGTCCAACTTCGGCATGTTCGCCGGCCGCTACGCGACACCGGTGGTGGTACCGCCGTGCGTGGCGATCATCGGCGCCGGCAAGCTCAGCCACGATGTGGTGGCGGTGATGGGCGGCATCGAAGTGCATCGCCGCATGCCGATCAGCCTCACCTTCGACCATCGTGCGGCGACGGGTGGCGAAGCGGCGCGCTTCCTGAACGCGTTACTGGACGATCTGTCGTTGCCCAACTGATCGCGCTATCGACCTCAACACCAACGCCCCCTTCGCGGGGCGTTTCTGTAGGTTGGGGTGCAAACCCCAACGTTGTCATGCATGGGCGCCAGGATGTTGGGGTTTGCACCCCAACCTACCTAGGTTTGCTGCAAGAACGTGGTGATATGCGCAGCAATCGCGTCCGGCGCATCTTCAAAACAGTAATGACCCACGCCATCAAGCCTATGGATGCTCGCTTGCGGAAACAGTGCCGTGAACATCGGCAAGAAATGTTCCGCATGCAGGGTGCGATCGGCCATGCCCCAGACGGCAAGCGCGGGCTTTGACCTGATCGCTTCCAGCGCCTGCACACTCTGCACTTCGATCTGATGCGCGCCAGAAGCAAAGCCCTTGGCCCAACCGATTGCGCCGGCGCATTCGGCGGGGGTGGCGAAAGGCGCCGCGTAAGCCTGCAGCCACGTATCGTCGATCAGCGCATGGTTCTCGAAGCCATTGAGCTTGAGCGTGCTCAAGATGTTGTAGCCGAGTTCGCCCAGCACGGTTTCCAGCCGGCTTTCCGCGTACGCTTGCTGTATCCACTGGAACCAGGGCGACACCTGGGCATTGGCGCTCAGCCGTTCGGCCGCATCGGCTTGATCGAAAGGCGTGGGGCCATTGCAGGAAACGATGCGCCGTATGCGATCCGGATGACGCGCGGCCAGCCCCATGCCGACCGGCCCGCCGAAATCGTGCACGACTAGAGTGATATCGCGCAGGTCCAGCGCCAGCACGAAGCGCTCCAGATTGTCGATATGGTCCTGCAGCCAATAGCTGCGCTCCTGCGGCGTAGCGCTTTTGCCGAAGCCCATGTGATCGGGCACGACCACGCGATATGCGCCGCGCAAGGCGCCAATCAGGTGCCGGAACAGATAGCCCCAGGTCGGCTCGCCATGCAGGCACAGCACCACCTGCCCGTGCCGCGGGCCCTCGTCCACGTAGTGCATGCGGAAACCCGGCGCGTCAGTGAAGTGCGGCGCATACGGATACGTGCCGTTGAACGTTG